>JAJDDV010000109.1 GCA_029260135.1 Phycisphaerae bacterium | reverse complement strand
CTCAATGAAGACCCGTCCGGTAATCTTCTGACCGAGTGGCGTCGATCCCAGTCGCGGAATCGCCGGGCGTTTCCGAACTTCTTGACTTCGATTCACCCTCCAATTACAAAGCACCCGCTCTCGCAGACGGCATGTGTTACTCCTTCCACACCAGAAGTCCGGTCGTGGTGAAAAGCTGGAGTTTGCGGCTGAAGTTGGACGCAGTATGGATGATCCACGGAAACCCGAGGCCTCGGATAACGTTGACAACGTCGATCCGACCCCTCACTCGACGCCGGATGGCGACGTAACACCATCCCAGGCCTTCGACCCACCCTCCCAGCTTCCCTCCGACCTCGAGCGGGAAGTAGCCGACGCTATGGCGTCAATGAACCCCGACGACCTGGCCGAACTCTGCGGGGCGGATACCTCCAACGAGTCGACGGCACCAGGTTCGGAGCTCATCGGCCGCATCGTCGCCTGCAACGACGATGAGGTCTTTTTGGAGTTCGGGCCCAAGCTTCAGGGCATCCTCCCCCGCGCTCAGGTCAAAGAGGGCGAATCGGTCGAGGTCGGTCAACGCATGAGCGTCATGATCGACCGCCACGACAAAGAGGCCGACCTCCTGATTCTCCGCCGCAAAGGCGCAGTCCAACGGGCAAACTGGGACAGCCTCGCCAAGGGAATGCTGCTTGAAGGTCGTGTCACCGGCCTCATCAAGGGCGGGCTCGAAGTGGACTTCAACGGCATTCGCGGCTTTATGCCCGTCTCCCAGGCAAGCGCCTCGCCCATGAAGGACGTCTCCGTACTACTGAACGAGCGAATCCGCTGCGAAGTCATCGAGGTCGAACGGCGCGCCAAGAATATCGTCGTAAGCCGGCGAAAGCTGATCGAGCGCGAGCAGGCCCAGGCCGCTGAGCAGCTCAAAGAAGAACTCGCCGTCGGACAAGTCCGAAAGGGCACCGTCCGGAACATCACCGAGTTCGGCGCCTTCGTCGACCTCGGCGGACTCGAAGGCCTCGTCCACATCCGTGACGTCAGTTGGGGAACCGTCGACAAAGTCGAAGACGTCCTGTCGCTCGGCCAGGAAGTCGAGGTCCAAGTCCTCAAGATCGACATGAAACGCGGGCGAATCTCGTTGGGGTTCAAGCAGACCCAGCCCGATCCCTGGGATCATGCCGAGAAACACTACCCCGTCGGCACAACGCTCAAAGTTCGGATCGTCCGAATCGCCGAGTTCGGTGCTTTCGCCGAGCTTGAACCCGGCGTCGAGGGCCTCATCCCCATCCGCGAGATGTCGTGGACCCGAGTCCAAAAGACCTCCGACGTCGTCAATCCCGGAGATATGGTGGACGTCGTCGTCGTCGCCTTGGATCAACCCAAACGCCGACTCTCCATGAGCATCAAACAGGTCCAGGGCGACCCGTGGGAGGGTGTCCTCGACGGTTTTGAACCGAATTCGCTGGCCAAGGGAACCGTTACCCGACTTGCCGATTTCGGCGCCTTCGTCGAGCTGATTCCAGGCGTCGAAGGGCTGATCCACATCTCGGAACTCTCGGATCGACGCGTCAGATCCTGCGGCGAAGTCCTGAAAGTCGGGCAGGAGGTCGAAACTCGAGTCCTGGGGATCGACAAAGAAGAACGGCGAATCTCCCTGTCTCTCAAGCAGGTCAAGGCCCCCGATCAGGCGACCGCAGCCATGGCCGACGCCAACAGCGAACCACCCCAACCCCCCAAGAAACGGAAGAAACCTCTCCGCGGCGGCCTCTCCAGCCATTTCGATTGGTGACCCGAGCCGCCGAACGCCCAATCCACGTACCGGCGCCAACCGTGGCGTTTCCGACCGGAATCCGTATCGTAGAGACGTCATGAAGTTCGAGTTGATCGACCACATTGTCGAACTGTCGCGGGGTGAACGAATTGTGGCGGTCAAGGCTGTCTCTCTGGCGGAGGAATACCTGGCGGACCATTTTCCGACCTTCCCCGTGCTCCCAGGCGTCTTTATGCTCGAAGCGCTCGTCGAGGCCGGCGCCTGGCTCGTGCGGGACGCACAGGATTTCGCCGCCCCGATCATCTTGCTCCGCGAGGCGAAAAACGTAACGTATAAGAGCTTTGTGCGTCCGGGAAATGTGCTGACGTTGACCGTCACCTGCCGCCGTCTGGCGCGCGACCAGAGCGACTTCGCCGGCGTAGGACACTGCCGTGACGAAGAAGTCGTCCGCGCGAGATTCGGTCTTGTTCATGCCACGACCGAACAGCCACTGGGCACAAACGCACAGGTGGACCAGAAGTGGATGGCCGCGGCGAGGACGCGGTTCGCCGATTTATGCCGCTGAAACAAGAAACACAGCCAGGGTTGACCGCCCGGTTGCGATCATTCGAGTGTAACGCTCCGAAAGCGAGATGGAGGTCTGTGTACGATGGCGCCAAGCCGAGATGAGGTCTTTACAACGATTCGAGAGGTCCTGACCGACGCACTGGGCGTAGATGACGACGAGGTGGTCGCTGAAGCGACGCTCCAGGGCGACCTGGGCGCCGAGAGTATCGACTTTCTCGACATTGTCTTTCGCCTCGAAAAGGCCTTCGCCATCAAGATCCCCAAGGGCGAGCTCTTCCCCGACGACATCCTGAACAATCCAGAGTTCGTCGACGGCGATAAGGTCACTCCGGAAGGACTGGAACAACTGAAAGCCGCCATGCCCCATGCCGACTTCTCCCAGTTCGCCGATGCACCCTTCGTCTCGAAGATGCCCGAGCTGTTCACCGTCAATACGATCGTCAACTACGTCGAGATCAAACTGGCGGCCGCCTAGCCGGGACGGGGAAGAAAGCCCAGGAGGCGACGAGCCTGACATGGCGGAACGGACCATCCGGCGGGCTGGCGGACAATCCCGAGAGTGAACGTAGCGGCCGCCAAACAACGTTGGGAACCAGGGGATCGACGCGACAGGCGATCATTCGCGTGACGGTCAAACCAAAGAGCAATCGACGCCGAGGATATGATGCGTTGGATCTGGATTGACGCTTTCGTCGAGTTCGTCTCAAAGCAGCGCGCGTCCGCCGTCAAAAACGTCACGCTCGCCGAGGACTACCTCCACGATCATTTCCCAGGCTATCCCGTCATGCCGCCGACGCTGATGATCGAGGGTATGGCCCAGACCGCCGGAATCCTCGTCGGAGAAGCGCGGGGGTTCGCGGAAAACGTGATTCTTGCTAAGATCCGCTCCGCTGCGTTCTCCGATTACGCCGGACCGGGCGACCAACTGCGTTACGACGCCACCGTCGACTCGCTCGACGAACGGGCTGCCGTGACGAGTGGAACGGTATTCAAAAACGGATCGCAGATCGGAAACGTGGATCTGATGTTCTCCCACGTGAATCAGGCGGAAAAAACGCTCGATCTGCCGGATCATAATTTCGTGTTCACACAACAGTTCATGAACCTGCTGGCGGGCTTCCGCCGTCTGGATGCGGACGGGAGTGGAATAACGCATGGCGGGTAAAAGGCGGGTCGTCGTAACGGGCCTCGGCGTCGCGACGCCGATCGGACTGGGCATCGAAACGTTCTGGGACGCACTCGTCCAGAGGCAATCAGGACTGCGCCGCATTCAAACGTTCGATCCGTCCGGCCAACCCTCGCAAATCGCCGGCGAACTCCCCGACTTCTCACTGCGAGACTTCATTCCTAAAGGCTACCGAAAAAGCGTCAAGGTGATGTCGCGCGACATCGAAATCGCTGTGGCCTGTGCCTACCACGCCGTCACCGATGCGGGACTGAAAACCAAGTGCGTTGTCGAACGGGGAGAAGCCCAGGGCGAGCCGAACATCGACAGCCGCCGCTTCGGCGCAAATATCGGCGCCGGACTGATCTGCGCCGACCTCACCGAACTCGCCGGCGCGCTCAACACCGCCGTCGACGAGCAGGACCGATTCAGCCTCACCCACTGGGGCACGGAGGGAATGAGCAATCTCACCCCGCTCTGGCTCCTGAAGTTCCTGCCCAATATGCTCGCTTGCCACGTGACCATCGTCCACGATGCCCAGGCCTTGTCGAACACCATCACCTGTGCCGAAGCATCAAGCCACCTCGCCATCGGCGAGGCCTTCCGAACGATCGCACGAGGCGATGTCGATGTCAGCGTCTGCGGCGGCGCCGAAAGTAAGATCAACCCCATGTCGATGGCCAGACCTCAGCTGTGGAACCGTCTGACCACCGACGACAACGACAACCCCGAAACAGCATCACGACCCTTCGGCGCCAAACGTCGCGGAATGGTCGCCGCAGAAGGGGGCGGCCTGGTCATTCTCGAAGCACTCGATCACGCCAAGGCAAGGGGAGCGAGAATCTACGCGGAAATGGTCGGCTTCGGCGCCGCAGCCGACGTCCACAGTTGGTCCAAACCAGACCCCGCCGGACGCGGAATGAGCCTGGCACTCAAAAACGCGCTGGCCGACGCCGGAACGACCAAGGCGTCGATTGATCTCGTGACACCCTTCGGCACCGCAACCATCGAACACGACGCCGCGGAGATGACCGCCTGGAACGACGCGTTCGGCGCGAAACTCGCCGAAATTTCGGCGCTAACGACCCGAGGATCCGTCGGAAACAACGGAGCCGGCGCCGGAGCGATCGACTTCGCTGCCACCGTCATGGCACTCTATCGAAACACCATCCCGCCTTCGTTCAACACCGGCGATCTCGACGCCGACTGCGACTTTCGGTTCGTACAAAACGACCCGGTCGATGCGAAGATCTCGCAGGCCGTCAGCCTCGGATACGCGCTCGCCGGTCGGCAGAGCGGCGCGCTGGTGATCCGAAAGTTTGAGGAGTAACAAGATGGATCGACGCATCGTCATTACGGGAGCAGGCTGGGTCACACCGCTCGGGCATGACCTTGAATCTGCGTGGAAACGGATGCTCGAAGGACAGTGCGCCGTCGCACCAACCACATTGTTCGACGCCAAGACCTTCCCCTCCGCCTTCACCGCCGAAGTGAGAAACTTCTCACTGGATGACTTCGTTCAGAAAAACGTAGAGGCCCATCGCGAAGGAAGCCGAAACGCACGATTCGCTCTCGCCGCCGCGGTAATGGCGTGGCGCTACGCCGGCCTCGACAGCGACCTCGGCCTGGATCCAACCCGTGTCGGCGTCTACCTCGGTGGTGGCGAGGGACCGATCAACTTCCAACCCTTCGCCGACGCTGCCGTCGTCGGGTGTCGCAATGATCAAGGACAAGCAACGCCGCTCGACGCACCGCGCTGGGCGCAAAACGCGCTCCAAATGCTCGACGCCACCTGCGAACTCGAGCAGGACCCCAACATGGCCGGTGCACACCTCGCCGTCCACTTCGGCGCCGAAGGACCCAACCTCAACACCCTCACCGCCTGCGCAGCCAGCACACAGGCCATCGGAGAGGCCACACACATCATCCGATACGGCGACGCCGACGTCATGATCTCCGGCGGGACCCACAGCATGATCCACCCGCTCGGCGTGACCGGATTCAGCCGACTGACAGCACTATCCACCCGAAATGACTCTCCCCAGACCGCCTCCCGACCCTTCGACCGAACCCGCGACGGATTCGTCCTCGGCGAAGGGGCCGGAATCCTCGTGCTGGAGGAGCTGGAACACGCGCGCGCCAGAAGTGCCAACATCCTGGCAGAGATCGTCGGGTTCGGATCCACCGCCGACGCGTTCCGCATTACCGACATCCACGAGGACGGCCGCGGCGGGGTCGCGGCCATGGAAGCGGCGCTGAAGAGTGCGCAACTGTCACCGGGTGACATCGATTACATCTCCGCCCACGGAACCGGCACCGAAGAAAACGACAAGATCGAGACCCTCGCCATCCGAAAGGTCTTCGGCGATCATGCCAAGAACGTAGCCATCAGTAGTATCAAGAGCATGATCGGCCACCTGATCGCCGCCGCGGGAGCGGTCGAGCTGATCACCTGCCTATTGGCTATTCGCGACGGCGTGGTCCCCCCAACCATCAACTACGAGAACCCGGATCCCAACTGCGATCTGGACTATGTCCCCAACCACGCCCGCAAAATGCCCGTGCGAGCCTGCCTCTCCAACAGCTTCGGCTTCGGCGGCCAAAACGACACGGTCATCGTCAAGGCGCTGGAGGACTGATCGGCAGTATCCGCGTACGTGGTCGTTCATGAAGAACGATGACTCTGCGGTGTGCGCAGTGTTGTTCGTCATTTTCGCGGCGCGGAGACCGAAGGAATTCCGCCTTTTCTGAGGAGAGCGCCGAGGCAAGACAAATGAATTTGGTCTTCCGCCTTAACTCGGCCCCGTCATCGCCGCTTCAAACGCCGCAAAGTCGCTGAGGTCGATGGTGCCGCAGCGGTCAGTATCAAGAAACGAACACTCGGCGGATGGGGCGACACCGCCCCCGAAACACCGCTGCAGGCCTGCAATGTCGAGTAGGTCCACATCACCGTCCATGTCGGGATCGCCAAGATTGCACCCGTCCGCACAACCCGATCCGTCTCCCTGGTACGAGCCGCCAAGGGCCGGACAGATCGCTTGCTCGACATCCTCGAAACAGCCGCCTCCCGCTGAGCAGCACGCACCGAGTTGGGGGCAACCACATGCGTTTACTATGACGTCGATTGGTGTCGCAAGGCACTGATCGACGCAGTCCACGAATCCATCCGTATCGGCGTCGTCATCACGAGCACCGCAGCCACACACGCCGGGGTGAGTCTTGCCCGCGTCGAGTGGACAACCGTCACTGCACCCAACCACACCATCGCCGTCCGGATCGCCATCACAAGTCAGCCCGTCCCCGTAATATGCGCCGCCGGGGAACAGCTCGCACGGTGCGGTACTCGTATCGTCGACGCATATTCCAGCCGGGAAGCAACACGGTCCGGTCTGCAGCGTGCAGCCGTCAATATCTACGAGCAGTCCGGTCGGTGTGTCCCCACAGAGGTCACAGTCGTCGGGGATCAAGTCCGCATCCCCGTCCACTCTGTCGTCTGCTCCAGGGCAGATGTCGCAGTCGTCGGGAACTCCGTCCGCGTCGGCATCAAGCCCATCGTCGAATCCAGGGCACGCATCGGTCGCGTCGCATACCCCGTCGGCGTCGGAATCGTCAGGATTGTCGAGTGGGCAGGGGTCGCACTCGTCGATAACCCCGTCCGCATCACGGTCTGCCTCGCACGAGTCACCGATTCCGTTGCCATTACAGTCATCGTTGACCTGCTGGTAAACGTAGACGGCTCCTGCTTCCGAGCCCCGGTCATCATCTCCGATTGCACCCACAAGGACTGCACCGCTGTTGACCGATACGGAATAGCCAAACGTGTCAAATGGCTCCGCGTCCGGAGGAGTCAGCTTCGACTGCTGGACCCAGGTGTTTCCCTCACGTCGAAAAACGTAGACTGCCCCCGAGTCAAGACCGACGTGGTCATGCCCGGGTGCTCCAACAACAACGATGTCTCCGCTGATCGACACAGACCACCCAAACCAGTCGTCCTCAGCGGTATCCGAGCCCGTGAGCTTCGCCGCTTCCGTCCAATCGGTCCCTAAGCGGTGAAAAACGTATGCTGATCCTGATTCAGCCCCGGCGTCGCTGTTACGGTAGGCACCGACGACGGCCACATCCACATCTAGTGAAACGGACGCCCCGAAATAGTCCCCCGCGTCCATGTCCGAAGCGGTGAGCTTGGTCTCCTCGATCCAGGTGGTATCTTCACGGCGAAACACGTACGCAGCTCCGGATTGACAGCCAGTATCTCCAGGGCAGGCGTCGTCCTTTTCTGACGCACCAACAAGTACAAGATCACCGCTCAAGGAGACGGAGGATCCAATACCGCCTCCGGACGTTGGATCACTTTCAACGAGGGATTGTTCGTGGCTCCACCGTGTTGCGTCACGCCGGTAGATGGAAGATCGGGCGATGAATCGTTCTCCGCTGATCGACAACGGTCCAACGAAGCCGTGCCAGTCCTGCACCCAACCCGAGCCTTCACGTCGAAAAACGCGACCGGGAGAGGAACCGGAGACAGCGGCCAAGTCACCGCTAATCGACACATCGCGTCCATACCAGCTGGGATTCTGATGAGTCCAGTTGCCGTTCGACCACTCTCGAATCAGACCACTCTCTGTATGACGGTAGATTATGACCTTTCCTGCTCCGTCCGCCGGTGCACCCATGACCGCTCTGATCCCATCCGTGTGTACCGCGTATCCGAATTTAGCTCCCGTGCCGCTCTCTGTGAGCTTCTTCGGCGAACACTGTGCCAGAACCGGCGAAACCAGTATCGCCATTGACAGCGCAACGGTCAAAGCGGTCGGCGCGGCAAAAAAAGAACACGCCGCCACGGGCGCAATGGTCCATGCCTGCAAACATACGCTGGGGAGTCGCCTTTGCCTCTTCATGAGATCTGCCTCCGTTGAGCTACGCGCGGCAGTGCGTGGCGAATCGCGGTCCGAACTGCCGTGCGTCTTTCAGTTTAGCGAGTTCATGATCTCGATTCAAGTGAAAATGGGTGATTGCCTTGCGGGAAGGGTGTGAGAGCGGTTATTCCGTGAAATGCAGTCGTTGGCGGGGGTCGCACCGCACCCCCCTGCATCGCTCACCGGTTGAAGACCGGTGCCACACAGGAGAAAGTCGTCTGTTGTCAGTAAGCAGTTGTCAGCAAGCAGTTGTCAGTTGTCAGGGGTCGGTTGTCAGCGATCAGCGGTCCGCACAGCGGACCCTACGAATCTGGAAAGTCGGTCCCACAGGGAACACTATGCTCCGGACCACCGGTTGAAGACCGGTGCCACACAGGAGAAAGTCGTCTGTTGTCAGTAAGCAGTTGTCAGCAAGCAGTTGTCAGTTGTCAGGGGTCGGTTGTCAGCGATCAGCGGTCCGCACAGCGGACCCTACGAATCTGCGGTCCGCACAGCGGGCCTTACGAATCTGCGGTCCGCACAGCGGACCCTACGAATCTTTGCAGCGGCTGCGGTCCGCTCAGCGGACCCTACGAATCTAAATCAGCAAACGGCAATGTCGATCCGCACACCGGCCCCTACATCACCCGGCCCCCCGCACTGTGGGCTCGACGATGCAGCTACCCCTCCGCCGCATAATCCGGGTAATCCGGGAACCACATCGCATCCGCCACCATGTCTTCCACCGCGTCGTCAGGAATCTGGCGGCCAATGTGGAGTTTGCGCGCTTCTCTAATCACGGCGCACGCTACCGCGCGGCTGACGTCGCGTAGCTTGCTCTGATCCGGATAGATCGCGCCGGCGTCGAGACGGTCGGGCGTGATCAGCGAAGCCAGCGTTCGTGCCGCCACGAGGAACATCGAATCCGTCACCGCATTCGCCTCGGCCAGGATGCAGCCGAGCCCCACACCGGGGAAAATGTAGACGTTGTTGCCCTGCCCGATCACGTGCGTCTTGCCGTTGTGCTTGACCGGCGCGAAGGGGCTCCCGGTGGCGACGATGGCACGCCCGTCGGTCCAGCGGATGAGTTCGAGCGGCGTACACTCCGCCTTGGACGTCGGGTTGCTGAACGGCAGCACGATGGGCCGTTCCACGTGAGAGGCCATCTCCCGGATGATGTCTTCGGTGAAGCACCCGGGCGTAGCCGCCGTGCCCAGAAGAATGGTCGGCTTGTACGCCTTGACGACGTCGAGCAGGCTCACGGCCTGGTCGGTCTTGAAGCCCAGCTCAGCCATGCCGTCGGCGCGGAGGGCGAACTCCTTCTTGTGCTCGTCCTTGATGGTGCGGCCTTCGTAGATCAGCCCTCGCGAGTCGATGAAGAGCTGTGCCCGCATGATCTTGTCGGGCGAGGTGCCCTCTTCGAGCATGGCCGATCTCACCAGGCGCCCGATCCCCACGCCCGCGGCGCCGGCACCCATATAAACGATGCGCTGGTCTTCCAGCGACCCACCGGTCAGGCGGAGCGCGGCCAGAATTCCCGCCAGCGCAACCGCACTGGTTCCCTGGATGTCGTCGTTGAAACAGGGGATGCGTTTGCGGTATCGCTCGAGGTTCTGGAAGGCGATGTCTTTGTGGAAGTCTTCCCACTGGAGCAGCGCCCGCGGGAAGACATCGTGGACGGCGTCGACGAAGGCCTCGATGAACTGCTCGTACGCCTCGCCGCGGAGACGGCGGTGGCGATAGCCGATGTAGTGCGGATCGTTGAGCAGGTCGGCGTTGTCGGTTCCGACGTCGAGGCTGATGGGCAGGCAGTACTGCGGGTGGATGCCGGCCGCGGCACAATAGAGCGCGACCTTGCCGATGGGGATGCCCATCCCGCCGGCGCCCTGATCGCCCAGGCCGAGGATCCGCTCGTTGTCGGTCACGACGATGAGCTTGACGTTGCTCTGGGGGACATTGCGCAGCAGCTCGGGAATCCGCTCGATGTCTTGCGGGGTGATCCAGATCCCGCGGGGGCGGCGGAATATGTGGCTATACTGCTGGCAGGCCTGCCCGACGGTGGGGGTGTAGACGATGGGCATCAACTCGGCCAGATTGTCGACGAGCACGCGGTAGAAGAGGGTCTCGTTGCGATCGAGCAGGGCCGCGAGGCCGATGAACTCCTCGAGATCGTCGTGTTTGGCGCGGAGGTGTTCGAGTTCCAGCGCGACCTGTTCTTCGATGGTGGACTGGGTGGGCGGTAACAGCCCGTCGAGCCCCAGCTTGCGACGCTCGGCCGCTGAGAAGGCGGCGTCCTTATTGAAGGCGGGGTCCCGAAGGAGTTGCAGGCCGGGATAGGGTGGCGTCGTGAGGTCGAGGTTGTCGTTGGAGAGAGTCATCAGCGCGCGATCCAAAGGTCATGTGCTTTTGGAGGGTCCAGGTTTCCGCCATCCCAACGCGACGGGCTGGGACCCGCGTTCGTTCGGAACGTGTGGCAAGAACGATGCCGAAGCTCGGGATTCGACGGGCGGCGTGGCGCATTCGCTACGGTGCGCGTTCTTACCCGGCCTCTGGACGAAGGCGGTTCGCGCGGGCGAATGCCGTATTCGGTAGGGCGAGCCGCGTGAGCTTGCCGCATGCGGGTCGGGGGTCTACATTCCCTTTTCTGGTGTTGCGGTTCCCGAGTCGGATGAAGGTACGGGATACGAAACGTTGGCCATACTAGCGGGGATCGATGAGGCGGGATTCGGTCCGACGCTCGGACCTCTGGTGGTCTCGGGCGTGGCGTTTCGGGTCCCTGACGATCATCTCGACGGCTGTCTTTGGGACACGCTTCAGGTGAGCTGCACGTCGACGGTTCGCAAATCCGGGCGCCGTTTGGTGATCACCGATAGTAAGAAGCTCCATCGCGGCGGCGAGGGGCTTGGCGCGTTGGAGCGGACGGCGCTCGTCATGCTGGCGGCGGGCGGTCATCGTCCGGACACGTTCCGCACGTTGCTCGATCTGGTATCACCCGGTGCCGGGGATCAACTCAACGCCTATCCATGGTATGGCGGCACGGATCTCGCGCTGCCGCTCGATCCGGTCACGGGCGACGTCGGCACGCAGGCCAATGCCGTGCGGCTGGATTGCGAGGCGCAGGATGTCGTGCCGGCGGGCGTTTTCTGTGAACCGGTTCCGGTCGGCGTGTACAATCGGCTGGTACGCAACACGCGGAATAAGGCCGTCGTTCTGCTCGGGCTGGCGCTTCGCGTGGTCGATCGCGTGATGCGATCGGCGCCGCAGGAACGGATTCGCGTCTTCGTTGATCGACTGGGAGGTCGCACGCACTATCGCCCTGCGCTGACGACGGCGTTTCCCGGATATACCTTGCGAATTCTGGAGGAGTCGTCAACGCGAAGCGCGTATCAACTGGACCAAACGGCACAGTGTTTCGAGATCGAGTTCGTCACGCGCGGCGATGCAAAGCGGTTTCCGGTGGCGCTGGCCAGCATCTACAGCAAATACCTTCGCGAGCTTCACATGCACGCGTTCAATCGGTATTGGTCGGAGGCGGTGCCCGGCTTGCGTCCCACGGCGGGCTACTACACCGACGCGAAACGCTGGCTTCAGGAGGCATCGGCGGAGCTGAAGCATCGCTCGGTCGACCGGACGCTACTCGTGCGTGAGCGATGAGAAGCGGTATGACGCCGCGGATTGGATCGTGAAGTTGCACGAATCGTTTGACATTGTGCGTCGGCGGCGATAACGTGTTGTAGGAAATCAAAGCCGACGCGGAAGGCTGCGGAAGGCTTCGGGGAGTGTCGCCGGTGTCTATAGAGAGTTGGTCAGAGAACATTCTCGTCGTGGAGTTGCAGGACGATCCTGCGTTCGCGGACGATGTGACGACGGTGATCGATCAACTCGATACGCGCACCGATGTCGATGTCGTGTTGAACTTCGCGGCGGTGAACTACATCAATTCCTCCAATCTCGCCAAGCTGTTGAAGCTTCGCAAACAGGTGGTCAACAACAAGCGGCGTTTGATTCTGTGCGGCATCGACACGAGTGTGTGGGGGCTGTTTCTCGTGACCGGTCTCGACAAGGTGTTCGAGTTCGCCGATGACGTGTCGAACGGGCTGGCTGCGGTTCAGCTCGCCGCCGACTAGCGTAACCTCTGTTTTTCTTCACCGGCCGAATCGCGCGGTTCTCCCCGTGATCGCAAATGCACGCGCCGGTCGGCGGCGATGTGGCGGGCATTTCCCTCAAGGATCGGTTTTGCCGATCGCACTTGCAGAACGACCGCCTTCTTCGATAATGGGGGGATGAAGCGCGCCCGTCAGAGCGTCTGGTGGTCTCTTGCCTGTATGGTACTTGCCGGGTGCGCAGCGCCGGGATCCGCGCCGATCACCTATGGCGTGCGACACTTTCCTGGCGGCGACCGCGCGGCGGCATACGCAGCCGCCAGATCCACGCTCGATGAACTGGGCTACGCGATTGACCACGCCGACAGGGCCGCCGGTCTGCTGACGACGCGCCCGACCTCTCATTCCCGCCATGGGGAACGCACCGGTGTCCGCATCAGCTCGCGCGGTGATCTTCGACGTGTCGTTCGCGTGCGCGTGGCGGCGACGGCGGATACCGTCAACGTGTATTGCCAAGCGGCGATTCAGGAACGGCTGACAGAGACGCACCGAATCCTCCAACACGATCTGGCCACAACGGATCGACCGGGTGAGACGCCGATCGATCGCGGCGCGGGGACCACGCCGGAGCAAAACACGGTCTGGCGCACGATCCGGCGGAACAAGATCGCAGAGCGCCGCATCCTCGAAGACATTGTGGAGCGGCTGACCGGTTCGACGCCGCCCCCGGATTCTCCAACAAACGGCCCTTAGAAGCCTGTTGAAGAACTCAGTCTGGCGGTGGGACCGACTTTCCACTCGGTCATCTCAGGCGCCCCAGTGCGGGTCGACACCATGGGAAGCCTGCTCCGCATACTTTTTCAGCAGGCGGTAACATCGGGACGAAGCGTGCCGGGCGTACGGGCGCGAGTTCCCCCCCGAATGAGAGATCTTTCGTTGCGTAGCGCGAAGGAACAGTGTTCAAACGGGCAACGATGGAATCGCACCGGCATCACGCCCTGCGTACCTCGTCCGGGACTGTACCTCCTGGTCATCTGGAGCGGCTTTCTTGGCGGATGTCTGGGCCCGCTCTACAAGAACGCGCCACTGGAGGCCTTCGACGCGCGGAGCGGTTATCGTTTCGATGCCCTCGAACTCGGAAGCGGCAACACCGACGACTTGTTCATCTGTCTGACCTTCTCCGGCGGCGGTACACGAGCGGCCGCATTCTCCTATGGCGTCTTGCGGGGGCTTCGAGAGACCGCGATCCCATCGAACGCGCAGGGTGGACCCGCGCGGCGGATGCTGGATGAAGTGGACATCGTGTCGTCGGTATCGGGCGGATCGTTCACCGCCGCCGCCTGGGTGCTGCAACGCGATCGCCTCTTCGACGGCACGTTCGAACGCAGGTTCCTGAAGAGCAACATCCAGTCGCTGCTCCTGAAGCTTATCCTCCGACCGTTGAATCTGTTGCAGTTGCCGTGGGTCGTTCTCGATCGCATCGATCTTGCGGCCTCGTACTATGATACCGAGATCTTCCATGGCGGCACCTACGCTGATCTGCTTCGGCGAAACGATCGACCCTTCATCGTGGTCAACGCAACCGATCTTTCGCGTGAGCAAGTCTTCGAGTTCACGCAGGGCTCCTTCGATCTGCTCGGCTCGGATCTCGGTTCCGTGCCGCTAGGCTGGTCGGTCGCGGCGTCATCCGCATTTCCCCTTCTGCTGAGCCCGATGCGATTGAAGTACCATGACGGACCCGCCATGTCCCAAGCCCTTCACGCCGTCGTCGCGGATGACAACGAGAAAACGAATGACCCTCCCCGCCGTGCCTGGGCGAAAGATCTGCTGGTACCGCGGCGAGCTTCTGATCGGGGGCCTCGCCCTGCTTTCGATGTCAAGAGGCACAAGTATCTGTACCTTGTCGATGGCGGGCTGGCGGACAACCTCGGTCTGACCTATGTCATTCGAGCGTACCGATCGGGAGAAATCCGCCGACTTGTCGAGGCGCGCAAGATCAAACGACTGATGGTGATCGTCGTCGATGTGGGCACGAATCCGCCGCAGGACATCGAGAGTCAGTCTTCAGCGCCGGGATTGCTGCGCGTCGGGTACAAGACGGCCATCACCAGCATGCGAAACTACAGCAAGGCCCTTATCGCGATCATCAAGCACTTGATGGTGGAAGACACTCGGGTCTGCGAACAAGTCGCAGACTCGTATGAGACCGTGTTCAAGACACATTGTCCCGACGCGCCAAAACCGTCGCCCCGCGCGATCGATGCCGTCGAGCAGTACCTCATCGTGCTGGACTTCAAGCGCATCGCCGATCAGGCCGAGCGCGAGCGATTCCTGTCCATGCGGACGAGCTTCTTCCTGCCGCCGTCCGACGTCGACGACCTGATCGGGATGGGCCGAACCATGATCCTCGATCATCCCGAGTATCAACGCCTGATCCGTGAGATACATCGCCCCGAAAACACGATCTCAGACGTGACCGCTCCGTCCCATAACCCGTGAGCCCGCTTGGAGGGTGCCACCCACACGACCCTTGCCGCATATTCTCACTTCCGAGAGACCCGCGCATGCCTTCCTCTTGAGGATCCGCAGTGGCTGGCCATTCCCATGGCCGGGTTTGCCTTCGGCTCGGTTTCAGAGCCGTTCCAGCCTGTCCGATAGGTCATTCATTGGGGGGACGAACGAACGCTCGGCCGGCGCAACGGCTCGTTTCCGATCCGCCAGTGACCGATCCGCGAGGCCTCCGAATGATTCGGACACAATCACTCATCGCAGTCATGTCCCTGGGCGCAACCATCGCACCGTACACGCACGCCCAGGAAGGCGACGACCTCGCCGCACTTGCCGCCTCACTGAAGGCGCAGCAAGCGTTGAATCAGCGTCTGCTCGAGCGCATTGAAGCGCTCGAGTCGAGTCAGACCGAGATCCTCCAGAAGCTCGGCGCGGCCGAGAGGCAGGCAGGCGGGCAAGCCTTCCCGCGGGAGTGCGATGAAGGCCTGGAAGAACTTCGTGATGACTTCTTCGATTTCCAGGACAGGCTCGACCAGATGCCGACGCTGTCGGGATACTACGACTTCGAGTACTTCAACGACAACCGCGACGACAGTCCAGGCGAGTTCCGCCAACACCACCTCTCGCTTCACCTGACCAAGGAGTGGGATCAGTGGAGGCTCTTCTCTGAGTTCGAGTTTGAATTCGGTGCGAAGTTCGAAGGAGACGGAGCGGACGACCTGGAGGAGGCCCGAGGCGAGGTCAAGGTGGAGCAGGTCTGGAGCGAGTATGTCCACAGCGACGCGCTGACGCTGCGCGGCGGCCTCATCCTCACGCCGGGGTATTGGAACGTCAACCACTATCCCATCGTCGTCCTGCCGACACGCCGCCCACTCATGGTGCGCAAGGTCTTCCGAGAATCGTTCGTCGGGCTGATGGCGTACGGAAGTCGATACGGTGAAAAGCACGGGATCACCTACACCGGTTACGTGGGCAACGGCCGATCCGTCTACTTCACGAAACACGACGACAACGAAGGCAAGGCGATCGGTGGGAAGTTGACGTGGCACGTACCGACCAATGACACCGTCGACACGCTGAACCTGGGACTCAGCGCCTATCACGAGAGCCCATCCGGCGAGGATCGCGTCTTTACGTGGGGGGTCGACGCCCAGCTCCGTACCGGCCCCTGGGAGCTGCTCACCGAACTCGCCAAGCGGGATGCTACCGAGGACCGCACCGGATTCTACCTGCAACCCAGCTATCGGTGGGACGAACAGTGGGCCGCCTTCTACCGGTACGACCTGATGAACATCGAGCATGAAGGCGAAACGCAGGAACACACCCTCGGTGTCAACTACCGACCGATTCCCGATGTCTCGCTGAAGTTGGAGTACTTTCATTCCGCCCGGTCCGAAGGCGAGGACGCGGACGGTGTCGCCGCATCGATCGCGATTGCCTTCTAGTGACGACCTGGTTGTCATCTGCAATGACCTTGAAAACGAGCATTTTGAGCTTGCTGCTACTGTCGCTCAGTATTGGGCAGCAGCCTGAGTCGAAGCCCAAGAGGGTGGATGGCAAAGCGAGGAAGCGCATCGCCGTCGTCGTGAGCAGCAAGAACCCGGTCGACAAGCTGAACGAAACTCAGCTTCGCCGCATCTTCCTTCGACAAAAAACCGTGTGGCCGAACCAGTGGCCGATCACCGTATACGAACGACACACCAGGAATCCCATTCGCTCACTGTTCTCGATCGCCGTCCTGGGAAAAACACCGGAGCAACTCAGAGAGTACTGGCTGAACCTCAAGCTCACCCGCGGTCTCAAAGCGCCCAAGGCCTGTCGATCCGCCAGGTTGGTCAAAGAGTACCTTTCAAGGGTCAAGGGGGGCATCGGCTACATCGAAGAACGGGACACTGACGACACCGTGAAGGTCGTCTCGATCATTGAGGTGAGCGTGCATGGCCCGTCCCCGTGACCCCCTCCCGGGGATGAAACCACTCCTGGGCCTCTGCGCCGCACTGCTGAGCGTCATCCTTGGTGCTGGTTACCTCGTCTATCGCCAAAGCGCCGAGTCGATACGGCAATCGGCCGATGAACACCAGGAACGTGAGGTGGCGTTCCTCAAGGCGTCGGTGGAGGACTCGATCTCATCGCTGGTCGACGACATGGAATCCTGGGCTCGCCAGCCGGTGATGGCGGAGATTCTCGCGAACGACGTCAACAATGAAATCGAGGGGTTCCTCGAAGCGGTCGCCGAACGTTCCACATCGCTGCGGGAAATCTCATGCGTAACCGCGGACGGAAAGATCCTGACGTCTTCCTCAGTTGCGCTGGCCGGGACGATCATCAAATACGCAGAGACGCGCCGTGGCATGTTCGAGAAAGGGAAACAGCGAGGTACCATTGAGCCGGCGGGCGATACGTTTATCGTGACCGTCCCGATCTTTGTCGAGTTCGATGAGAAGGAGTTCCTCGGTACGTTGCGCGGGGCACTCGCGTCCAACGCGTTCCTCAAGATCAACCCTGATTGGTGGGCGGGACTGGCGGATGCCAGTGGCCGACTCATCGCACAGCTCGGCCCCGAGCTTCCAGATCGGATCAACCTCCATGTGAACGAGCAAGAATGCCTCGGAATGGGGCCGATCATGAAGAAGTTCCTGCATATTGACTTCCCCTCTGGGATCGACGCTCCTTCCTGGTATGTCGTGACCGCCGATCGCCAGAAAGACCTGCTCGGTTCGGTCGACCTGCTCGGCTCTACGGTTCGATGGATGTCGCTCGGATGCGGATTGGTGATGATCATTCTGATCGGCGGGTACAGCCGGCGCCAGCACACACTGATGAAGCACCTGGTCGAACGGAGTGGGCAACTCGCCGAGGCCAGCGCACGGAACCGCGCACTGCTCGAATCCGCACCGGACGGGATCATCACGATCGACGAGCGCGGAGCGATCGAATCATACAACGCCGCGGCGGAGAGAACGTTCGGATTCAAGGCAGCGGAGATCGTCGGCACCTCGGTCGGCGTCCTCATGCCGTCACCTCATCGAGAAGCCCATGAGGGGTACATTCAGCGGTACGTCCACAGCGGCGATAGGCGGGTCATCGGCCAACGGCAGGAAGTCGTCGG
Source organism: Phycisphaerae bacterium (assembly GCA_029260135.1). Lineage (GTDB taxonomy): Bacteria > Planctomycetota > Phycisphaerae > UBA1845 > UBA1845 > OFTM174. The sequence continues at coordinate 52,114 of JAJDDV010000109.1, read as the reverse complement.
TCGGCGCAAGGACGGATCGACCATACCGTTGGACCTGCATGTCAGCGAACTGCGACTGGGCGCGCGCCGATTGTTCACGGGAATCATCCGCGACATTACCGACCGAAAACGATCCGAAAAGGAGTTGAAGGAATACGCAGCAGCGCTCGAGCAGTCCAACCTCGCCTATCAGGAAGCACGCGCCGCGGCGGATGAAGCCAACGAAGCCAAGAGCTCGTTCCTGGCCAACATGAGTCATGAGATCCGCACACCCATGACGGCGATTCTCGGGTTCTCCGAAAACCTGATGGAAGCGCAGCTATCGCCGTCTGAACGTCTCGACTGCATCCAGACCATCCGTCGAAACGCCGAACATCTGCTGACGCTCATCAACGACATCCTGGACATTTCAAAGATCGAGGCGGGGCGTCTCGACATCGAGTGCATCCTCTGCTCGCCGTGCAGCGTAACGGCCGAAGTGGCGTCCCTTTCGCGGGCGCGAACGCTGGCCAAGGGCGTGCAGTTCCATTGTGAGTATAAAGGACCCATCCCTGAGACCATTCAAAGCGATCCGACGCGATTGCGACAGATCCTCATCAACCTCGTCGGAAACGCCATCAAGTTTACGGAGAAAGGCAGCGTTCGACTCGTCACCCACTTCCTGTCCGACGCTCCGAATCCCATGATGCAGTTCGACATCATCGACACCGGGATCGGCCTTACGGAAGCGCAACGGGAGAAACTGTTCGAACCCTTCACGCAAGCCGATTCGTCCACCACACGCCGGTTTGGCGGAACGGGACTGGGCCTGACCATCAGCAAACGCCTCGTGACGATGCTCGGCGGAGAGATTGCCGTAACCAGCCGGTTCGGCGAAGGCACGACGTTCTCGGTCACCGTTGCCACCGGAACGCTCGACGGCGTTCGTATGTTGACCGACGTTTCGGAAGCGGCGCTCGGGTTCCTTCCAGAGGACGCCTGCCTCGAGGGCGACGCCGATCAGAAAAGGCTCGACTGCCACATCCTTCTCGCCGACGACGGGATCGACAATCAGAGGCTTATCTCGCACATTCTCCGAAAAGCCGGTGCCGCCATAACCGTCGTCGAAAATGGTCAGCAGGCCGTCGATGCCGCCCTCAGTGCCACCCTCCACCAGCGCCATGCCGACGCACCACGCCCCATCGACCTGATCCTGATGGACATGCAGATGCCGGTCATGGACGGCTACGCCGCAACGCGCACACTGCGCGAAAAGGGATACGTCGGACCGATCATCGCGCTCACCGCACACGCCATGGCGTCCGATCGCGACAAGTGCATCGACGCCGGCTGCGATGACTACGCCTCCAAGCCGGTGGACCGGAAGGTCCTGATCGCAACGATCCGGCGTCGCCTGAGCCCCCATCCCGTCGCATGAGCCCGCTCGCGACGTCGCCGACGCAGCATCGCGCGGCTCATTTCCAGGACACCCAACGGCGCGCACGCGTCACTGCGACGCCTCGCCTTCCCCCCTCCGGCCCACGTTGACCCTGCCGAGCGCAGACCGTACCATCACCGCCAAGAGGGGGCAAAAACGGGAGATGAGGCGATACCGGGCAGCCGGCGGCGCGGGTCGGATCTTCGAGCGATCCCGCCGAAGACGCCGGCGTAGTGCTTCCCGCGAAAGATCGAAGCGAACGACGCTCGCGGATCCCCTGACCGAGGCCGCGCACGCGTGGGGACAACGTAGCTCAGGAACCTGCAACCAAATAGGAACACAACGATGATGATCTCCGAGACGATGAACGCCAAGCTGAATGAACAAATCGCGGCCGAGTTCTCCGCGGCGCACGCCTATCTCGCGATGGCCTGCGCATTCGACACAATGGGCCTGAAGGTTCTCGCGCACCGCTTCCACGAACAGTATGACGAGGAACGCGAGCACGCACTCAAGATCGTGAAGTACGTGCAGGAAGTCGGCGGCGCGGTGAAGATCGGTGCCGTGGCCGACCCGACGGGCGATTACAGAGACGCCGAGGCCATCGTCCAGGCCGCCCTCGAAAGTGAAAAGAACGTCACCCGGATGATCCACGATCTCGTAACGCTGTCCGAGGCGGAGAAAGACTATCCGACCCGTAGCTTCCTCAACTGGTTCGTCGACGAGCAAGTCGAAGAGGTCTCCAGCATGATCGACCTGCTCGACCTCGTACAACTTGCCGAAGGCAATATGCTTCAGGTGGAATCTCGCATTCGTCATCAGATGATGGCCAAAGCGTGACCCAGGGTCGCGCGTGGGGGGATATGCATCGCAGACCGGAAACTTGCGCATGGAATGTAGATGTCGGCCGTGCCACGCCGGAATCCGTCTTCTGGAACCGGCGCCGGTTTCTCAAAGCAGCCGGGATCGCCGGACTCGGCGTAGCCGCAACACGTTGCGGGCTTGATCCTGCCGCGATGATGACCGAGTCGTCCGACGACGTTCTCTCGGCATCGCTGCTTCCGCCCGCCGGCAGCGCCTTCACGCCGGGAGATCGAAATGCAGCATTTGCGGTCGACCGACCCGTCACGGATGAACGGGTCGCCGCCGCCAACGTCAACTTCTTCGAGTTCAGCGCCGACAAACGCCGCGCGTGGAGCGACGCACAAGCATTGACCGTCAGACCGTGGACCCTCGAAGTCGCAGGGCTCGTCAACGCCCTTCAACGGATACGGCGAGTTCGTCGCACACCTGTACACGGGAGACGAGTTTTAGGATCGGCTGCGCGGTGAACCCTGAGGTTCGCCAAAACCACAGCCTCGAAAACGCATGACTGACACAAACATCGTAGACCTTCGAAGTGACACCGTGACGAAACCGACGCCGGACATGCGCCAGGCCATGGCCGACGCACAAGTCGGAGATGATGTGTTCGGCGATGATCCCACCGTCAACCGACTGCAGGAGAAGGTGGCTGAGCTGCTCGGAAAGGAGGCCGCGATCTTCGTACCCTCCGGATCGATGGCCAATCAAACGGCCATCCGTGCCCAGACCCAGCCCGGTGACGAAATCATCGCACACGCCGACAGCCACATCTATCACTACGAAGCCGGCGCCCCTTCCGGGCTCTCCGGCTGCTCGCTCCGCCTCCTCCCGGGACCGCAAGGGCGCTACACCGCATCCGACGTCGAAGCGGCGATCCGTCCACTGGATTCTCACTTCCCACAATCCACGCTCATTGTCGTCGAGAACACCCACAATCGCGGGGGCGGAAGCGTCTGGTCGATCGATAGCATCGCCGCCATCCGCGCGGTCGCGGATGCACACAATCTGAAAATGCACCTCGACGGCGCAAGACTGATGAACGCCTGCATCGCCACCGGAACTCCACCGGCCGGGTATGCCAAATACTTCGACACCGTCTCGACCTGCTTCTCCAAAGGGCTCGGCGCGCCGGTCGGATCCGCCGTCGCCGGTACCGCTGCAACCATCCGGCGCGTACACCGGTTCCGGAAAATGTTCGGCGGCGGCATGCGCCAAGCCGGCATCATCGCCGCCGGAGCGCTGTACGCGATCGAAAACCACATCGATCGGCTCTCGGATGACCACGACAACGCCAAACGCCTCGCCCTCGCCGCCGCCGAAATGCCGGGCCTGTCGATCGATCCGGATTCCGTCGAAACGAATATCGCCTACTTTGACGTGGACGAAAACGCCGGAACCGCACAGTCACGCTGTCAGACCTTTCGCGAAAAAGGGGTCTGGATGTTGCCCGTGGCGCCGCAGCGCATTCGCGCCGTGACACATCTCGATGTGTCACGCGACCAGATCGAACGCGCCATCACCGTGCTCGGAAACGTACTCGGATCACAATCAGCGGTATGATGTCCATGCCGATAGCGGAACGACAGATTCGCCGTCGACACACGACGCGAACAGACAGGAACGGTCAAAACCGGAGGAACTCTCGATGTACTCAGCCAAGAGCCTGAAACTCGCACTCTACGGCGGACTCGTCTCGACCCTACTCTCAGCGAACGCCTGCCCCGTCGCCGCGACCCCGCCACCCGACGAATCCGGCATCGCGCAGTTCATCAAGATTCGTTGGCCACGCGCCGTCCAACTCGCACCCGATCAGACGATGTACTACGTCTACGACCCCGACGGAATCCGCCAACTCTACAAAGTGCCCTACGGAAAGACGCCCAAAGACGCCATCAAAGTAACCGACTTCGAAGACGGCATCGGTGGATATGCCCTCAGTGAGAACGGACGATGGCTTGCGATGACCGCGAGCCAGGGCGGTAGCGAGCAGGCCGATCTCTTCCTGATGAACACCGCGAACATGCTCCTCAAACCGATCTTCAAAGACCCCGAGGTCGTCTACGGAAGCGTCGTCTGGCGCCGCGACTCGCAGGCGCTCGCGTTCCGCGCCAACGATGACTCGCCCTCCGACTTCCATGTCTACATCTTCAGCATGGCCGCCGGAACGCGCAAGAAAGTCATGTCCGGCAAGGGGTATCACTATCCCGTCGACTTCAGCCTCGACGGTACCAAGCTCGTCGTCGGAAAGTACAACTCTGCGTCGCACTCCCAGCTGTTCGAGATCGATCTCAATACCGATGACATCCGAGAACTTACGCCGAAAGGCGAAAAGTGGTCCTTCGACCCGATCGGATACACCGAAAACGACCGCCATTTCCTCGTCAATACCGACTACCACGGTGATCTCAACGCCGTCCACGCCATCGACCTGAGCTCCGGAAAGCTCACGCCCATCCTCCCCGAACTCAAAGGCAAAGAAGTCGACTTCGCCGCGATGCACCCCAGACGTGTGGTCTTCGCCGTCGCCGTCAACGAGGACGGATACCGAACCGTACACCTGCGGCGAACCTACGACTACTCACCCATGGCCACACCGCCCATGGAAAAGGGCATCGTCGGAAACCTCAGCTTCAACGGGCAATACATGCTCTATTCCCTCAACAACGCCAAAACGCCCGGCGTGGTCTACTCCTGGAACTTCAACTCCCCCACAAACCCAGGCCTGCCCCTCACCGAAGCCGACACCCAGGGCATCGATGTCTCCAAGTTCCGCTTGCCTCAGCTCGTTCACTACCCCTCCTTCGATGGAACGAAGATCCCCGCCTTCCTCTACCTGCCGCCGGACTACAAGAAAGGCACCAAGATCCCCTTCATCGCCTACTACCACGGCGGACCGGAAGGCCAGTACCGACCCTCCTTCAGCCGATCGTTCCAATACCTGCTCTCCAAGGGCTACGGCATCATCGCGCCGAACGTCCGAGGCTCCAGCGGTTACGGCAAAGCCTACCTCGAAGCCGACAACTACAAGAACCGCCACAAAAGCGTCAAAGACGGCATCTGGGCCGCCAAGTACGTCATCGACAACGGCTACTCAGCCCCCAAGAAAGTCGCTGCGTGGGGCGGAAGCTACGGTGGGTTCATGACCATGGCCGTCATCACCGAAGCGCCCGAACTGTTCGGCGCCGCCTGTAACGTCGTCGGCATCGTCAACTTCGAGACCTTCCTCCAGCAGACCAAAGCCTATCGCCGTCATCTTCGCGAAGCCGAGTACGGCCCGCTCTCCGATCCCGACTTCCTCAAGTCCATCTCGCCGATCTACAAGGTCGACAAGATCACGACGCCCCTGATGGTCGCCCATGGTCACAACGACCCGCGCGTTCCCATCGGCGAAGCGAAGCAGGTGGCCGCCGCACTCAAGAAACGCGGCGTCAAAGTGGAAGAGCTCTACTTCTCCGACGAAGGCCATGGCTTCGCCAAGGAAAAGAACCGGCTGATCTACTACGAAAAACTCGCCAAGTTCTTCGACCAACACCTGCGCAAAGGAAAGTAGCCCGCGCAACGAATAACGGCTCCGCTCGCCTGATGACAAAGATGTAGCGCCACGCTTCATGCGTGGCGCCCCTGTGTGGCACCGGTTTCCAACCGGTGAAGCCACGCAGGGCCCGCTGTGCGGACCACCGCAGGTAGGTGCATCCTGATGCACGCTCTGCTCGCTCCCCCCTCACCAAAGGCGGACGACAGGGGGGTTCTGTAACCGACCGTCGTGAAGCGAACCGGCTCCCCCCTTCACCAAGGGCGGACGACAGGGGGTTCTGCCGCTGTCCGCCATGTAGCGCCACGCTTCATGCGTGGCGCCCCTGTGTGGCACCGGTTTCCAACCGGTGAAGCTACGCAGGGTCCGCTGTGCGGACCACAATCGCTGCCGAATGCGGGTGCCACTGGTCCCGGCGCGCCGGGATTTGCCACTGTCTTCAAACGGAAGGCCTCTGCTCACGCCAACGCTCCCGAGCTTCTTCCCGTCCAAAACGCCTCCCACCCGTCTGAAAGCACGATCTCCCATTCCTACTTGAATCCCAATCATGAATTCGCTAAATTGAAACTCGCACGGTAGTTCGGGCCGCGATTCCCCGCGCACTACCGAGCATCCCTCAACAGGAGGCGGATCTCATGAAGAGGCATTGGCACTCCCCTGAAGTCTGTATTTGTGTCCTCATCTTCTCAAGTGTTACCAACGCCGCGGATCTGATCAGCGTGACTCCCGGCGACGACCAGACCGTCGGATCAGCGACCCCGGAGTTGTTGATCGACTTCTCCGCCCCGGTCGACCCGCTCACCGCGACTTCTGACTCGATCCGCATCTATCGCCTTGGGAATGACCCGCTCACACCCGGACCCGACGACGTGCCCGTTGTGATTGCCGCGATTACCCCGGAAATCGGTAACACCCAGTTACGGATCACCACAGCCAATCTCCTGACTGATGGCCGGTATGCATGGGTCATTTACGGTACTGCGTCGAATCGATCGGGGCCAGGCCACGGACTCTACTTCTCTCGCCACGTCGCACGAATGGATGTCGAGGCTTTCAAGACGCTCGGTGAAGAATTCACGTTCGAAGCCTGGACACGCTTTGATGACTGGGCCAGTTACGGCTCTCACACCTACGGTGCCGTCTTCGACGTGGGTCAAACTGGTCGACACGTTCCAGGTTTTGGGCTCAGTCACCAGGGCGAGAAGATCCACTTCTTCTTTCGGGAGGCTGATGGTCGCCAAGCGACGGCAACGGCTCTGGATGCGCTCGCCAAGGGCGAATGGCGACACCTGGCCGGCGTCTCCTCGCCCGCTGGGATGAAGGTCTATGTGGACGGCCAGCTGGCCACCTCCATACCGGATGTGTTCCGACCCGACAGCTTCGCAGACCAGATCGTAGTCGCCCTTTCCGGTTACAGCCGGTGGGCCGGTGCCTACGATTACGTCCTGGGCATGTTCGACGAACTGCGCGTCTGGAACGTCGCCCGTAGTGAAGCCGAAATCAACGCGACGATGCATACCCCGCTCGCCGGAACGGAAAGCGGATTGCTACTCTATCATCCGCTAGATCAAACGACCGGTGACGTCTTGATCGATGCGACTGGTAACGGCTACGCCGGCACGCGCGGCGGTGCACCTCGACGACTGTCAGAAGCGCCACTCATTGAGATGTCCAGCGTTGCACTCCTTGGTGGTGATTCCCTACCGGTCGACGCCACTGGGGATGGCGCACCCGGCGGCGTGCTGGTCAGCACATTCTCGATCGACACCACGCCACCGCGCGTAGTGAATGTCGAGCCGGATTTGCTCAGCTGCCCCATTCTGGTGACCGCGCCGTCACTGACGTTGAAGTTCGATGACGAGATGGCTCCAGCCTCTTTGGTGGCAGCCGACACCTTCGTGCTCGGCAGTGGTGGTGACGGCACCTTCGATGACGGCAACGAGACCTTTGAACTGCTAGCTAGTCCCGTATACGATCCCACGGCAAGCACCGCCACTTACACGTTTGATGCAGCTTTGACGGATGATACGTACCGGTTCACTCTTCAGGATAGCGCTCGGAGCGTCGCCGGCACGGCCCTCGACGGCGAGTTTCCCGGATTGGGTGGGCTAATTGCCCCTTTGCCTTCCGGTGACGGCGCTGCCGGCGGTCACTTCGTCATCGTCTTCACCGTCGATAGCACTCAGGACTGCAACGACAACGGCATACCAGATGAGTGCGAACCGGCTGATGACTGCAACGAAAACGGTGCCCCGGACATTTGCGATATTGGTGCCGGCGCAAGTCGAGACTGTAACGACAACGCCGTTCCAGATGAGTGCGATCTTGCAGCAGGGATCGGCGAAGACGAAAATGGAAATGGGATGCTCGACGCGTGCGAGCTGGTAGTAGATCGGGTGAAACCCTGCGGGCGAATGTTTATCACCCCCTCAACGTATTACCCCAACGAGGTAGCGGACGCCATTCGAGCGTTTGATCGCTCCGGAAATCCCAAGGGCGTGTTTCTAGGTGGAACTATCGGCGCTGTAGGCGGTAACCCGGTCTTCGACCGACAAGGAAACATGATCGTCCCACAATCGCGCAAGGACAAGATCATCGTCGTTGACAGAAACGGCAAGCTTATTCAGACCATTTCCGGCGGTGGGGCTGATGGCACTCAGGGGGTGGCTATTGATGAGGCTGGGAACATCGCCGTGGGGAGTTACTTCACTGACAGCATCAAGTTCTTTGCTGCCGACGGCACCTACCTGAGCAACTTGCGGCACGCCGGCACGGAAGACCCCAAGCATGTTGTGTATGACCGTGCTGGGAACCTCTTTGTGGCCTCCCGTAATAACGGGAATGGTCGCATCGCGATGTTTGACACTAACCGAGCGTTCGTGCGTTACGTCGGGCAGGGGCTCTTTCAGCCAGATCCTACCACGCTCGCCTTCGACAGATCGGAAAACCTCTACGCCGCCACCGGTGGTGAGATCCTCAAATTCAGCCATGACGGCACGTTCCTGGACTCAATGAGCCATCCCGAGCTTAAGCCGGTTGGGCTTGCCTTCGACGAAGCGGAACGCCTCTACGCCACAAATTGGAATGCTCATGAGGTCTTCGTCTTTAGCACTGAGGGCGACCTCTTGGACCGCTTACCAGTCGATTTCGGCCCCAACCCTAACGGCGACGTCTACCTGTACGGCATCGCGTTCGAGGCCTTTCCCGATCCAGACTGCAACGAGAACGGAACCGGTGATGCGTGCGATATTGCGTCTAGAACGAGCCTGGATTGTCAATTCAACGGCGTGCCCGACGAGTGCGAGCTCGACAGCAACGACTGCAACACGAATCTGATCCCGGATGATTGCGAGCCCGACTGCAACAGTAATGGCGCCGCCGATGAGTGCGATATCGCCAGCGGGACCAGTGATGACTGCAACACAAATAACGTTCCCGACGAGTGCGAGTGGATCGGAGGCGGGGCGATACCTCCGCATGGCGCCATCCTGAATCCGGAAAACGGAAGCTACTACTTGCTCGCACCAGCCATGACTTGGCCAGATGCGGAGGCCTTTGCCGTCTCATTGAACGGGGATTTGGCCACGATCAGCGACCAAGCGGAAAACCAGTGGCTTCTAGATGCGTTCTTCGATTTGACTGCTTCGAATCGAATCTGGATCGGGTTTAACGACCTGGATGTGGAGGGAGCGTGGGAATGGTCAAACGACGAATTCGCAACGTATTCGAACTGGTTCTCTACTCAGCCGGATGACACAAATGGCGAGGATTGCGGTGAGTTAATGCTGCGCACCGCCGGGTGCTGCCAAGCCGGCACATGGAATGACAACAGATGTTCCGCTTCCCAGCCTGCAATCATCGAATTCGCACCGGTGTCGGACTGTAACGACAACGGCGCGCTCGACGAGTGCGACATCGCCTCGAACATCAGCAACGACTGCAACACAAACGACGTCCCCGACGAATGCGAATTCGCCGGAACGGTCGATTGCAATGGTAACGGAATCACGGACCTGTGCGATCCCGGCGGTGCGGAGGATTGCAACAGGAACGACATACCGGACGGGTGCGACATCCGCGATGCCACCAGCGACGACTGCAACGACAACGGAATCCCGGATGACTGCGACCTGATCGCCGATCAGTTCGCGCTCGACTTCGACGGCCGGGACGATTGGGTGAGGGTGCCCCGATCGCCGCTGCTCGAGCCGACCGACGAACTCACGATCGAAACCTGGATTCGCCCCGATTCGATCGGCAGTACGAATAACAGTCGAATCGTTCGAATGGCTTCGCCGTTCGCACCGGGCTACATCCTGTCGTGGCGGCAATCGGGCACATCCAAACTTGAGCTACGAATCAGCGGAGCCGATGGTTTGTGTTTTGCGACGGACCCGACCCCGGTTTCAGACTACTTCGGCAAGTGGATACACGTCGCAGCCGTCTACTCCAACTCGCAGGACCTCTGCCAGATCTACGTCGACGGGGTCCTAAAGGGTAGCCGGCCGGCTGTGGGCACGCTTCGATACTCGGGCTCCGACCTCTATTTCGGCAACCACGTGGAGAGCGGCGAGGACTTTGACGGTCTGATCGACGAAGTCCGAATCTGGGAGGTCGCACGTACCCAGACACAGATTGCCGACAGCCTCGGTGTACCCCTCACAGGTTCGCCACCCGGGCTCGTGGGCTACTGGCGATTTGACGAGGGTACCGGTCAAACAGTGTTCGACGCATCGCCAAACGGCTTCCACGGCATGCTCGGAGGAAATGCCGATCCCGCGGGCGACGGTCGTGATCCGTTTTGGACATCTCCCGGCGCGCCGATTCAAGGTAACGACTGCAACCAAGACGGCACGCTCGACGAGTGCGACATCGCCGGCGGCACCAGCGACGACTGCAACGCCAACGAGACTCCCGACGAATGTGAGGCGGATGACGACTGCAACACGAACGGCGTCCAGGACATCTGCGACCTGGCTGACGGAACCAGTGACGACTGCAACCAGACGGCCGTTCCCGACGAGTGCGAGCTCGTCGATAACGACTGCAACGAGAATCTGATCCCCGACGACTGCGAAGACTGCAACGGCAACGGCCTGGCCGATGAGTGCGACATCGCCGACGGCACCAGCCACGACTGCAACATCAACGCCGTTCCGGACGAATGCGAGCCCGACTGCAACACGAATGACGTGGCCGACGAGTGCGACATCGCCGCAGGAGCGAGCTACGACTTCGACGTCAACGGCGTTCCCGACGAGTGTCAGCCCGACTGCAACGACAACGGTTTCCCGGACTTCCTCGACATTGCCTTCGGCGCGGCCAGCGACTGCAACGGCAACGCCATCCCCGACGCGTGCGATCTTGTGGCGGCCACCAGTGCAGACTGCAACGTCAACGAAGTTCCCGACGAGTGCGACATCGCCGCCTTTGTCAGCGACGATTGTGACGGCGACGCGACACCGGACGAATGTGAATCCGACAAGGATCTGGACGGCATCCCCGACGATTGCGATCGAATCGGCGACTACGATCATGATGCCGATGTCGATCTTACCGACTACGAGATCTTCGAACTTTGCCTCTTCGTCTCCGGACCGCTGGAGCCGCCGCCCTTTGAGGTCTGCCTCGACCGCTTCGACGCCGACGGATCCAGCACGATCGACCTGTTCGATGCCGCGTATCTGCAGGCCGTGTTTACGGACTGAGCGGCGCGGCGGGTGGCAGCATCGGCGAATCTGACGCTCCAAGTTGTAGGGTGCGTCCCGGACGCACCATTGTTTTGTTCACTCGCCGGCCCGGCCCTCTACATCACCGAAATCCGGCGGCTTCACGTCCACGCCGGCACATTCACACATCCAATCGGCCGGATACACGCCGGCCGTTATCCACTTGTCGAAGCTCGATGGCCCCCACGAGTGTGGACAACGAGCGTATCCATGCTTGACAGGGTTATAATGAATGTAATCCACATGTCGCTGGTAGTCCGCCTCATCGCGGATCACGTGGTCCCAGAAGCGGCGCTGCCAGACACCGCGCTCGTTGCGTGTTCGGCGTGATGCACTCCGCCTGGCTTCGGTACCGCCTTGCGCAAGATACAACTCGGTGAACCGACCCTTGATACCTGACCAACGCATTGAAAAACGCGTGTCATCAGGTGGCAACGTCCAGATGCAATGCAGGTGTTCCGGAAGCACGACCACAGCGTCCATTTCGAAGGCATGGTGAGCGCGTTCCTCGGAAAATGCGGTGCGAAGAAGATCCAACGCCTCGCCGGTGAGAATTGGACGCCGACAGGCCGTCACGACGGTGAAGAAGAACCTCGCACCGGGTGCGAAGGGACGTCGATACTCGGGCATAACGCGAGGAGAATAGACGCCGACGTCGGCGTAGACAAGGTTGATCAGAGGAATGGTGCGTCCGGGACGAGGAATGGTGCGTCCGGGACGCACCCTACGCAGGCGACCTGCGCCCGCAAGCTTGGCGCGCGCTGCGCACACCTTGACCCTCTCCCCCGCGCGAACTAGATTCCGTTCATGGCCGAGATGACAAAAATCGAGCGTGTGCTGGCCGTGGTCGACGGGCAACAGCCCGATCGAACTCCCGTCAGCTTCTGGCATCACTTTCCGCCTGACGCCGAGCACGGCAAGCCCGCCGTCGACGCGCACCTGAAGTTCCTGCAGCGTTTCGATCTCGACTTCCTCAAGGTCATGAACGACAACCCCTACCCTGCGCGCGTCGAGGTCAAATCCGCCGCAGACCTCAAGAACCTCCCCGTGCTCAAAGGCGACGAAGAGAACTACGCGCGTCAGCTCGACCTGATCCGCGCCTTGGCTGATGAACTCTCCGGCCAAGTGCTGCTCTCCACCACGCTCTTCAACGCCTGGACGATTCTCCGGCGCGTGGTCACACCGCGCACCGCGCCGGGGCACAACCCGCCGACGCTGCACGGCCCCATCGCACCGCCCGACCAACGGCTTGCGGAATTCCTCGCCCGAGACCGCACGGCGGTCGCCATGGCTGTCGATGCCATCGCCGCGTCACAGGCGAATTTCGCCGCGCGTTGCATCGACGCCGGCGCCGACGGCATCTTCCTCAGCGTTCGCGACGATTGGGTCGACACGCCCGCCAACGGCGAAGAGACCTACGACGAACTCGTCCGCCTGGGCGACGGGCAGATCCTCGCGGCTGCCAAAGACGCCCGCCTCAACATGCTCCACGTCTGCGGCGTCGCCAAGAACTTCGACGCCTTCGCCGACTACGGCGTCCACGCGATCAACTGGGCCGACCGTGCGGCCGGACCGGCCATCAAAGACGTCATCGACCGCGTCAAACCGGCCGTCTGCGGCGGCGTCGACAACCTCGAAACGCTCCCCGACAAGACGCCCGCGGACGTCGAGAACGAGGTGGCTGACGCCCTCCACCAGGCCGGCGATCGGCCCATCATGATCTCCGCCGGGTGTACGTACGCCCCCGACCGCGTCCCCGAGGAAAATCTCCTCGCCATAGTTGCCGCCGCCCGCCGAACCGCCTAGGGTATCCGCTCGATTCGTGGGGTGCACCGCGATGCACCGTTTCCTTTTGACAAAAACGCAAGCAGAGAGAACGCAAACGTGGAACGAACGTTACTGATCCTGAAGCCGGACTGCCTCCAACGCCGCCTCACCGGGCGAATCCTCCAGCGCTTCGAAGACAAAGGCCTCGTCCTCGCCGGCATGAAACTCATGCAGATCTCGACCGACCTCGCCGAGCGCCACTACGCGCCCCATAAGGGCAAGCCCTTCTACCCCGGCCTGATTGACTACATCACCAGCGGACCGGTCGTCGTGATGGTTCTCGCCGGCCAACGCGCCATCGACATCTCGCGTACGCTGATGGGAAAGACCTTCGGCTACGAAGCCCAGCCGGGTACCATCCGGGGCGATTTCGGCGCCTCGCGGACCTTCAACCTGATCCACGGCAGCGACTCTCCAGAAACCGCCGCCACCGAAATCGCACTCTACTTCAACGACGACGAACTGCTCGACTACGCCCCCGTCGGCAGCGAATGGGTCTTCCAACCTGGCGAGGAATAAGCGCATCGTCGCCCGCCCCCGTGCGACAATGGGTCGCACACCGGGCGTGCCGGGACATTGACGAGGCACGGTAACCGCGATACGATTCTCGTCGCTCTGTCAGGGTCTCGGTCGACATCCGCCGAGCTACGACAACAAGGGAAGGAAACGACGAATGAGCCCGGAGTCGTTGGGTCGAGTCTTTGGCCTACTGCACCTCATCGGCAGCGATCGCGTCGGCATCCTCGAAGATGCATCCGTCTTTGTGAGTGAGCGCGGCGCTCGCGTCGAAGAGGGCATCTCGCACACCCTCAGTACCGAAGCCGTCGTTTTGCTCTATGTCTCCGGAACCTCCGACCAGATCGATCGGGTCGAAAAGGACGTACAGCTTCTGGGCGACGCGCTCAAACTGCTGACGCTCTTCACGCGAATCGCCAATCCCGGCGCCGCCCGCGAACGCGACGACCTGCCCCTCACCCTTCGCATCTCCTCGCCGGACTTCGTCGGCCTCCTCTCCGCGATGACGAGGCTCTTTCGAACCCACTCGCTGCCGATCATCGCCCACCACGCACACATGTCCACCGTGCCCCTTTCACCGGGCGGCGTGGCCTATCGCCACCGGTTCACCGTGCTCCTGCCGCCCGAGTTCAAGCGCAAGCAGTTCATCGCCGAACTCGATGAACTCGCCCTCAGCGCCAACTTCATCCGCGACGACATCAGCCACTCCGATTTCTATTGACTCAGCACGTGCGGCCACTGATAACTGATAACTGACGACTTCTTCCCTCAAAACAGCGTCGCCTGCTGTGCCGGCGTGTCATCACGCTCGATATACGCCAGACCGATATGCTCGCACGCCTCGCGCGTCACCTGCCGTCCCTGGCGCGTTCGAACCACAAACCCGATCTGTAGAAGATACGGCTCGACGAGATCCTCCAGCGTGTCACGCTCCTGACCCATCGTCGCCGCCAGCGCATCGATCCCGGCTGGACCGCCGCGATACACTTTGATCAGCGTCGTAAGGAACTGCCGGTCCAACTCATCCAAACCGAGTCCGTCCACCTGCTGGATGTCGAGCGCCTCCTCCACAATCGACGCCGTCAGCACACCGTCGCCGCGAACCTGCGCATAGTCGCGCACGCGCTTGAGCAGCCGATTCGCCACGCGCGGCGTTCCGCGACTCCGCGCGGCAATCGCCTCGAGCGTATGCGCCTCAGCCTCCAATGCCAGCATCGCGGCCGATCGGTGCAAGATCGTCGTGAGATCGTCCGTCGAATAGAACTCGAGATGGTAGCGATGCCCAAAGCGGTCGCGCATCGCGCCGCTCAACAACCCCGCCCGCGTCGTCGCGCCGATGAGCGTGAAGCGGCGCAGCGCGAAGTTCACGACGCGCCCGCTGAGCCCGCCTTCGATCGTGTAATCGACCCGGAAATCCTCCATCGCCGGATAGAGAAACTCCTCCACCACGGTCGGCAACCGGTGAATCTCGTCGATGAACAAAACGTCACCCGCCTCGAGATTCGTCAAGAGCGCCATCAGGTCCGCCTGCTTCGCCAGCGAAGGCCCCGAAGTGATCCGCGGCGGACGATCGCTCATCTCCGCCGCAATCACGTTCGCCAGCGTCGTCTTGCCCAAACCCGGTGGACCGTCCAGAAGCACATGCTCGAGCGGCTCCCCCCGCTTCTTGGCAGCCGCCATCGCAATCTCGAGCTTCTCGAGCACGCTGCGCTGCCCGACCATGTCGCGAAAACGCTTAGGCCTCAGCGCCGTGTCGACCGGCTCGTCGCCAAGCCGTTCACTTCCGGATAATACGCGATCCCGTGCCATGCGATGTCACTTAACCCTTCCAACACCAACCGCTCCCCCCCTTACCCAGGGGGGACCACAGGGGGGTTCTGCCACCACCCGTCTTCGCCGCACCGTCAGCCCGCCACGCCAGACTTGACCCGGTACGCCGCCCGAACCCACTCATCCGGAGATTTCACATCCGGATTCAACTGCGCCGCCCGCGCCAACCAGCGCTCCGCGTCATTGCGCGTATCCCCCCATGCCGTCAAAACCTCCAGCGCATCACGCTGTGGCTGCGAGAGCGATGCCGCCTTCATCTCCTTCACTTCCGAGACCGTGAGCGCCAGGTCGTCCATCTTGCCCTTCAGCGAAGCCACGATCAGCTCCGACGCCCGCGCGCCGATCCCCGGCAATCGCGACAACGCCTTGGCGTCCCCCTCCTCGATCCAGGTCGCGATGCGCCGAACCGGCTCGCTCAACGCCTTGAGCGCCTTGCGAGGCCCGATCCCCTTGACATTGACGAACCGCAAGAAGAACGCGCGATCTTCCGGGTGCAAGAACCCGAGCAGACGCGGTATCAGATGACCCGACGCCTGATTCCCCTCGAGAAACTCGCGCGTGTGCAACGTCACCTCTTGCCCGCGATAGACCGCCAACTCCGTGATCGCGAACGGCGGAACCAGAACCTCGCGCGCCAGCCCGTCGCGCTCCACAACGACCGACTCCTCCGTCACATCCACGAGCGTTCCGCTAAGCCGAACGATCATCCCAACACCTCAGCAGGCCGACGCTTCCTCAGATCCGCCGCACAACACATCGCCACCGCCACCGCATCCGCCACGTCAGCCGGCTGGGGCGGCTCCGCAAGACCCAGCGTACCCTGAATCGCCCGCTGCATCTGCGCCTTGGTCGCCCGGCCGTTCCCCGTCAGATGTCGCTTGACCTGCGTCGCCGCATAATCCCGCGACTCAATCCCGAGCTTCGCCGCCGCCAGCAGGATCACCCCGCGCGCGTGCCCCATCATGATGGCCGTCCGCGGATGCCTGTAATGGGCATACAACGATTCCACCGCCACGACTTCCGGACGATGCTCTTCCAGAACGGACGATATGTCGCCTTCGAGTGCGGCCAAACGCGCCGCGAGCGGCTGCGTCTTGTCGAGGCGACAGACGCCGGCCTCGATCAGCGAAACCGCGTCGCCGCGCCGACGCAGCACCGCATACCCCGTGATCCCCAGACCCGGGTCAATCCCGCAAACGATCCGATCGTGGCGCTCTGCCTCGACGATGACTCAACCCTCCACCCGTCAGACCGCGCAAAGTCGATCGCAGGTCGCTACGACGCAAATGCGCCGTTTCGGCGATCATGTAGCGTCACCCCTTGTGGGTGACGACGAAGGCTGCGCCGGGTGCCACTGGCGGCTTGTCCGCCGGTGCGTTCTTAGACCAGCCTAGCGAATCCGAATACTCCACCGCCCATTCAAGTGAACATGACCACAGCCATGACGGTGAACATGCCCCTTCCTCACCTTGATCCACTTGTGCGCGCGTCGGTTGTACACATGACCACACGACGGACTGTGTTCGTGCGCAACCCGATAAACCTTCGGACTCCCGTGCGCTCGCTTCACGCGGCCCTTGCGGACGATCCAGTGAGAACCATCCCAATGGTGCCCACAATCGTGCCCGTGACGGTGCTCGGCCAATACGATGACCTTCGCCCCGTCCCAGTAATGAGCGTGGCAATCATGCGTGCAAATGTGAGCCCTGGGAACATGAACGCGCTTCACCCGCACCGGTCGCGCATCATGATCGTGAACCGACAGCGAAAAACCACTGACGCGACAACCCACGCACACCATCCCGGCTGCAACAACCAGCCCCACTCCCGATAACCGTTTCCACATGGCTTTATCTCCGCTGACCGTCCAGACCTTCAGCATCGTCTACATCATCTGCTTCGACAACCACCGCACGGAACCGTTAGAAGCGGCGACCCAAAAACCGCCGGACGACGCCAAAAACACGCGCCACCCCCGATCAGCTCATCGAACAGCCAGGATTATTCGATCATCCGAAATCTGCAATTCGTCATCCCCGCGCCTCAGCCTCCCAGCGCCGTCACAACCGCCTTCACTTCGAGGTAGTTCTGCAACCCGTATTCGCCCAGCTCCCGCCCCAGACCGCTCATCTTGAATCCGCCGAACGGCACCGCCGCGTCGAACACGTCGTAGCAGTTGATCCAGACCGTCCCGGCCCGCAATCCCGCCGCCGCGCGATTGGCCTTCTCGATGTCGCGCGTCCACACCGCCGCCGCAAGACCGTACATGGTCTTGTTACCGCGACGAATCACCTCGTCCACATCCTTGAATCGCAGCGCACACAACACCGGACCGAAGATCTCCTCCTGGGCGATCTTCATATCATCCTTCACCTCGTCGAACACCGTCGGCTCGATGAAGTACCCCGCGCGATCCAACTTGCTACCGCCCGTAACACACCGCGCCCCGGCCGACTTCCCCGAATCGATGTATCCCAGGATCTTCTCGTACTGCTCCTGAGAAACCTGCGGGCCCTGTGTCGTCTGGCGATCGAACGGATCGCCGATACGCTGCTTCTTCGCCCTCGACGTGATCGCCTCCAGAACCTCGTCGTGAATCGAATCCTCCACAAACAAGCGCGACCCCGCACAGCAACACTGCCCCATATTGAAGAACAGCGCGCTGTACGCGAACGCCGCCGCACGCTCCACGTCCGCGTCCGCGAAGATGATGTTGGGGCTCTTACCGCCGAGCTCCAGCGTCACCCGCTTGAGGTTCGAATCCGCCGCCCGACGCATGATCTCCTGCCCGACTTCCGTACTCCCCGTGAACGCGACCTTATCCACGTCCGGATGTGCCACCAGTGCGGCACCCGCCGTCGGACCGAACCCCGGAACCACGTTCACCACGCCCTCCGGAAAACCCGCCTCCATCGCCAGCTCGCCGATCCGAAGCGCCGTCAGCGGCGTCTGCTCGGCCGGCTTGAGCACGATCGTGCACCCACACGCCAGCGCCGGACCCCACTTCCACGCCTGCATCAACGCCGGAAAGTTCCAGGGGATGATCTGCCCCACAACACCCACCGGCTCGTGACGCGTATACGCCGCAAACGGCCCGCTCACCGGAAGCGTCTTACCGTGAATCTTGTCCGCCCAGCCGGCGTAATAGCGATACACCGCCGCCGCACCCGGGATGTCGATGTGCAACGAATCGCTGATCGGCTTGCCGTTGTCCAACGTCTCCAGCGCCGCCAGTTCCTCGGCATTCGCTTCGATCAGATCAGCGAGCTTATAGAGCAATCGACCGCGACCCGCCGCATCCATGCTCCCCCACGCCCGCGATTCGAACGCACGACGCGCCGCCTGAACTGCGCGATCGACATCCGCCGTGTCACCTTCCGCCACCCGGCAGATGGTGTCGCCGGTCGCCGGATAAAGCGTCTCGAACGTCTTCCCCGAGGCGCTCTGGACCCACTTCCCGTCGATGAGCATCTTCTGATCCGAGACCTGGGGAGGTGAAATCGCTGCGGTAGCCATGATGCTGCTCCTTTCGGATTCAACGCGCAAGCTGTTCGATGGCGCGAAGACCGTTCACCCCGCGCCGCCGGGCTCAACGATACCGGGCGCCGTCGCCGGCCGCAAACCGCCGGATCTACGCGCCGCCGCCATCCTCATCCAATGCATCCTTCGTGTCCCCACGCTCGCGCGCGGGGATGCGTCCAATCCTGATACCACGATTCAAGGGCGAAAGAACCGACTTCAGGACGCGAGGGGCCGTTTCCGGCGTCGTCGGTTGACCGTTGACCGTCACGACGACGCCAGGAGAAGCGCTGGCGCTTCCGCTGCTCGACCCGCCGATCGCCAGATCAAAACGGGCGTTGACGCTGTACACGTGGTCCGTACAGGGTACCGCCGTCGTCCCCCGCGTCGTCCAGTGAAACCCCGGAAGGCGAAACGAAATCCACCGCGGCGGTTTCAGCTCCCACCGCCGCACCAGCGTGACGTCGCCACACCGCGCGCACGTCAGCGTAAGGTTTCCCCGGAGCAACCCGCGAGGACAAATAACGCCGAGAAGCAAGAGCAGCGCGAGGCCCACGCACGCCTGCCGCCATCGCCGCACTCGACGACGTCGACGCGGATCAGCGTCGTAGGTCGTGACGTCAACCGGATCGAACCGGCGCCCGCACTCCGGACAAACCGGTTGCTCAAGACCGCGCAGAAGATACCCACAGCTCACGCAGCACGAAGCGTCACCAATGCCCAACGGCCCCATGGACTTCACACCCTCGTTTTATCTCACGCGCACAACCGAAACGAATCGAGGGCAGTATACGCTGTTTCTTCCCCAGGCGGCGACACCTCACCCGGCTCCATCCTATAGCGCAACCCGTCCAAACGTAGCGGAAGACTGGCAGGACTCTCCGGGCGAAATGGACCCCCGAACGCTACAATCGGATAGAGCTTGCTCTAGGCACCTCCCGTCGTTGACACCGCCGAAAACGCCTCGTAACCTGCAAGTGTCGGGCAGGACCGGGAAAGAGCAAGAAAGGGAGAAATCACATGGCGAACCTATACGACAACATCATGGGCGCCATCGGTCGAACACCGATGGTTCGCATCAACCGAATGATCGATGCCCCAGCCACCGTCTACGCCAAGCTCGAATTCAACAATCCCCTCTCGAGCGTCAAAGACCGGATCGGGGCGTCGATGATCGCCGCCGCCGAACGCGATGGGCAGGTCGACGCAAACACCATGATCGTCGAGCCCACCTCCGGAAACACCGGAATCGCACTCGCCTTCGTCTGCGCAGCCCGCGGCTACAAGCTCACGCTCACCATGCCCGAAAGCATGTCCATCGAACGACGCGCCATCCTCAAAGCCCACGGCGCCTCCCTCGTCCTGACCCCCGCCGCCGAAGGCATGAAGGGGGCCGTCGCCGCCGCGCAAAAACTCGTCGAAGACACGACCAACGCCTACATGCCGCAGCAGTTCAACAACCCCGCCAACCCCGAAATACACCGGCGAACCACCGCGGCCGAAATCTGGGACGACACGGACGGAAAGGCCGACATCCTCGTCTCCGGAGTCGGCACTGGCGGAACCATCACCGGCGCTGGCGAAGCACTGAAGGAAAAGAAGTCCTCCTTTCAATGCTTCGCCGTAGAGCCGGAGGCCTCGCCAGTCATCACCCAGACCCGCGACGGACGACCCCTCCAACCCGGAAAACACATGATCCAGGGCATCGGAGCCGGCTTCATCCCCGAAGTCCTGAACCTCGACGTCGTCGACGGCGTCGTGCAGGTCTCTAACGACGATGCCATCAACTGGGCCCGCCGGGCCGCCCGCGAGGAGGGCATCCTCTGCGGAATCTCCTCGGGCGCAGCCCTCTGCGCCGCCGACCGCGTCGCCAACATGCCGCAAAACAAAGGAAAGACCATCGTGACCGTTCTTCCCAGCGGCGGCGACCGATATATTTCGACGCCGCTCTTCTCCGAGTAGCGGGCTCGGCGGCCGATTTCGCAAAATCACCCCACCCGTTTGCTAACGGAGCCCCCCTCGGCTGTCCGATAAGGCCCCTGGTACGGTAATTCCGGTTGACCGGACACGTACATAATTGTAGACTATAGGACGAACGGTAGCGGAAGCTGAGGCGAACGCAGTTTTATAACGAATACCTTATATTATTTGATCGAAGCGTTCTGCCATTATTCTCTCTTCCCACCTCTCGCGTGTGCCTTGGGCTCACGTTGCCGTTGACCTGATGAAATAGCGATCGGGTCGTCCATGCGCTGACAAACGGGTGTCGTTACGCTGTGCGCGCATACCGAGCGAGCACGCTTGCCGCATCGCGCCGTTTTTTCAGCGAATCGACCCTGAAGGGCGAACCGCCGGAGATCTTGGCTCCGGGTGGTGTTCGTAGCGCGGACCTCGAAACGAGGATTCCGCAACGGTTCAACGGTTTCGGCGAGAAGCTTGTGGCTGTCGATATTCCAAACTATCGAGTCGTCGAGAAGCTCGGCATCGGCGCCCAATCAAGGGTGTTTCGCGCTCGGTGCATGAGAACGGGCAAGGACTACGCCGTCAAAATCGTCAAAGTCCTCAATCCCGAAGACACCAGCTTCATCGATCTGCTCAGAACCGAACACGCCATCGGCTCCGCCGTCGACCACCCCGTCATACGCAAGGTCTACGAACTCCGCATGCTTCGCCGGCGCCTACGCGTCCGCGGCGCCATTCTCTTCATGGAATACGTGGACGGCCCTTCGCTCGGCGACAAGGATTTCAGCCGACCCTTGAACGAAATCCTGCGGATCTTCCGGGAAGTGGCCGCAGGTATTCATGCCATGCACCGGGCCGGCTACGTCCATGCCGACCTGAAACCGACCAACATCCTGATCTGCTCCGACGAATCCGTGAAGCTGATTGACCTCGGACAAAGCGCCAAAATCCACGAAGCCAAACCTCGAATCCAGGGCACCATCGACTACATGGCACCCGAACAGGTCCAGCGCGGCGTCCTCGACGAACGAACCGACATCTTCGGACTCGGCGCCACGCTTCATAAGATCCTCACCGGCGAGCACGTCCTCACGGACATGAACCAGACCATCAGCATGAGTTCCCAGAGCCTGGCCGGAAAACGCGTCTCCGACACGCACGAGCTCGCCATCGAGAAGCTCCCGAGCTTCCTCGCCCGCTTGATCCAGGACTGCTGCCAGTACGACCCGGCCGACCGCATCCAGTCAATGTCCGCACTCATCCAAAGGCTCGACTTGGCCCGCGTCATCGTCTCAAAACGCCTCCATTCCCCGTCTCCCGTCGAAGACGACGTCCCCTGGGACGACGAGGAGGATGATGTCTGGGATGCCGTGGTGGATGAACTCGACGACCTCGGCATCGCCCGTGACGACGATGAGATCCCCGGCTGAACCTCTGGATACGGCCCGGCGACCCCGAAAACCGCAGCCACCATAGCGCCAACCCGGATCTGGACCCCGGGCCCACCCGTGACGACCCCACCCGTTTTGAATGTGTGATATCCCTATAAAAGGCGTGCGGCACCCCGAAAAGTATTGGCGCGGTCAAAGGGTGCCGCAGCGAGTGGAAGCTTGGTTGTAAAAAGAGGTTACGAGCTCGGGCCGCGAACAGCAACCGCGATCTGCGCAATCACGTAATACTATATCGGTAAGTCAGCCCACGTCAATACTCGACGACAAAGATTCTTTCAACGTCCGCTAGTTGAGCCCAATCTCGCTCACCGAATCTGCCCAGACTCCCATATGTGCCGGAATGAGACGCCGAAACCTCCACACTGGGCCTACGCAATACCGAATCGTCCTGCCGGAAGTGGAACCGCCCAAGGCCATCACCAACCCTTCCGCAACGGCGATCCAGCCGTGCGGTGAAGCCGAAACCCCCTCGTTATCGGGCGAATCCGACCCCCCCGAACGCCCCAACCCCCGGCGGATCGTATCTTTCCTGCAAAGACTCACCCCGGAACTCCCCGAACCGCTTCGGGCTCCCGGACGGAGTCCGCCTTGACGATAAACCGGGGGCCACGGTCTCAAACCGAATAAAACAAGAGGCGACAGTCGATGAACCCACTCCAGATTGGTAGCGTCATTCGGGTCAAGAGCGGAGCCGTGGAGGTGCTCATCACCACCACCGAGCTGAACCTCGTCTACGAAGACAGGCCCTACCGCGTAGGCCAACTCGGCTCCTACGTCACCATCCCCATGGACGAGCGGACCCTCGTCGGATTCGTCACCGGTACCGGCCGACAAGACGTCATCGTCGGCGGCACCGAACCCCAACTCCTCATGAGCGTCCAGCTACTCGGCGAAATCCGGAACGGAAAATTCACCCGCGGCGTGAACGACTACCCCATCGTCGGCGACGACGTCTGGATCGCCGTTCGCGACGACTTCGAGACCATCTTCGGGAGCTACGATCAGCTTCTCGCCGGATCCGACCACCCCCAGAGCTTCTCTCTGGGACAGTTCGCCTATAACCCCGACTTCGACGTCAAGATCCTCGGCTCCGAGTTCTTCGCCAAACACGCCGCCCTCCTGGGAAACAGCGGAAGCGGAAAAAGCTGCACGACCGCCAAAGTCCTCCAGGAAATCCTCGATCTCAACCAGTCGCAGGTTGTCCTCTTCGATATGCACGGCGAATACCGCGCCGCCTTCAGCGACGACGAAGGACAAGTCAACGCAAACGTCACCTACCTCGGCGTCAACGACCTCGTCGTCCCCTACTGGCTTCTCAAGTACGAGGAAATGGAAGCCCTCTTCGTCGACCGATCCAACCCGATCAACGTCTCAACACAGATCTCCTTCCTCAGAACCGCACTGCTCGAGTTCAAGCAAGACGCCGCCGAGGCGCTGGGCCTCACCAAGACCCTGACCCTCGACACCCCGATCTTCTTCTCCCTCGACAGACTCAAGACCTACGGCGAAAACCTTAACGACGCACGATTCGTCCTCAACGACGACCGATACGCCTTCAGCCAGCTCGCCCTGAGGTCCATGGACCCCAAAGAACAAGAACGCCTCATGCGCGACCAGCGCTGCCAGTTCAATCGCGGAAACCCCCAGGGCGAGACCCCGCACCCGCTCTACTTCGGGAAACTCCTCGGACTGATCGATCAGATCGACACCAAGTACAACGACCGACGATACGAGTTCCTCCTCAAACCACTCGAGCACGGACTCAAATCAAAGTACTTCCGCGATGAAATCTCGCACCTCGACGGCCCCGAGCAAACCTCGAGCCTGATGAACCACCTCGTCAAGCTCCTCACCGGACGCGTCGAACCGCGAAGCAACCTGACCATCGTCGATCTCTCCGGAATCCCTTTCGAAATCGTCGATATCACCGTCGCCGTACTCACGCGATTGCTCTTCGACCTCAACTTCTGGACACCCGTCACGCAACGCCACCCCACGCTTCTGGTCTTCGAAGAAGCGCACAACTACATCCCGCGCCGAGAACAAGGAACCGCATTCGCCAAGATGGCCGTCGAACGCGTCGCCAAGGAAGGGCGGAAGTACGGCGTCAGCGCCATGATCATCTCGCAGCGACCCTCCGAACTCTCGGAAACCGTGCTCTCGCAGTGTAACAGCTTCGTCGTCCTGAGAATGAGCAACCCCGACGACCAGCACTACGTCTCGAGAGTCATCGGCGATCACTTCGCCGGCGTGCTCGAAATGCTACCCGTCCTGCGACCCGGCGAAGCCTTCATCATCGGCGACTGCGTACTCATGCCCATGAGAACCCTCGTCGAAATACCCGATCCGCGCCCGCAGAGTGGCGACATGGACTTCTTCAAACACTGGTCATCCGAGTCGGTCGCCTACGACCTCGACGACATCGTCGACCACTGGCGAAGACAAGACCGAACCAACATCGACCCCGCCGACCTCGAACCCGCCGGCGCCGAATCGCCACCGCCACCACAGACACCGCCCGACGCAAACGTCAAACCCTCACTGCCCCCCGGTATGACGGGATACTCGCCCTTCCCCGTCACAGCCGGCAACCCCTGGCAAAACAAACGAGGCTGAAACCACCAACATCCCGCGAAATCGGGTGCCATGCCCAACCCGCCTGGTGCCATGCCCAAGCCGAAGGCGCGGGCATGAAATCCCCCCTTGTCGGGAGCGCCCGATACTACGGATTCCTACCGGAGCCGCGGGCTCTTCAGCCCGCGCGGTGCAGGGAGCGCCGCGTGCCATGCCCAAGCCGAAGGCGCGGGCATGAAATCCCCCCTCCCACGGGGAGGGGTCGGGGAGGGCCAACCTCTTGTCCAGTCGCGCAGCCGATGTTGCGTGCATCTCGTCTGCCGAAAACGACCCACCTCGCCCGCGTTCGACAATCCGCGCCCCGCAACCTACAATCAGACCGGTGGAGTGGGCGAAGGCGATCGCCCGCGCGCAATGACGCGCGGGAGGAAAGTCCGAACTGGATAGGGTACGGTGGTTGGTAACGCCAACCCGGCGCGAGCCGAGGGAAAGTGCCACAGAAAAGACACCGCCCTTGACACGTCGCGCCACCATTCGCGAGGACGGTGGGTGGCATGGCCAAGCGAAGCGCCGCCATGTCGGTGGGTGCCATGGCCAAGCGAAGCGCCGCCATATCGGTGGGTGCCATGGCCAAGCGAAGCGCCGCCATGTCGGCACCAGACCGGGTGCAACCGACAGCTGTGTAGGCTCCGCCATGCGGACCAGGCCGCTCGAGTCCGTAGGGTCCGCTGCGCGGACCACACCGGGTGCCGGGTGCCAAGCCGAAGGCGCGGGCATGTCGTCACAGGGTACCACGGGCAGCTTGCTGCCAGTGCCGGCGACGACCTCTTCGCGAATCGCAGCGCGACGTGTCAAGGGTAAGGGTGAAAAGGTGCGGTAAGAGCGCACCGCGCGGCCGGTGACGGTCGTGGCAGGGTAAACCCCACCGCCAGCAAGCCCAAATAGGCAGCGAGAGGCGACCCGCCTCATGAACGATCGATCGCAGACCGACGATCCGTACCGCGACCGCAAGGGAGCGGCCACAATCGCTCGGGGCTCGCTTCGATCCTCCGAAGCTGCGGGTAGGGTGCTCGAGCCGGCGGGCGACCGCCGGCCTAGATGAATGATCGCCACCACGCTGTGTGGCACCGGTTTCCAACCGGTGAAATACGAGCGACCACAGAATTCGGCTTACCCGCCCACTCCACCATTTTCTGTGTGGTACCGGTTTCCAGCCGGTGATTCAGAGACGATGCAGAATACGCTCCACCACGGACGCACCGTAGCGCCGTCTCCACAATTGCTCGGTGAAGCCGCAATTGGAGATGAGACGGTTGCCGACGCCCACCCCGCGACGCTACGGCCAATCCGGCAGACTCCGTGCGGTGTGCAGTACGGCAAGGAAGGTACCATCCCCGCCGTCAGGATAGATCTCGCCGTACGAACCCGCCGACACGACGGCCGCTACGGCAAGGGCTGGATCTTGGAGATGACGCGCTGCAGCCGCGTTCGGAACGTGGCTTCTGGAATGCCGAGTTTCTTCGCAGCCTCGCGGTAGGTTCCCCATACGTGGTAGGCTGCAAGAATCCTCTTGTCGCCGTCGGGGAGCTTCGATAACTGAGCCAGCATGTACTCCTCATCGTCCTTGGTGAAAGCGATTTGCTCCGGTGTTTGTCCAGAGCCCGCCTTCGATGCAAGTACGTCCGGGGCCGTCACTAATGTGGGATGCCGCTCAGCTTCCTTGGCCAGGTAGCTCGCACGACGCCGCGCGACGGTCTTGGCGAAGCTGAACAATGACTGGATCGTCGGCCATTTCGCGCGGAGCTGCACGCACATATAGACGAAAACTTCGCGCGTTCGTTCTTCGCACTTGGCGCTTCGAGTCGCGTTCTCGGCGATCCTCTCAAACGCCTCAAGGGCTGTCGGATCGTCATGGACGTAGCTGTCGAAATCGGCGGCGAATTCAACAGCGGGAATCGGAGGACTTGCGTCGTCGCCGTTACCCGCTGGCGCCGCACTCGCTCTATCGGGGTTTCCGTGTTCCACCGATGTCTATCCTGCCCGAAGGCGCTCTTGTTCGTTCGCTGCCTCGAGTGTCCTCAATGGTGCTGGTACATGGTCAACGGTATCTGCGCAGGAAATCCGCGAGAATCCGTCAGGCTGCCATGGATCGAACCCTCTTCAGGGAACGACGACCGCGCAAGGCAACACCGAATATGAGGAGACATTGGTCGTTGACTGAAACATGTTCCTCTGCCGGAACTCACCGTCGACCCTCGACAGCCCAGACCCAGGCTCCTCACTTCGGCGCCGCCTTTCCAGGAGCTTTCTCGGTCGAGGCTCCCGTCGACGAACACCCCATGACGCCAGGGCCGTCCAACGATCCCAACGACGCAACGACTAAGTGCCCCAAGCGGATGCCAAACTCGGCCGAAACGCGACCATCAAGACGTCCGGAAGCAACCAGCGCCGCCTTGGCCTTGGCTTTGAGGTCTTCGTAGAATGGAGCGTCGCGGTACGTCACGAGGAGCGTCTCCACAGCGACCGGCGCGTTCTCAACGCTCGAAGCATCCACAGTGTCGACGACTTTGTCGAACACGCCTTCCGGTGTCACTGAGCCACCCGATTCATGGGATGGCCCTTTCTCGAATCGTGCCGCGGGTTGACCTGCCATGTGATGCTCCGTAGCTGAGAGACTGAACGGGTCCAGGCCCTGTGCTTCAAGTATGCCCAATCCATCCTCGAATAATACGGCTGACCACGCAACGATCAAAGTGCCGCTTGACCATACCAACTCTACACTACTGTCGTCAAGCTCGTTTTTTCAGATTTGAGTTCAGACTGCTTCAGTGGTCGCCTGGAGTGGCCTTCAGGTCACCTGTGAAATGGTCCGGTCGTCCCTGAAGTCGCCGACTGCGATTGCGCCTCAGCCTCACGGCGCAACCCACTTCGATAAAGTAAGTTAGGTTCCGTTTCTTGGCCGCGGTCGACTACTTTGGGGAGTTGCAGTGCTGTCTGAAACGAACGATCCGAGGTCCCCAAGACGCCTGCTCCAGCCACCCACAAGGCGGGTGTCGGTGACGGAACACCAACCTCCGCCGTAGCGGGTCGCGCTGGATCGAGCGTCTACTGGTGGCACGCCACGACTGCCCGCTCACGCGCGTGTCTAGTCCCGGCGAGTGTGTTCGTCGATTCGCAGGAGCGCTCGGACCTCGTCTTCTCGAAGAAACCGAAGCGCCTTGATCTTCGAACACAGGTCACCGTAGAACGCCGCTTCTGCGTACTTATCGAGGATCTTCCGCAGCGCGGAACCGGGATCACTCGTGTCAGCGGCAGCAAGCAGCTCCGCGAACACCAAGTCCGGCGTATCGTGTCCACCTGAGGTAGAGCCCACCAATCGTTCGTCCCGCGCTCCGCCCTCCGCGGGCGCGGTTCCTGCCGCGCCGTCGTCCGCTCTACTTCTCGGACGCTGGCCCGCACAGCTTGAGACAATCCCCCCGGCCGTCGGGGCGGCCTCCGGCGGCGACTGGGATGATACGCTCTTCCCAGCATCGCCAGGGGACCGGCGCGCTCGAGTATCGGGCCACGCGAGTTTCCCCGCTTTAATAAACCCCATCCGAAGCGGACGGATACACGTGCCCCGTCGTGGCGGATGGACCGCCGGAACCTACCGCCGTCATGCACTCGCCACCCAGCTCGCGAGCATACTGATCGGCGTACCGGGCAGCCTCCTGCGGGTCGCTGTAGGCCCCATAACCGATTCGATATCCCTGGGCGTAGTACTTGACGAGGCAAGCCAACAACCCCAGCGTTTCAGCCTTTTGGTAGACGTAGGCGTCGGAGTAGGGCTCGCCGGTTGCCGCGCAGGCCAATCCACCCGTGTACCCACGGTAGAATGTCGCTAGCGTGCGCTTGGCAATGTACTCGGCCAAGTCGTAGTACAGCTCCCGCTCTCGCTCATCATTGTACAACCCGCTCCCGCCAGCCTCCGGATCGCAACACTGCTTCATGGGTGCGTCACACGACTCGTCAGGCTCAACATTCGTAAACTGTCCGTCCTCGACTCTCTTTCTCATTTCCTTCGGCGACATGATCCAAGCTCCTTTGTCTTGCCTTTATCAGGCGGTTCCTCGCAGGCTCACCTGCGCCCTTTCTGCGAGGTCCAATGCCTCGCTCAGTTGTATGGTGCATCATGACTTCGGACTGCGCAGGAAACGCTGTCATCTTATTTCGAGTCGTTTTTCGCTGTTTCTTAAACAGTGCTTGCGCAGTTGCGATGACATGCGCACCAACAACACCGTGGACATCATCGCAGGCGTTGCTTGGTACGGGAGTGATTCGATGGATGCGGCGAAGGAATGGTGGGCGCTGGGAACGATCATCGTGACGGGAATCTGGCAGCTGGGCTTCTGGGTCGCAGCGCTGGCGCTCGTCATCATCGCGCTGTTGCTCAGAATGCACTTGTTCGAGCGCGACCGGTTCGAGAATGAACTCAAACGTCGCGAACGATCGCGCTGGAACGGCCGTCGTTCGCGACTTCGTGGAGGCGACTCCAACGGGCTAGCGCGTAAAGCGAATGCGCGAGGTCGTCGATAGCATCGCCAGGCGTTAGGTGTTCCGGGGCGATCCGAATAGGGCGGCCGAGAAATGCGTACCGGCAGAAAGCGAATCCGCGGCTAACGTAGAACCGTCACCGCACCGCTCTCGAAACGCTGAACACCTTTCAACTCCTTCCAGGCAAGGGGCAGTTGAGACGAACTTGCTTCACGCTATTCGACTCTTCATGAGCAGTGTTCTCCGAACGGTCATCACGAAGGAACGCCTACCCGCCCCTCTCGGGATCGCCGCCTCTTTTCCCTTTGCCCCGTCCCTTTCGAAATCACTGCGTCGCTTCGTCGCCACGTCGCTTCGTCGCTTCCTCACCCACCCCATACACCTGACGAACCACATCCGCGAACCGTGCCGGAAGATCGCCCGTCCGCACCTCAGACAACGTCCCCGGCCCGTCGCGCGGTTCCTGTTTAGTTGCCGACGCCTCCGCACGGCGATTCTCCGCCAGCGCCTTGGCCAACTTCACCACCTCCTCCGTCGACACATCCTTCGCACTCAACCGGGCATGAATCAATCCCACCAACATCAGATACGCTCGCCGATCCCAAAGCTCCGGCTTGTCACGCGCCGCCTCCCCCAACGTCTTATCCAAAATCGTCGCCACCGACCCCTGACGCTGTCGACGATCTGCCAGCTTGCGCACATACGCATCTCCCGTCTGACCCGAACCACCCGACGCCCCCCGACAGCGCGCACACGTCCTCCCTTCACCCTCGTCCTCAACGTCGCGCGCCGCTTCGGCCTCCCTGTCCTCCACCTCATTCGCCGCCGCGCGCAATCGCTCGAGATACCGCCGAACGCGCCGCCTCGAGACCCCATACCGAACCTCGATCTGAAACTGCCGATCCAGCCGCGCCGCCAGCGGCGCGTCGATCGCCTCCTCGCCCTCCGCGATCGCGCGAAGCGAACCCAACAAGTCTTCAGGCAGAAGACGCTCGACCGCCGAGTAACGAGCACCCCCTCGATACGTTCCGCTGCGCTTCGCACCGCGCCGCTTGACGCGACCGCCAACTGTTTTCGCGGTACCAGCTTCGGATGAAGTTGACGCTACCATCACTCCTCCAACGCCGGGTCCTTCACACACCGCTCAGCCACTTCGATCCCGGCCGTCGTCAGACGAAACCACCGCCGACGCCACGGCGTCGCGCCGTTGCCGTTCTCGAAGTCCGCGATTACCCGCTCGACGTACCCCTTCTGAACCAGGTAATGAAGATCCCGTCGCAGATGATCGAACTCCAACGTCGGAAACAGCGGCAACACACTGCGCATGAGCTGACCCGCCTGCAGCGCCGCCGGATAGACCACCCGAAGGGCCACTAGAACCTCGTTTCGAACCCGTTTGATCTGACGTGCCTCTCGACCGTTCGCCATGACTTGCCGCCCTTATCCACCCGTGTCGGATCCGCCGATTCCGCTGCGATCACTCGTCTGTACGCCCCACGACCGCGACGCTGTCCCCATCGCCCGACCCGACGTCGCCATGGCAGCCACTGCCTCCAGACGAACGGTTGCCGCGCGAAGTTGCTCCAACGTCTGCCTGGCCAACATGCACTCGCGAAGCCACTCCTCCTTGGTCGTGTAATCGCGGTTGAACTCCGACGTGATCCCCCGCAACTCCAGCACCGACCGCTCCACCGTCTCGATCCGCTGCACCAACCCCGCAAACCCCGACTGCTGCTGCTCCCGGAGCGACCGCAGATAAAACGTGATCGCCGTCAGCGGCACCGCAATCAACGGCGTCACCAGCGCGACAAACAGACCCGACGATTCCACAGCCTGCGAACCCAGCATGCGACCATCACCTCCTCGATCCGAGCACTAAACCAACAACGTCGCACGCGCGCGCCCAAGACCGCCCTCCGCCCGATCACCCCCACAACAGCGCCCCCCAGGAGCGCCCACCAGGAGCGCCATGGCCAAGCCTGACGCGCTCGTCTTCGCAGCGAGGGCGAGGCTCCCGCCGAGCCAAGGGAGCGCCGTCCCGGGTGGGCGGCGCCGTAGGCCACCGCGCTCCAGCAGCCGGTGCCACACGCGCCGCGCATCGACATCATGCCCATCGCTGACACCGCCCGCGGTTGGGAACCGGTTAACCGGATGAAATGACCGGCTCAGACCCCCAAACCAACCATCCTCAACGCATTCTCACCTGTTTCCGAATTCAGGGGAGTTTCTGTCTTTACAGTTAGAAATGAGGTACGTATACTCCTTTGTACCATTTGCTTGCTCCCCGTACGTGGCAGGGTTGATGAGTAACCAGCGGCGAGTCGTTCGACGGCGTAGCAGCGACAGCCGCCCCGAGAGGGTAATCATGTCGACATGGCAGAAGCACTCGACCCGCGCTAGCGCAACGCCGGCCGAATCGATCCACGGTCGGCCGGAGGGCCCCTGCCCACTCGCGTGGGCGTCCTCGTCCTCACAGTGATCGTGCAGGCCGGGACCGGACCAACGCTCTTCGCACAGGATCCGCACGAAGTACCGGATCCAAACTGCGGGCTCCGTACGTATGCCATCGGAGGACAGAATCCCTGCCATGACAATCTTGTTTGTACCGACGACGAGTGTATCGACGGCGTGTGCTACAACACGCCGGTGAAGGGCATCTGCACGTCGGACGGAAACGTGTGTACGGACGACGTCTGCCGCGGCACGGAGTGCACGCACCTGCCCAAAGACGGGTTCCCCTGCACCGATGACAACAACCCCTGTACCCTGGACCTCTGCGCGGGAAGCACGTGCTCCCACCTTCCGAACAACGGAATCGCCTGCGAAGACGGGGATACGTGTACCAAGAACGACGCCTGCATGAACGGCGAGTGTGTCGGAATACGGTTTCGCGATTGCAGTGACGACAACTTCTGTACGGAAGACATTTGCTTTGGTGACGGCTGCATCAACCCGTTCAACCGTCGCCCGTGCGACGATCATGACGAGTGTACGGAGGACGACACCTGCCGGTACGGCGCGTGTACCGGAACACCAATCGATTGTGACGACAACAACGAATGCTCTACGGAGCATGATTGCGACCCGGTCACCACCGAGTGCTCGACCTGGCCGATGTGGCCGCCACTGACGAATGGCTGCAGCCGCGCAGGATGTTTCGTTACGTTCAACGTGCCAGCGTGGGTTCCCGCGAACAACGACGACGATAACGGTAACGGTAGGGCCGACTGGGCTGACCCTGGGCCGATGGCCAGCGAGAACGACTTGGTGCCAGCTACCGTATCGGTCTCGGGGTGTCCGCCGACGGACCTCTCCACCTGGTGTGATGGGGTACCGCACCTTCGGGTCGTGTGGGGGATGCACGGCCTGGGGAGCATCGGCTACATCCACGGTTTGTTCCCGGCTCCGGACAAGACCACCTGGAGCTCGTCGGCGTATGAAGAATGGCCCATTCCCGGCACGTTCTACATTGAGGGCCGTCGCGCGGTCACGGCCTGCGGAAGCCCGGCCAGGCTGACGATGGGCTGCTACTTCGCCAGCGCCGATTACGGATGGTGTGGCACCGACAGCGATCCCATCCCAAGTGTCGAGGTCGCCGCGTTAACATGGCGGAAGGTCGGAAACAACCCGGAGCTCTTTGTTCCTTGTCCGAACAACGGCGGCGTAGGGATCTTCCCCGGCAAGACGTCTCCGAACGACGCGTCGGCCTCGCAGCGGCGTCTGGTAGCGCTTGTGGCTACGCTCGATCCGCCGATGGCGAACGTTCCCGTCCATTTTCGGGTCTGGGACGTGGATGATCCGTTTGACCAGAACAACGCGAATATGGCGATTGTCGATGGGAACACGACCGGCCCGGATAATCGACCCTCTGGCGGGTCGGACCCGGCTGTGGGAAGCCACCAGGGCGTGACGAACGCCGACGGCGAGGCCACCGTGCTGATCACCGTATCGATGCAACCCGGAAACAACTACCGAGCCGGCGCGTCCGTCCTGCAAGACGCGCTGACGCAGGCCACCCAAGCCGACGCCGACGCGCTCAACAGCATGCCCGGCGGCGGCAACTGGAGCGGATACTCGGTGCCGCTGTTCTGGAGCGAGATGCTGACGGTATGGCGGAAGCTTCACGTCGAGACGGACAGCATGGCCCGGCCGGACATTTCAGAGACGCGGGTTGTAGGTACTGTTGCATCGATCACGCGGAATTCGCCTGCGGTGGGGCAAAGCGTGGTGAATCTAGGGCTTAACCTAGCTGACGATGTATCAGACCTCAATGCTTTCGAGGGTGGCGAGATCGCATTCGCGAACTGTCCGCTGGGTTCTGATGCGTACCCGGTTCTGCTGAGTACAAGCAACCTCCCGGGGTTCAGCGACACCGTCACGATTGCAGGCGTCCCGGGAACTTGCTCAACGGGGAGCATATTCACGCTCACCGATGATGACGACATCATGGTACTCCCGCACTTTCCGAGTTTCGGGCAACTTGGCGTCAATGCGTTTGCGGCCGCATTCGTGTTCCCAGAAAGTGCGGGCGCGAGTTCTCAGACAATTGTCGGCTTTGACCGCCACCTGGATGATTATTCGATTGAGTACGGATTCGGCCCTTGGGATGACGGATGCACCTTGTCTTCAAGTGCGTCGTACTGGGCCTGTTGTGTCGTCGGCTGCTGGGAGCCTGGAGAGAACACAGACTACGATCCAGACCCGTGCCCGGCACCTGCCGTTCCGGGGTCCGAAGGCAAAGACAGTGGGGTGACCGACGACGACTCCGGTACCAGTGCCATCTTCCTTCAGGTGATTGTAGACGATCGCGCTTGTACATTCACGACGGATGAACCGCACGTTGTTACGCATGAGATCGTTCACACGTGCGATTCTCATCCGGACCACGTCCCGCAGTCAATCATGGACGTTGGCGCGCCGGGGCAGTTTGACCACTTTTCCGCTGAGACAATCAACATCATTCGTAGTGAAATCGATTGGTAATGTCATGTATACAATGATAGCACGCATCATGATAGTAGGTGGACAGCCTTACGCCAGTACACTGGTGGTTCTGTTTCTCCTCGGCGCGGGAGCATCGGACACGAATGGGGAGTCGCTACATATTGCCCTTGACCAGGCATCAATCCGCGTGTACGAGCCCTTTTCACTCTCAGTGTCCCTGGAAGCCGAATTGTCGTTGAGTGAACGTCAGCGGACGGACGAGCGGGGCGTACCGATTGCCGCTACGCGCCGACGCTTCTACGCAACCTTACGTGACGGATCCAATACGATTGTCGCGAGTGCCTTGATGTCTCCTGAATGGGAAACCCAAAATGGGGCTCACGACGGTGTTTTCAGGTGCAGGGCCATTGGGATCTTCGCGGTCTCAAGCACTTCGGAGACCCCACGTGAATCAGGAACGCCCCTGGAGCCCGGCGAGTACTTCCTTGTGCTGACCGACAGGGGAAACTCGCTGAGATCAGACCCGATTCGGATTGCCGTATCTTCGCTGAATCGGCGCGAGCAACTCGCTGCTGACGTTGTCATACCAACGTATCCCGACGGCATCAGGTTTCTTCTGGCGCACGAAGGGGCGGCTTCGACAATAGAGGCTTTCGGTGTTGTAGCGCAACAGTATTCGGATACCTATCTCGGGAGACTTGCTGTTGTTGCGTTGTCGCTTGAGCGGGCCAAGAGCATCACGAAGACAACGGTTCGCGTGCATGATCAACGGCGGTGGGAGCCGATCGCCGACGATCTCGCCGCAGGCTTGGGGGAACTGGCTCCGGACCATGCACTCCGAACGGAAGCGCTGTTTCAACTGAGTGTAGCTCGATCAGCATGCGGAAAGTACGCGGAAGCGCGCGTCGCGCTAGCGCAATTGGAGCAAGTCAATCCAGCAGGGCAGTGGGCGTGGCAGGGCAGGCGCCTTGCCAAGGAACTCGACCAACTCAAGAGAGCAACAGATCAAGAATCGGAACGATAATGAGGGCCTTCCTGAGGTTCATTCTGCCGTCGTTTGTGCCGGGCCTTGCGATGGCACAGTACACGACAGGGGCATCGTCGTCTTAACGCGCGACCTCCGTCTGCAGGCGGGCGCACCGAAGAGCGAACAACGGTTTGCTCCGGAGTCCATCCTGCCGGTCGTCGCGGGCAGCCATACCTCGCTGACCGGAATCGCGTTCATCAAGAATATCGACAACATAGAATACGAAGCAGCGTGGATTCCGATCCTTCTGTCGCGCTCCCTTGCGGTTTCCACGCCGGACTTCTGGACGGCCTACGTGTACTCCGCTTTTCAAGCGGAGCGCCACGAAGACTTTGACGGCGAGGTTGAGGCTACAAAGGGTATTAATGCAAACAAGGTCGGCGTCTTCGGAGATGTAAAACCTGTAGGCAAATGGGGCTCGCAATACACAGGAATGTGCGCGATCTTTGCCGAGGCGGTCGATGACGGGTTCGGTGGGGCGGCGCTGCGTATTACCGTGGCCCACGAAATCGCCCATGCGCTGGGTGTCGACCATACAACGGAGTTGATGGATGAAGATATCCAAACGGACTCCTTCGGTTCGCAGAGTCTTCTTGAACTGCGGACTTACACAGGCCCTTGATGGGTCGTCCGAGAATAGCGATCTGTGGGAGACAGATGATGAACTTGGCGAGGTGTCTACCTGTTGTCTACGTTACGATTATTGTGACCATTGCGCAAGGTCAGCCAGGAACCGTGAATCCCTGGCGTGCGCAATCTGACAGTCTTCCGCCCCCTGAGCACAGGATTGAGGTCCTAGTGCGGGCATCAGCGAAGAACATGAGCGCGTACGAGCCCCTGCTTGTCAATGTTACGCTCTCGAATCGCGATATTCTACCTTTGACAATCGACGTGCGCGATGATGGACTCCCACACCGTGCCGCCTCGCTCGTGACTCAACCCGACGGCATCGTCGTGCGCATGCACCAGTGGCTGACACACTCAGAGACTTCACCGGCACGGCACGAAGTAGTCCTTGCCCCTGGAGAGTCCACGACTGGGGAATTGCTGATTCTCCGTGGAGGTTATCCCACAGGTGTAGCGTTCCCGGAGCCCGGAATATACACCGTGCAGTGTGCATGCCAGCCGGACGGAAGATTCGCCCCCGTCTTGTCCAACGAAGCGAAGGTATTTGTTGAGCCGATCTCGGATACGGACAGAGCATTCTTTACCGAACTTCGGGCGCTGAGCATATCTTATCTCGGAGTGAACATGGACTACCTGATCGAGACGGAGGGGGAGACAATTCGAGAATATGAGTTCGGTTTTGACCTTCTCAAACGCGTGATTCGACAGACGAAACCACTACGGATCGATCCGGAAGGCGACGCATACAATCGTAAGCAAGCGGCCTTGGTTGAGACGCTCACGGACTTGCTCAAACGGTTCCCGGATACGGCATACGCAGGATACCTGGCGCGATACGTGGGACTGGTCCACATTGAGACTTTCGAACGCGTGGCAAGCCACGGGCAGCTTGAACGGTGGACGCAAGAGAATCTCACTGAGGAGTTGCAGGCCGTGTACGATCGTGCGGCGAAGGCACGTGAGACGGCGTTGCGATACCTCACGACGGCAGCAGGACAAGACCTTTGGCCGCGTACGGCGGCGTATTTTCAGCTTGGTCGTCTGTATGGGCTGAGCGAACAATGGGACAAGGTTCACGGATGCGCGGTCAAGATTCGCCGCATCGATGTGTCAAACGCAAGTGAACTCGCGGATCGCCTGGAGTCTGACGTGAACGGATACAGGGCGAAACTCGAGCGTAGCAAGTCGGCCAAGCAAGAACGCGAGCGCGACCGCTGAGGCGAAGGGAATTGTCAACCTGCCGGAGGTGTTACTACAGTCTGTAGTAGCGGTCCCTGCCACGCTCGATCCGCCGATGGCGAACGTTCCCGTCCATTTTCGGGTCTGGGACGTGGATGATCCGTTTGACCAGAACAACGCCAACATGGCTATAATCGACGGGAACACGACCGGCTTGGACAACCGCCGGTGCCGTGGGAAGGCTCGAAAACTTGTCGAGTTGCGCAACGACATCCGTCGTCCTGTTGACAACACCGTCCGACGGCCGCCACATAGTCACCAACCGTAGGGAACAACTTGATGCGCCTGCTCCCAAGCATTAAAACCGCTTCGCGAACCTGCACGGCGCCGGCCCCGGTTGGAACGGGTAAGACGCACCCCGGAAAGCATCAAGCGTTCGCGTGACATCCGTGATGTTGATGACATGATTCGGCAACGACGGATCGATGTCCACGCTAACCTTGGCCGGCGCCGACGGAAGATTGGAAAACTTGTCGAGTTGCGCCACGACATCTGTCGTCACATTGACGACACCGTCCGCCGGGCCCCACATCGCGAACCCCGCGTCAAACGCGCCGACCGAGTCACCCCACGAGTTCGTATCCACGTTGAGTGGACCAGAGAAGTTGGCCTCCACAGTCGTGTCACAAATCTCAGCGACGATCTGGATCGTGTAAGACGCACCCGGAATGACCAGCTCATCGAAGATGTGAACGGTGTCAAACACGCTCCAGTCGGCATACGCCGGGGTGCATCCCAGTGTCGCACCGAAGTAAGTCGGCCCCAACGAACCGGGCGCGACACTACACTCACCGCTACCTGGAACATCCTGACCGGAGTTCTCGCAGTACACCGCCGGAATCTCGACCCACATCACCTCGCCGATCAAACCCTCGAAGGGGCTGGGAAGATCCGTCAAAACGACACGAACCGCCGCGCTCAACCCCGCATTGCCCGGAAGGATCGCGAGAAACCGGTTCTTGATGCTCGCCGGAGTGTCCGGAAGCGCTAACCGCTCAACCTCGGGCGCAGCCGGAATCGGACAGATGTCGAAAAACTCATACGGACCCAGATCAACCACCGGCGGCGCACCGACACCCGTATCGGGCGTGGCCGGATCGTCGACGTATCGCAGGTTGCCGTCGAGATCGACAGTAACCCCGGACAGTTCCGCGGCCGTGTTGTCGCCGGCATCGATGCAGAGTGACCCTCGTGCAAGGTGCACGTCGCCCGCAACGACATCCGACAAGCCCGGGTCGGAACTGAGGTTGCCCGCTCCACCCCCTGACCATCCGCCCTGAACACAGGAGTAGTCCACCGACGCAGCCCCAAGTTCCAACAGATAGACCTGCGCCGATTCGTCGGTACCACCAACATCCGAGTTATTCCACAACACGCTGTTGATCACCGTGGCCGTACTGCCATAAACGATGAGCCCACCCCCGCCATCCGTCGGATCGAGACCGCCGGCTTGATTATTCACCAGGGCGCAGTTCGTCAGCGACACGTTGCACTCAACAAAAAGTGCAACCGCACCGCCGCCGAAAGGCGAACCGCCACCCGCCACCGCCGGATCACCATTGGCACGGTTGTTGAAGAACTCGCAGTTGGTGAACGATCCGCTCGCCGCCGCCTGGTAGTTCATGGCGCCCCCGTCTCCCTCGGCCACATTGTTGTCGAACCGGCAGTTCACGTAGCCATCGGTTCCGCCGAGCGTCATGACGGCACCACCATACAGCGCCGTGTTGTTTGTGAATGTGCATCTCTGATAGACCTGGCCGACCTGCCTGGACGCCCGATGTCGCTGCGGAATCGAAAACGGATCTGCATCCGGGATCGCCCTCGCTTCAAAGTTGCCGCCGACGGGCTTCAGTGAATCGCGCCACGCCGTGCGCGAAATGGAGCTGGCGACAATGCTGTCGTTGACCAGCGCCCCGCCGTACGTCGCCTGGTTGTTGTCAAAGCCGCAATCGCTGACGTTCGGAGCAGACGTATCATTGTAGATGGCCCCACCCCAGTTCGCGCTGTTCCCCTGGAATGTGCATAGCACGAGCGACGCATCACTGGAGCTGTTGTAGACGGCGGCGCCGCTGTTGACGGCCGTGTTGGCCGTAAAAGTGCAATCCTCAATGATCGGTAGTCCACCGTCGTTGTACAAGGCACTTCCCCAGCCGGCGTCGTTTCCGTCGAATGTACAACCCGTGAACGTTACGCCACCGTCGCTGCTATACGCCGCTGCGCCGCTCGTAACCGCCGAGTTGCCGGAGAAAACACAATCCAGGATCGTCGAAGCACTGTTGGTGTTCCTCATGGCCCCACCCCAACCCGAGCTGTTGCCCGTGAACGTACAACCGTCGATCGTTGGTGCACCGTTGACGGTGTACATCGCACCACCCCGCACGCCGGCCGTGTTCCCGGTGAAAGTACAGTTCCTGATGGTCGGACTCCCGCCGTCGCTGTACAACCCACCGCCCGAATTCGCGGGGAACCAAGTCGCGATCGCGTTCCCACCCGATACCGTGAATCCGTCGAGAACAGCCGTGGAGTCGACGCTATGCGCCGTAATCACATGGATCGAGTTGTCGGTGACGATTCCGATTCCATCATCACCGTTGAGATCACCACTGAGAGCCGTTTCGTTGACTACGGGATCACGCTGAGATCGTTCGGTTTCAACGCCGATGAAACCGCCATAAAGCGCCACCTTGTTCCTGAGCGCAAACGACATCCCAGAATCGCTGCCGGCGTTGTAATCAGGCGTATACGTGCCGGCCGCCACCCAAATCTCAGCCTCACCCACGCCGACGGCCACATCCAGCGCCTCCTGAAGCGTCCAGAACGGATTGTCCCAGCCCATGCCGTACAAGCTCGAACGCTTGGCACCTACCGCTGAGAAAGCAATGTTCACGTAGAACCTGAACACCTCGCAATCGTCAGGAATGCCGTTGCCGTCGTGGTCCTGACTCTGACCCGAAGAGATGTCACACTCATCCGGTATGGAGTTGACGTTGCAGTCGAAGGATGACCGAAGCGACAATGCCTGCACCCATTCATCAATCGACGGTACCGCCGCCAAGGACTCGAAGAACTCCGGATACGCCACGCCTGCGAGACCCAGCCTGGCGAGGCTGCTCGGAGCCAAATCGCAACCGTCCGGTACGCCGTTGCCCTGACAATCAGCACAGGACGGATCACCGGCGCACGAGGCAATGTCGCACGCGTCCTGCACGCCGTTGCCTTGACAGTCGCCGCACGCCGGATCGCCGACGCACGTGACCAGATCGCATGCATCCGGAACGCTGTTGCCGTCACAGTCGGCGCAGGCCGGATCGCCGACACAGGCGACGATATCACAGGAATCCGGAACGCCGTTGAGATCGCAGTCCGAACACCTAGGATCGCCCGCGCAAGCGGAAACGTCGCACGCATCCGGAACGCTGTTGCCGTCGCAGTCGGCGCATGCCACGTCACCCGCGCACCCGGCGATGTCGCAAGCGTCGGGAACACTGTTGCCGTTGCAGTCGCTGCACAACGGATCACCTGCGCAACCCGCCAACTCGCAACCATCGGGAATCCCGTTGACGTTGCAGTCACCACATGCCGGATCCCCCGCACAACCGGCGATGTCACAGGCGTCGGGAACACTGTTGCCATTGCAGTCAGCGCACGCGGGATCTCCCGCACAGCTCAACAGTTCGCAACCGTCGGGGATGCCGTTGACGTTGCAGTCGCCGCACGACGGATCACCCGAGCACCCGGCGATGTCACAGGCATCCGGAAGGCTGTTGCCGTTGCAGTCCGAACATGCAGGATCTCCACCGCATGTCGTCAAGTCACAGCCGTCGGGGCTCCCGTTAAGGTTACAGTCGCCGCACGCCGGATC
The DNA here is from genome assembly GCA_029260135.1 of Phycisphaerae bacterium. Lineage (GTDB taxonomy): Bacteria > Planctomycetota > Phycisphaerae > UBA1845 > UBA1845 > OFTM174. The sequence continues at coordinate 10,682 of JAJDDV010000109.1, read as the reverse complement.
GCCCGCACAACTCGCGATGTCGCATTCGTCCGGAATGGCGTTTCCTTGGCAGTCGGCGCACGCCGGATCACCGGAGCAAGAACTGAGGTCGCAACCATCCGGTACGCCGTTCGAATTGCAGTCCTCACATGCCGGACTCGAGTGACCGCATAAGGCAATGTCGCACTCATCCGTAAGTGTGTTGCCGTTGCAGTCGCCGCATGCCGGGTCCCCGACGCAATCCGCGATCTCGCAGTCATCCACGATACCGTTGCCGGTACAATCATACTCACACTCGTCGGGTACACCCGTGTTGTTGCAGTCCGCAGATGTCGGAAGCGTGAAGACGTAGGCCGCACCAACAGCGGTCATCCCCGCAACATCATCCCGCTCGGCACCCACGATGCCCGTGCCGTCATCCAACGACGCAGAACAACCGAACCTGGCCGATGCCTTCGCGTCCGAGGCCGTCAACTTCGCCTTCTCCCGCCAAAAGGCCCCGGAGCGGACGAAGACGTATGCAGATCCCTCCTCCGCGCCTACGGTAAGGTCATCGTAAGGAGCCCCAATCAGCGCCGTAACGCCCTGCACCGCCACGGCATACCCGAATCCGTCGCCTACTTCCCCGTCGGACGCCGTCAGCCTGGCCTGCTGCGTCCAGGTGGTTCCGGTACGCGTGAAGACATACACCGATCCGGGACCCACACCCCCTCCTGGATAGTATTCGCCCGGAGCGCCGACAAACGCTGTGTCGCCGTACAACGCCACCGATTGGCCGAACAATTCCTCGTCGAAAGGGCTGGACGCGATCAGCTTGGCCTGCTGCGTCCAGATGGTTCCGCTACGCGTGAAGACGTACGCCGAACCCGCGTTCCATCGATTCGTGTGACCGTCGCGGTAGGACCCGACGATCGCCGTGTCACCCCACACAGCCACGGAAACACCGAACCGATCGTACGCACCCGCGTCGGACGCGGTCAGCTTGAATTGTTGAATCCACGAACCAGTGGTTGTGCGAAACACATACGCCGAACCAGCTTCCGTCTCGCCTAGAATATCGTCCTTCCACGAACCAACCACAGCCGTGTTACCCTGGAGTGCTACGGACGATCCGAAGTTGTCGCCCGCGGCACCACCCACGCCAGAGCGAAGCTGCGCCGTGAACGGATTGACCCACAAGTTACCCGGAAGATCGAAAGGAAACGCGGCGCCTCGGTCGACGGTACCCCCGAAAATGTCATCCAGATGAGCACCAACGGCCCCTCGACCGCCATCAAGCGACACAGACCAGCCAAAGGCATCGCCGGCTTCCACCGTCGTGCGACCCACGACTCCGATCTCGCTCCAAACGCCGCCATAGCGCGAGAACATGTACGCCGCTCCGCTGTCAGCCGTGGTGTCTTCATTCACGCCGTACGCACCCACCAACGCCGAGTTGCCGTCGATGGCGACGGAATGACCAAAGAAGTCATAGCCCGCGCCGTCGTGGGCGGTCAGCTTCGCAACCTGCTGCGGAACACGTATGTCACACCCGTCGGGAATACCGTTGAAGTTGCAGTCGCCGCAACTTGGATCGCCCGTGCAAGCGGAAACATCGCATGCATCCATAACGCCATTGCCGTTGCAGTCATCGCACGCAGGATCATCCCGGCAGTTCGCCATTTCGCAATCGTCGCCAAAGGCGTTTCCGTCGCAGTCAGGACACGTAGGCCCCCACGGGCAGTCGGGACAGCCGTACAGAAAGACCATGATGGCACGGTCGCCGGCGCTGAGGTGGTCTCCCTGCCCGATCTGGCTCTGCCAGCTCTCGTTGGGCGGAAGCACGACAATAGTCCTGCCGCTCTCGGCACAACCCGTATCATTCGGACAGCTTGAACATACGGAGAAGTCACATTGTCCATAGTGCATGAGGGACTCGAAATCGTACGGACCGTGCCCGCCGGATATGTCTATATCGAAGTTGTGATCGCACGCCCCCCCGGCACAACAAGTCTGGCAGATGTTTCCCGCCACGATCCGTACGTAGCTGTCGCGATCCCATCTCGACTGCTCATGCCACAATCCGAGAGTGTGCCCGAGTTCGTGAACCATCGTAAACTCGCTATTCCAGCTGGCGATCCAGATGTCCTGACGACCGGTTCTCATCCCTACATGAGACCGGTTTCCAGCATCGTCCTGAATGTGGACAAAGTTGGCATCGCCCGCCCGGGGGCGAAAGTCCACGGCCGCTACGTCCTCCCAATTCACCATCGCCGCTTCCATGGCCGTGCGATTGGCGGCAGTCACATTGGCATCAAACTCATACGGAACGACGCCACCGGGCCAGAGATCCGGTGTGTACGCTACTTTGTCGGGGGAACGTTTGAAAAAATCGACGGGAACGAGAATATCCCCCTCGATAAGCATGAACCCATCCGGAATAGAAGGAGCCTTCGACCCGGCGGAGCCCGCTTCCGGCGATCGCCGACCATCCTGCGAAACGGACGGGGTCTGCCCGAGCGTCATGGATGCGATGAGAATCACGGGAAGAACTGAACGGCGCAACATAAGTCCACAGAACATGATCAGACACCTTTCATCGACCGATGTGTGATTCCGATACAGAACGTCGACCGACCAAGAACGCCCGTTGAGGTGACGACGCACTCCAACGAGATCAAAGCGAGAACACGACATGAAGAGAGAACGCGCGGACTTCGTCTCAGCATGGGTCAGACTCCGCTTCTGGTCTCCGAATGAACTGCGCGACAGCCATAAACAGCACAGACCCGAACGGCACCGGCTAGCTGATCTCCCAGGATAACCTGCCGCTCACCCGCGGTTCAACAAATTTCTCGAAATACCGACTAAATAGGTGAAGATGCTGCGTTTCTTGAACACAAACGGCGAAACGCCCAGCAGAATCCATCGCGTCGCCCCGTTCCGCGCCGGGTGAACCTCATTGGCCCACGTAGGGTCCGCTGCGCGGACCAACCGCTCCCCCCTTTACTAAGGGGGGATCCAGGGGGGTCTGTTTCTTCTTCTTTGCGGGTGCCCCATTCTCGCGCAGCGAGGGTGGGGGAAGGACCGATGTCAACCTCAGCCTGGCAAGGATGACCGCGCAGCATGCATCTCGATGCACCTCCCACAGCCTGAACGGCTGCAAGATCCTAACCGCGTGCCACACGCGCCACCTCCACCCCCCCACCCCTGCCCGAAGATCGGGTCGCATTCACACCCTCGCCCACGCGAATTCAGCCGCCAACCAATTCTTCGCGCGCCGTCCGGCCCCAACTGTCGGTAACACCTACGAACACCTGCATGCGGATGGGGCCGGGCACGGCAGTCTGTGTCCCGGCTCCGTCTTTAGGATTCGACGCGGCAGGAGTCCGCCGGGGCGGCGCCGAACCCGTCTGTGCCGGGCGGGTCGGCACCCCGCCCTGGCCATGGTCCGATTCGACCGGCGGCTTGCCCGGCGGCGCGACGGCATCCATCCGTCGTTCCGCCCATGACCGTCGGAATTCACCCGGGCGGCGCGCGCGTGCCAAGCCTCACACGCGCGCCGCATTGCTAACCGCAACACACGAGCGCAGGAAACGGAAACCGCGACCGGCCAGCACCAACCGACGCGCCGCATCGCCGCACCGCTTCTCGACGAAGCGATCGAAGCCGTTGGCCTCGAAGATCTGATTCAGCCGCTCGTAAAAGGGATGACCGGGTGTACGCGGCAGCTCATCCGTCGCTATCCAAAAGGATGCCTGCCCCTCCCGAGCCCGCTTGCCCATCGCCATAAACGTGCCCTCCCTGACACACCGGCACACATCACCGGCTCACCCACAGGATACCGGCAGCCGACGACTTTCACCACGGGCTGCTAATCTGTCATGCACCCTGACAGTACCCAAATCACTTTCTTGCTTGACGGGAGCTTGCACTTAAGATACATTACTTCCCCAGTTCAGGCGGAGCGACAGACCGGCGATTCGGTGGCACATGGAAAATGTGTACGGAATCGGTCTGACACCATTCCCGGGAGATGAGATTGTGAGGCAACACCCATCCAATTACAGCCTGGCGGCCATACTTGTTCTCCTGCTATTCGGAGGTGTCCCCGCGTGGGCCCAGCAATGGTCGATCGACGCTGGGAACTCGAACGTCGCCCTTCTCGGAGAGGTCGTCGCGGATGACGGATGCGATTGGATGGTGACCGCCGATCCGGGACTACGTTGGGGCTATCCAACCGCGGAGGCCATTCGCTCTCGTAGCTATGTCGCATCGGAAGATCGCCGGCTCCCCCTTGCCAGGTGGTCCGCTGGTACATCTCACCAGGATCGAAGGAGCAAACCATGACGCGCATGTCGATATTGATCGCTTCATTTGTGGTTGTCTTCGGGTCCACGAGTTCTACCGTAGCGCAAGAATCGCCGCGCGAGGTCCAGGCAGCAAGGGGCTGCAGCGGACCCTCGCTAGGGCAGTTTCCCAGCGATTCGCCCGTCTCGGGCGCCGGCCAACCCTGTCCGGACATCTTCCCCTCGTCCGCGTCGGTCCAGCTCACCTTCACCGGCGGGGACACGATTTGGCTTCGGGATATCGTGGACCCAGTCACCGTGGTCGGGCGGTCGAGCCCCGCGAGCTTTGAGGGAACCTGGCCGATCTGCGCAGCCGGCGCCCCCGTCTTCCCCGCCACCCAGCCCAGCGTGGGCGAGTGTTTCCTGCGCCCCGATTACTGGCCCCCGCGACCCTGCAATCTGCGATGGGAGGTGCACACGGAAATCCTGTCGATGCAGCTCTACGGCACCACGGCGTTCGGCGACGTGTGGCTTCGCGCCGGACAGCCCTTTGCCAGTTCGGTCGGTTTCCTGGGCTCACCGCCGACGGGATCCACACCGCAGGCACGATACTTTTGGAACAGCGTCGGCGAGGTCCGGTCACTTTACGACGGCGGGCCGGCGGAACCCGCCCAGACGCCACCACCACCAGGCTGCTGCGATGTAGAAGACCGCTCCTCCGACTTCCCAGCCGACGCGCTGTTCAACATCTTCGTCGAGGTGGACATCCAGAACCGCGGCAAGTTCTACAACAAGACGCCGATGCTCGTTACACAACGGTCGATTGGCGGCTTTCCCGGTACTAGGCGATCGGGATCGCCATTCCCGCCCGGCATGTATCAACACTCAGGATACGGTGCCACGCCGATGTTCGATGAAAACGGGCTCTTCATCGGATCGCTGAAACAAGCCTTCCATGGGGGTGGCGGCGCGGGATCGTACGACCCACCGTTCGGGAAACAGCAGCCGAGAGGGAAAGGCCCGGTCGCCTTTACCGTCGATAATCTCAGTCTCGGCCTGGACCCCGTCGGTGTCACCATGGCCCCGCCCAACGACGTATTCAGCGACGCCGGAAGCGTCGAATTGCCGCTGACCGTGTACGTCTCATCCGCTGCGATGCCCAACGAGCCTCCCGACCTGACAAACCGACGCGACCCGCCGCTGGTCGGCGCCGTCGGCGGACCCGGGGAGTTCGCGCCCGGTGACAACATCGTGGGCTTTACGTTCGGGCGCGACGGCACGGTCGATCCCGATACCGTCACGATCGATATCACGACCGACATATGCACGTTCGACGCGTGCGGCGTGGACGACGACGAGCCCACGCTCTACTTCTCGGTGACAAGGGAGTCCAAAGGCGTGCCGTGCTCCGACCTCTGGTACAGCGCGACGCACCCGCTGGAGTACAACGAACAGGCTGCTGATATTCTCGCGGTCGGCACGCGAACGTTCGGCAAACATGTCGCGCGGTTTCCCGGGCTTCGCTCGCCGGACAATCACAACATCATGGCCGTGGACAACACCGCATTGGGTCTACGGTTGACGGTTACGGCGGCCGCGGGAGGACAGGACAACGTCACCGGGGTCGAGTTGGATGATTTTCGAACCCTGGATCTCTGGTACGGAACGTTCGAGGGGCCGTCGTTTCCAAGTGCCGCAACAATCTACCTGTACGATCCGGCCGGCGGACCGTTTACGCCTGATAGCCTGACCGTCTTTGCGACGCCGGATGATCTGGGACTTCAGCCGGGCGATGTGATCGACGCACTGGCCATCTCCGACATCTGGCCGAAAACCACACACATTGTAAAGGTGCGAAATACCGAGTTCGATCCCCAGGCCCTGAAGGTCCGCGCGGGTGATACCATCCGGTGGGAGTGGGAGAACGGAACGCACACCGTGACGTCGGGACTCCCCTGCACGGCGGACGGACGGTTCAATGAACCGATCACCAGCAGTGCGATCGTCTACGAGTACACCGTCCCGATCAGGGAAACCGCGTCGTCGATCCCCTACTTCTGCACGCCACACTGTGGGGCGGGACTGACGGGCCTCATCACCGTGCTCCCTGGTTGCCCGGAGGTCCCGAACGGTGTGCTGAATCCCTACACGATTGTGAATCCGCCGCCGATCTACGATGAGATCCTGTTCTCCCTCGCAGGCGGTTCGCCCTCGCTTCTGGGTCCGGATGGACAACCGGGCTTGGCGGGCGTTGACGACAACGGGGACGGCGCCACCGACGACCCGCCCGAGACCGGCCTCGGTGACGATACGGGTTCGCCTGCGGCCATCTTCTATTCTCGGTTTGAGGGAATCAGCGTACTGGGGACACCGTTCCTGACACCGGACGAACTCGGTCTGGTCCAGAACGACGATGTCGACGCGCTCGATATCCAGTGCCCGGATGCGTACCCCGACCTGTGTGACGACGCCTCCGTGTTCGATCAGAGCCAGCCCAGCCCCTGGGCCGAGTCGGGGTCGACGTTCGCCGGAGTCGTTGACGCCGGGTTCCCGACCTGCAACGGCGTGCCGATCGACCAGCCGGGCGTCTGGCACAGTGTCCGCGGAACCGGGAATGTGTTGAAAGCCACGACCTGCGGATCCGTCAGAGCAGACTACGACACACGCTTGAGCGTCTACTGCGGGGACTGCAACAACCCCGTCTGCGTCACGGCAAACGACGATCGACCCGGCCCCGTCGATGCGGCTTGCGACCCCCTCGGGCTCGGCGTCAATACCGGGTCGGACGTGGAGTGGTGCTCACAGTCGGGCGTCGAGTATCTCATCCTGGTTCACGGCTCCGCGCTGCGAGCGGCTGATAGGGCAAGAGGCCGCTTCGACCTGACCGTCAGCGAAAAGAGGGTCTGCATCGGTGGCGCCAACGACGGAATGGACTGCATCGTCAGTTTCCAATGTCCCGGTGGCACCTGTGAAATGGCATCCTGCGCTTCCACCACGTGTGGTGATCCGACCGGCGGATGCTGCCTGCCGAGCGGAGGATGCACCAGCTTTTCGGGACTGGAGTGCGTAATGGCAGGCGGCGTGTATCGCGGCGATGAGCGGTTCTGCGGCGGAGACAACGACAACGACGGTACGGATGACCTCTGCGAGATGGATAACTGTCCACCCGCCCGATGTGGCTGGCAGTTGTGGCCGGCGACGGGCCCCGGGGGCCAGATAGCCCATGCAATGGCGTACGACGCGCTGAACCGCTTGGTTGTCATGTACGCCGGAACCGGAAGTGGGGGAAACCCCATGACCTGGGTATGGGATGGCGCAGTGCAGCAGTGGACGCAGCGCTTCCCGCCGGCCCCGGTCCCATCCCTACGCTTCGATCATGCGATGGCCTATGACGCCGCACGCGGGCAGATCGTCCTCTTTGGCGGTCAGTACACCGCGCCGGTGTTCGGCGACACCTGGTTGTGGGACGGCAGCACCTGGACACAGGCATTCCCCGCGACCACGCCCCCCGCACGCATGGCTCATATGATGGCCTACGATGCTGCGCGCGGAGTGGTCGTCATGTTCGGCGGCATAGGAGCGAACGCCGTAAAGTTCGGTGACACCTGGGAGTGGAACGGGACGAACTGGGTCCAGCTCTCTCCCGCCACCTCGCCGAGCCCCCGCAACTCGGCCGCCATGGCGTACGACAGCGCGCGTGGCGTCATGGTCCTGTATGGAGGCTTTCCTGGCACCACCGAAACCTGGGAGTTTGACGGAACCGACTGGGATCGGAAGTCCCCGGCGAACAACCCGGGGAGCCGCAACGGACACGCCATGACCTTCGACGAGGCACGAGGCGTCTCCGTGGTGTTCGGCGGCAACAACCATCCGGTGAATCTCGACACCTGGGAATATGACGGCGTCGGATGGACAAGGTACGTCATGAACGACCCCGGTCCTCGAAGCGCCTTCGCGATGGCGTACGACGTCGCCAACGCCCAGACCGTGTTGTACGGCGACAGTCCGTCGGGCCCGGTCGGACCGGATACCTGGCTTTACAGCGGCGGGCGCAGCGTGTCACAAGCTTACTGCGCCCTTGGAACATCCTCGGGTGCTGGATGGTCATGGTGCGTCAGCGGAAACGGCTACAGCGTCTGCGATCCCACGACGCCCGGCGTTCCCGCGGGTGGCTCGGCTGCAACACTCGCGTCTCAGTTCGTCCAGAGCGTCAACGCGACGGCCTCGGCCGCAGGCTGCACCGGTGCCTCCGCGCTGGAGGCTTCAGTCGTCCCTGCCGCGCCGGAGTGCTTCCTGATCAATGCATGCGGCGGCCAAGCGTTCGACCTCGGCGTCGGACCATTCGGACAGATGCCCGACTGTATCGTGGCGCCGAACAACGGCTGCCCCTTCAACCCCCTACTCTCCATGATTCCGCTCTCGGAGGAGGACTGCGACGGCAACGGCGTCGATGACAGGATCGACCTGAATGTGGGCAACTTGGAGGATCTTGACCTAGATGGAACCGTCGATTCGTGCGAACCCGTGCGCTTGCTCGTTGCCCGGCAGGGCGTGGATCCGACCCTCCTCTTTGCCAGTCCGACCGTCGTCACCGCTCAGCCGGGCGACACGCTGCTCTTGGACGTCTACGTCGAGAACACCGCCGTGGGCCTGCAGAACTACCAGGTCACCCTCGACGATGCGACCGGCGGAAACAACGGATCCGTGACCTATCAACTTGGAAACACGGTCATCAACCAGACGAGGAGCGACTGGGTCCATGCCGGCCTGAGCGTTGTCGCCCCGGTCGTCCAGGGACCGCCGGCGCAGTTCGGCTCCGCGATAACGGTCGGCGTCGCACCGATTGTGTCATTACAGCCGAAGTACTGCGGTGAGCTCACCTACGAAGTGTCGACCGATGCCTACGGAACCTTCTCGATCGACTTCGTCGCTCCCGGAACCGGCGCGCCTGCCCAAACCTTCCTGAGCGACGCAACCGGTACGCGTTTCGATTTCGTCGCCGAAAGCCTGACCGTCGAGGTGGACGCGCCATGCTTCCCCTCCGCACCCGCACAGCCTGAAACGACCCTCAACGTGCAAGGCACGCTCGTGACGAACATCAAGAACAGGATGCTCTCTTTCACGGGCGGCGATCCGGGACGACTGCAAGCCGTCCGTGTGACGTTTGTTGATCTTCCAGGTGCGCATACGGCGTTGAACGGAACCGAAATGTGGGTCGGCGAACCGGTCGAGTACAGCGAGGGTGGCGGTCGCGGCTTCACCGATCCCTGTACCCCCTCCTCGCCTTGTGCGGCGGGAAGCTTCCTCTCGTCGACGCTGACGCAGACACCCGTGTTCCGCGATTGGAGCGCGGACCCCGACTTCGTGCACGTCCGTGATGAGTTCGTCATCCCGCATGCCGTGTACCGGCTCCAATTTGTAGACGACAGCTGCGTGCTGACCAACCCGGCTAGCTTTTCGCCACCCCTGGAAATCGGTAACGCCAAATGGGGCGATGCCGTCGAACTGTCTGCCGGCGACTGGCGCGCGGCCGAGACGATTTGCGCGGGCGGTACACAGCAGGGACAGGCGTGCATCCGAGATTCCGACTGTCCGTCAAGCACATGCGGCATCGTGAGTGTGTTTGACACGCTGGCCATGATCGCCAAGTTCTCAGGTGCACCCGGTGCACCTTCCAAGACGAGGATGGACCTTCTGGGGGTGACCGTCGGGCCCTCGCCGATCCTCGACGGAAAAATCACGGTGAGCGACACGGTGGCCGTTCTCTCCGCCTTCAGTGGCGACGGGTATCCGTTCTAGCCGCCAAAAACGGTGACCAGCGCCGCACCGCAAGCGGACGGCAACACGGCCATGGTTCCGAAGAGTTACAGGCAATCGTGACGGTGTTGGCGATGCCTGCGACCTTTGTCCAGGATTCGATAATCCATGGCCGGTGTTCAAGTGATCGCTGACACACGGAGGCCGTCGGTACGATCAACCTGGTCCAGTTCCAGCAGCGGCGCCTGGCGCCGCTTGTGGCCAGGCTCGATCCGCCGATGGCGAACGTTCCCGTCCATTTTCGGGTCTGGGACGTGGATGATCCGTTTGCCCAGAACAACGCCAACATGGCTATAATCGACGGGAACACGACCGGGCCGGATAACCGCTGGGGTCGCTACTGGACCACCCGAGCGCGGGTGCCCCATTCTCGCGCAGCGAGGGTGGGGGAAGGACCGATGTCAACCTCAGCCTGGCAAGGATGACCGCGGGTGCCCCATTCTCGCGTAGCGAGGGTGGGGGAAGGACCGATGTCAACCTCAGCCTGACAAGGATGGCCGCGGGTGCCCCATTCTCGCGCAGCGAGGGTGGGGGAAGGACCGATGTCAACCTCAGCCTGGCAAGGATGACCGCGCAGCATGCATCTCGATGCACCTCCCACAGCCTGAACGGCTGCAA
>JAJDDV010000108.1 GCA_029260135.1 Phycisphaerae bacterium | reverse complement strand
GGATGATGTTCTTGGCACGGGGTACAGCACCGGAAAGCCGAGTAGATCGTGGTCGACGTAGGACCGGCTCTGCCCGCAACAAACCGTGAGTGCCATCGCTGCGGCACGATCTTCAACGCGGACCGGGCGGGATACTGCGGGTGGCACGCCGGGTGGCCCACCTCGTTAGCGAAGCGCTGACGTGGGGGAGTGATTAAAGCCGGCCCCGTGACCTCACCCACCGGCGCTCGCTCAACCTCGCCTCCGACCGATCACCCCAAACGTTATGGTATTGGGTTGAGATCCGCGCGAATGCCCGCACGGAACCGTTCGCTCCCAGAGCGGCCCGTCCGTTGAGTCCGCGGGATAAGAGCAGCGTGACGACATCAAGTGAACTTACGACGCCGACATTCCTCCCCCGGCCGCCCCCATGAAGACCGCAAGCGCCCGGGCGCCGCCCTACATCGACCGGTGCCATGCACCGCCCGTAACCAACGACCGATCAACTGAAATGTTTCCTTGCCGACAGCTGATCGCTGACGGCCTTACCCTCTGCCCTCTCTGCGGTATGATCTGCCGGTCGATGCGCCAAAGCGCACTACGGCGTCGTCTCTTCCGTCCGAATGCTCCGGTACCACACCAGCCGGTCGTCGCTCAGGCCCGCACCACTGCGACGGTCGAGCGTGCCGATGATGTCGTTCCGCCCGTCTTCATCCAGGTCCACGACCAGAAGCGCGTTGATACTGGTCGACGTATCCACCGCGTCCACGCCAACGCCGGCCCCTGGTACACCCGGATCCGGTGTCACGCCGCCGGAAGGATCACCGCCCTCGTCCTGGATGATCGGGTTCGGAGCCCACGCCCCGAAGATCTCCTCAGGATCACTAGGCCCCTCATACCACCAGACGCCACCCTCGACGGCCAGAACAAGATCGAGAACACCGTTACCCGTCAGATCACCCAGCCCGATCGCCGAAGGCTCCTGCGCGTTGAACTCCGTCAACGTGAATACAGGCCAGGGGAAGTTCAATCGATCCGGAACCGGATCACTCGGCGGAAACTCAGGCTGAACGATCTCCGTACCCTGAGGCCTGCGGAACCACTGCACGATCTGCCCCAGCGTCGAACGAACGACAACATCCTCGAATCCATCCTGGTCAATGTCACCGATCGCGAGCATATCCGCACCCGTATCAAGATGCCCCACCGGTCGCTCATCCCAGCTGCTCGTCACGTACCGCCAGCTCGTCGGCTGACACATTCCGTTCGGCGGACCCACGCAATCCGCATCCCCGTTGGGACAAGCCATCCCGTCGTTGAGTCCGTCGAGGCAAACGTCCGCCCCACCGTCGAGCGCACCGGAAGTCACCGCGCCAAGACCACTGGGCGTCAGCGGATTCCGTGCCCACAGGATGTTGCCGCTCAGTGAGTTCGTCCACGTCGCCACCACATCGAGATCACCGTCATCATCGACGTCCATAACCTTGATGTCCTTCACCTGCGGCAGGTTCATCATCAGCGTGATCGGAAGACCGCCCGAGAATCCACCCGGACCGGCCGCACCCCAGTTCGACGCCGTCTCCGCGCTCACCCCACCGGGGTTGATCCACAGATCCACCGTATTGACCGGCGGCTTCTGTCCAAGACCCTCGCACTCTCCGGTGTTCAGAGCGACCACAATCTCGTCGCCCGGTTGACCATCAATGTCAGCCACGACCAGCGACGTGAACCCCGAATTCTCCGGCGTGACCTTGGCCTCTTCGATCGGCATCTCCTCATTACCAGGGAACTGGTTGTGAATCCATCGATCCGCAACCAGCGGATTCACGAGGATCAACTCGGTCCACGAATCCCCGTCGGGGATCGCAGTCACCGTACCCGGATTAAAGAGCACGATAATCTCGCCCTCCGTCCGGCTCACCTCGACCGGACCGTCCGGCGTCGGACAGAACGTTCCCGAACCCGTGCCTTTGACCAGGATCACGACATCAAGCCATCCGTCACCGTTGATCTGCCCGACTGCAAGACCACCGACGATGGCCACCGGACTGGTTCCCGCGAGCGTGATCGTCCGAAACGAGATGTTCCCCTGCGGGTCACGCCGCTGAAGGTGCAGTTGTACAGGTTGCGACTGATTCCAGGCACTGACCAGGTCGAGCAGGCCGTCTTGGTCGACGTCACCCGACACCACGAACTTCGGCCCCGCCGAATCCTCGGACACCGGGTCAATCTGGAAGGCCGTGAAGAAGCTCCGCGTTTCCGCAGCCGGGAGTTCAACGTCATCCGTACCCTCGATGTTGGTCCCAGCCACCCCGCCCGTCCCTCCAGGCGAGATCGACGCGTCCGAGAACGTACTGTCGATCTGCGCGAGCGGCGTTGTCGTCGTCGCAGACGTGGTCGTGCTCGTCGTCGTGTCCTCTTCGCCTTGCTGGGTGGTGATTTGATTGCAGCCCACAATGACCGCCAGGACGATAAAGACGCGTGTAACTCGTTTCCCTGCCGAATTCTTCATCATGATCTCCTCGCCCGCCCGAAGCCCTCTTGTTCATCCTGTAGCATGGTCCAAACGCAATCACTCGGCGAACGCCGAGTCTCGACGGCTACAGAAGAGCAGTACGGGTCCCGGTGACCGGGCCGGTGCATAGTCTCGCGGCAGGATTATCGGCTTTTGAAGGTCGCGACTTGTGACCTGCGCCCTTGGCGCCCGACCGCGATTCCACCTACCATGACCACTCGAGAGGAATCGGAGACGCGCATTGACCACTCGCCCCACCACCACCGCAAAAACCTACTTGGCGCTCGACGACAAAGGCCTGATCGCCCAGTGCGACGTCGATTGTTATCGGGCCAGCGGACCGGGTGGCCAGAAGCGAAACAAGACGAGCTCAGCCGTCCGGCTGCGACACCGCCCCACCGCCCTCGCCGCCCTCGCCAATGAGGACCGATCTCAGCACGTCAACAAGGCAAGAGCCCTCCGCCGCCTGCGCCTTGTCATCGCCATGGGACTGCGCACGGACCTCGACCTGGCAGGCTACGAACCCGGTGAACTCCTCTCAACCTCCATCTCTTCCGCCGGCACGCTCAACATGGGCCGCAAAGACGAGCGCTATCCAGCGGCCATCAGCGAGCTGCTCGATCTACTCGCCGCCACCGACGCCAGGGTCAGCGACACCGCAGACAGGCTCGGCGTCACCACCGCCAACCTCATCAAGTTTTTGCAGAAGGATCCGAAACTCTGGAAGCACGTGAATCAGATGCGCACCGCCGCCGGTCGAAAACCGCTCCGCTGACGCCGTTGGACCCCAAGGAGAAGCCCCGTGCCAGCCCCCCATCATGATGACAAGTGTGTCACGTCCGTGTCAGTCGCGGTCATCACGGTCTCCGACACCCGCACCCCCGAGACCGACATCGCCGGAAAACTCATCCGAGATCGACTGACTGATAATAACCACCGTATCCTCTCCCACGACATCATTCCGGACGAACCCGACCAGGTCAGAGCCCGCGCCAAAGCCCTCTGCGACGAGAAATGCCAGGCGATTCTGATCACCGGCGGGACAGGTGTGACAGCACGTGACACCACTTGCGAAGCGCTCGCCCCCCTCCTCCAAAAACCCCTCGAAGGATTCGGCGAATTATTCAGAATCTTAAGTTTCGAGGAGATCGGCCCTGCCGCCATGCTGTCCCGCGCGATGGCTGGCGTCTGTCAGCGCACGGTCATTTTCGCGCTTCCCGGCTCGACCGCCGCCGTCCGCCTGGCCCTGGATCGGTTGATTCTCCCCGAACTCGGCCACCTCGCGTGGCTCCTCGCCCCGCCGACCAGCGCCGACGGACAAGGCTGACCCACACATAAGTACAGTCACAGTGTAGGCTGTCAGGAGAAGTGGTTATGGCGTTTCGGTCAGAACGAACAAATCGTCGGAATTCAACAAGTCGCCTCTGGCGTCCGTCGATTCAAAGCCGTAGACTGTTCACCCTGTAGCGTTGCGGAGCTATTCGCGCGCATGGTTTCCGTTTCGCTTGAACTTTCCGATGGAATAGGAGAGACCGTGGTAAGAGTCAGACCTCGCGGGAACGAGTCCATTCAGCAGATGCTGAAACGATTTAAGCGGTTGTGCCAGCGTGAAGGTCTCACCCGCGATATGAAGCGGCACAGCTACTACGAGAAGCCATCGGAACGCAAGCGCCGGCAGACGCGCAAGTCCATTCGCAAGCTGGAAAAAGAACGGGAGATGGAAGGCCCCAGGCGCTAGCCTTCTGCCCTACACGTCACCGTCGGCGCATCGGCCGTCGACGGTCATCGTTTCCAGTCAGCAAATTCGCCGCTCACGAACTGACCAGCGATCGTCGTGCGCGCTGCACACCGCCCCTCCGGATCTCGAGGGACATAAAGACGCCTCGGATACGGAGTCCGTGTCACGTCAAGCTGCAAGTCTCCGCGACGTCCACATCAATTGTCGCACGACCGACATCCGTGGCCGAGCGGTTTGCGTACGTCGAACGACGGAATGAAGGTGTTCACGGCACTGAAGTCAGCCCCAAGAACTCGATGGTCGCCGTTCATGTCACGCCTGTCGTCCGGGCAGTTGAAGCAGGGAATGCCCGTGTTTACGAGACTGGCGTCAACTCCCAGCACACGGCCATCGCCATTCGCGTCGCCCATCTGCACAACGTAGTCCACCTCGAACGGATCGACACCGGCCCAGCCTCCGGAGTTCAGAACGGCATACCACGTTCGATGCCTGAGGACGCTCCCGTTCTCCGTAAGTCGTACCACGTTCGGCGACTCGTTGCTGAAGGTGAAGTTCGCCGAAAGATCCGGGCCAAGAAGCCCGCCACCCAGCAATTCACGAATCTCGATCTCACCCGGACCTGACGGCGCCGCCACTGCGCCATTGAACTTCAGCAGCGCGAAGTTGTTCGCCGTCCGCCACAGGCTTCCGTTGCACTGCGGTTCGGAAGTCACCAGACACGCCATGAAGGTCGAGTGGTCAGCGGAGACGATGTTAGCGACCAGGTTGCCGGCCGGATCAAACAGCGGCAAGCAAGTGATCGGGTGGATGTACGTCGTGTCCGGCGGGACGCAGTCGATCTTCGAGTCGACGCGGAGCGGGCTGGTGTTGCGAACGAACAGCCCGCTGCCCAGGTCGACCTCGACGAAGACGTCGAAGAAGCTGTCGGCCATGGTGATGTCACCGCCCTGTTCGACGATGGCGCCGAGCGTGGCCGGGAGATTACCGCCCTGGCCGTAGCCCTGGCCGGCGACCAGGCTGATGCCGCCGCCCGTGAGCTGCAAGGCCACCATCTCGGTGTCGATCACGTCCAGGTGATTGTCGACCGGGCTGGTGCCGGGGAAGTTCATCGAGTCATCCATCGCACCGCTGCGGCGAACCGTAACCGGGCCGTGCAACACCAGATTGAGGTCCGGCCGACAGTCCAGATCGTGGTCGATGCCGAGCTTCGCGCCGGAGGTCATCTGATCGTTACCGCCTGGACACTGATCGATCCAGTGCGGGCCGGGGCCGCAGTCCTCGCAAGGCTGGCTGGGAGCACAGATGTTCACCGGTCCCAAACAGGTCGAACCGGGACCCTGGGGTACACCGCCACTTTCGCGACACGCGTCCGGCCGCATGTCCAAGCAGACAACGTCACGCAGGCAGCAAGCCTGGATGTCCGGATTGGGCTCGTGACGTCCGGCTCCCAGGGAGTAGCCGCTGGGCTGACCGGTCTGATCGAGCAGCGGGATGGTCGCCAGGTTTTGGTAAACGTTACCCGGTGCCGGTGGCTTGTGCGTGATCTGCGTCCGCATACGCTTA
>JAJDDV010000107.1 GCA_029260135.1 Phycisphaerae bacterium | reverse complement strand
TACCCGAGCCCGACGAGTGGCTCGATCAGGCCCATCAATCGCTCGAAGACGCACCGGAAACCCACGTCATCGCCATGGCCAAGGAGCTGCAGCGCGAACTCGACCGACAGGTCGAAGACAATCAGCAAACCGTGGCGCATCTCGCCGCCGACGACGCCTCCGCTCACTTCTACGTCGAGCAGATCTTCGACTACATCGACCGACTCGAACGGTGGAGCGTCCTCCTCGCCGCCGGAACCGACGACGACTTTCTTACGCGCTTCGAAGCCGTCCGCGGGGAGATCGCCGCCTTCGAGTTCGACCGCACCCGCGCGCCGCGCCTTCCCAAAGATGCACCCGACGGCGTCAAGGCCGCGCGGGATCGTGCCAGCGCATGCCTTTCCCACGTGAAGCGCCGCTTGTTCGGCGAGCGTCTCCGCAAGCGGTTCGGGCTCTTCTCACTGGAGGAAGCGCTCGCCGATCTGCGCAGGACAGCCCCCTACGTTAGAACCATCACGCGACTGATCCTCGCGTTCGACGCGGCCTATTCGGCCAAGAAACGCGGACTGGGGATCATGGACTTTGCCGACCTCGAGCGTTTCGCCTTCACGCTGCTCCGCTCGGATGAGAACGCCGATAAACCCTCCGATACGGCGCGGTCGTTGCAGGCTCGATTCGCCCACGTTCTGGTCGACGAATTCCAGGACATCAACCCGATTCAACACGCTATTCTTCGTCTGACCAGCCGCGAATCGAACGCCGACCAACCCGACAACCTCTTCGTCGTCGGCGACATCAAGCAGAGTATCTATCGCTTTCGCCTCGCCCAGCCGGACCTTTTCGTCGAACGCCTCAACCGCTTTCGTGACCCCGACGGCGCTGGAACGACCATCCCTCTCCAGCAGAACTTCCGGAGTCGCGCGGAGATCCTCGACGCCGTCAACGTCGTCTTCCGCGGTCTGATGCGCGACGCCCGCCACGGTGTCGTCTACGACGCGCAGGCTGAGCTTCGACCGGGCCGTGAGGGCGAATCGCACACGCCCACGCGCACGGTCGACTTCCACCTCCTCGAGCGAGACTGGAAATGCACCGCGTCCGAAGATCCAGGCGGCGAAGACGGTCCGCCCGCGCCGGACCCGCTGGACCCCTCGCGCTGGACGGTGATACAGCGCGAGGCGTTTCTCATCGGATCGCAGATACGGGAGTGGCGAGAGTCCGGGTCGATCACCGTCGACGACCGCCCGCTGCAGTTCAAGGACGTCGCGGTGTTGCTCCGCGCGAAGAAGCACAACGCCGATCAGGTCGCCGCCGCCTTGACTTCGATGGGGATTCCCGCCTTCGCCGACGCCGCAGGATCGCTCCTTGAATCGCGTGAAGCGCGGGACGTCCTTGCGGCGCTACGTCTGCTCGATAACCAGCGCCAAGACATACCCCTGGCGTCCGTGCTCCGCAGCGGCATCTTCGGCGTCCGTCTGGGCGTCGATCAACTCGCGGAGATTCGATGCCTGGATCGAAACGTCGAGTTCCATGAGGCGGTCCACCTATATGCCGACACCGGGCCGGACAAATCCCTCCGCGAAGAAACTCGGAGCTTCCTCGGCCGCGTCACGCGATACCGAAACGACGCCCAGCGTCGCCCCCTCGACGAGGTGCTCTGGAAGATCTACCACCAGGGCGGGTATCTGGCCCATCTGGGCGGTCTACCCGGCGGCGTCGCCCGGCGCGCCAATCTGCTGAAGCTTCATGAGTTTGCCCGCCAGTTCGGATCGTTCCGACAACAAGGCCTGCATCGATTCCTTGGCTTTTTGGAGCAGCTCGAAGAGGAGGACCAGGGCATCGCCGTCGCCCCGAGCGTCGCCGAGGGTGACAACGTCGTACGAATCATGAGCATCCACCAGGCCAAGGGGCTCGAGTTCCCCGTCGTCTTCCTGGCGGGGCTCGGGACGAAACTCAACCTCGGTGACCGCAACGGCCGGA
The DNA here is from genome assembly GCA_029260135.1 of Phycisphaerae bacterium. Taxonomy (GTDB): domain Bacteria; phylum Planctomycetota; class Phycisphaerae; order UBA1845; family UBA1845; genus OFTM174. The sequence continues at coordinate 12,277 of JAJDDV010000107.1, read as the reverse complement.
TGATCTACGAACCGCGCACCGGAATCGGACTGCGCGTGGTCGACACGCAGCGCATGATCGAATACCCCTCGCTCGCCCACACCCGCGTCGCCGTCGACATTGAGAACGCCACCCGGGATGAGGAACTCCGCGTGCTCTACGTCGCCATGACCCGTGCCGAGCAGAAGCTGGTTCTCGTGGGGTCGATGGCGGATGTTCATCGCGCCGATGTTCCCGATTCCTCCGGGGGTCCGTTCACTCCCTCTCGCCTTCAGATCAGTTCAGCCGTCACACCGTTGGACTGGCTGCTCCCGGCCGTGCTCGGCTCGTCCCGCGTCGCAGCTTTCGACGCAGAACCGCCTGAGCCCAACGAGCCCCTCTTTCTTCTGCACCGCCACGATGTCCAGCAGATGAGCGCCTGGCGGATGGACCCGGACGTCGACAACGCATCGGACGCGACCCGTCGTGCGGTCGCTCGATGGCAGCCCCTTGGTCCGCACGAACCTGTCGCCCACGATGACCCCGAAGTTGACGCGGTCCTCGACCGCGTGGACTTTGTCTATCCGTACCTTGGCGCCTCGACCTTTTCCGCTTCCGTCGCTGCCGGCGAGGTCAAGCGTCCATACGAATTCTGGGCGGATCCCGACGAGGCACCGACTCACCCCAGCGGTGCCGACTTCGAGATTCCGCCTTCGAAATACGATACGTCGGTCCGCGACGACGCCTCCCACCGCGGGCTGGTTACACATCGGGTCCTCCAACTTCTCGACTTCGACGCGGCCGTTGATGCCCAAGGCTTGGCCTCGGAATTGCAACGCCTGGAGGCATCAGGCATGATGGCGCCGGGCGATCGCGACCGGCTCGATGAGCCCGCGCTGGCCTGGTTTCTATCGACGCCGCTGGCGGACGCGATTCGGACGGCGGGAAAGGCCTATCGTCGGGAGTTCCTGTTTGTCGCGACCGAGCCGCTGTCCGACTTCGCCCCCGGCGCCGACGCGAGTGGGCAGGATCGCGTTCTGGTCCGCGGAATCGTCGACGGTATCCTACCGGCGGACGGTGGGATCGAGATTGTGGATTTCAAGACCGACGCCGTCGGGAAGGGGGAGTTGGCACAGCGCACCGAGCACCACCGCCCGCAGTTGGAGCTCTACGCCCGCGCGGCCGAGAGAATCTGGCAGAAGCCGGCCCTGCGCTGTTGGCTGGTCTTTCTGACACCGAGGGAACTCGTTGAATGGATGCCATCAGCGGGCAAGAGAGGTACATGACAAGCTCGCACGCCTTCAACCACCGTGTCCGGGAGATCGGACACAACATCTTCGAGCTGGCCGACGCCGCCCAGCCCGCCATCTGGCAGAAGGCCTGGTGGCAGGAACGCATGACGCACCTTGTCGACAGCGACGAAGCACTGCGCACGCGGGCGTTCCAGTTCGTCGATTGCCTGCCGTCGCTCATCGACTCGGCGGCCATCACGACGCACCTGTCGGAGTATTTGGGGGACGGGGACGTCGACCTTCCGGCACTGTTCAGCGCAGCCGTCGGCCCGGGACCGTTGCTCGGCGTTCGACAGGAACTGATCGGGCGTGCGGCACGCCATGGCGCGGTGCAGATGGCCGGCCGCTTCATCACCGGATATGACGTCCCGAGCTGCATCAAGACGATCGAGCGCTTACGCGCCCAGCACATGGCCTTCACCCTCGACGTCCTTGGTGAATCCACCACCAGCTATGCACGCGCCGACGCCTACGCGGAGGTCTATGACGATCTGATCGAGCGGGTGCCGCCACTGGCCCGGAGGTGGGCGACGATCCCCATCATCGACCACGATGACCAAGGACCGATGCCACGTATCAACCTCTCGATCAAACTGACCGGGCTCGATCCGCACTTCGACCCCATCGACCCCGATCGCTCCATACGCGAGGTCTCGGCGCGACTGCGACCTTTGCTCCGCCGTGCCCGCCAAGTCGGCGCCTTCGTGAACGTCGACATGGAGTCGTTCAAGCACCGCGACCTGACGCTCGAACTCTTCAAGAAGCTGCTGATGGAGGACGAGTTCCGCGATTGGACCGACGTCGGCATCGTCGTCCAAGCCTATTTGAAGGACGGTGAGCGAGACCTCGACGGGTTGCTGGAGTGGGGGCGGCGGCGAGGACACCGCTTCGCCATTCGCCTGGTGAAAGGCGCCTATTGGGACGCCGAAACCGCTGCGGCCGTCCGAGACTACAAGGAACCGCCCGTCTGGACCCGAAAGTGGGAGACCGACGCCTGCTACGAACGCATGACCAAGGTGATGCTCAAGCGCGCCGACCTCATCCGTCCGGCGTTTGCCAGCCACAATGTTCGTTCGCTTGCGGCCATTGTCGCCACCGCGGAGTCGCTCGGCGTTTCGACTCAAGGGTATGAAGTGCAAACCCTGTACGGCATGGGCGATCCGCTCAAGACTGCGATGGTCCAACTCGGCCAGTGTGTCCGCGTTTACTGTCCCTACGGCGATCTGATGCCCGGGATGGGATACCTGATTCGCCGTTTGCTCGAAAACACCTCCAACGAAGGATTCCTCAAACAGAGTTTCAGCGACAGGGGGAGTCACGACCTTCTTCTGGCTGACCCGACGATTACGCGACCACCCAGCGCACCGCTGGTCAAACGACATTACCAGAACAGTAATCCGGAGGAACCGATGCCCTCGTTCACGAACGCGTCGAACACGAGCTTTTCATCCGCCGAGAACCGCCGGAAGATGACCGGCGCGTTGGAATACGTGCGCGGCGAAGCAGGTCGACACTATCCACTCATCATCAACGGTGAATCCGTGTCCACCGAGAAGACCAATGAGTCGGTCAACCCGTCGCGGACCAAAGAGACGATCGGGCGCATTTCGCAAGCGACGACCGACGAGGTCGATCGTGCGGTTCGCGCCGCGCGCCGCGCCTTTCCGAAGTGGCGGACAACGTCGGCGGCCGCTCGCGCCGATCTTCTTCGTAAGGCTGCGGATCGCCTGGAAATGAGGCGTTTTGAACTTGCCGCAACAATGATCCTTGAGGTCGGTAAGCCCTGGCGCGAAGCCGACGCCGACGTAACCGAAGCGGTTGACCACTGGCGATACTACGCGGAACAGATTCAGCGCATCGAATCTCACCCGCGTCTGCGCAATATCCCCGGCGAAGACAATATGCTGACGTATTCGCCCAAGGGCGTTTGCGCGGTCATTTCCCCCTGGGCGTTTCCGCTCGCCATACTCAGTGGGATGACCAGTGCGGCGATCGCCGCGGGAAACACCGTCGTGATGAAACCGGCCGGACCCGCCTCGGTCGTCGCTGCCAAGCTGGTGGAGATTCTTCTGGACGCCGGATTCCCCGAGGGCGTCGTCAATTTCATTCCCGGAGCGGGTGACCTGATCGGCGAGTACTTGATCGGGCATGACGACGTCAACATCGTGGCCTTCACGGGTTCACACGCCGTGGGACTCGGCGTACTTCGCGCCGGTTCACTCGTTCACCACAACCAGGCGTTCATCAAGAAAATGATCGTCGAGATGGGCGGCAAGAACGCCATCATCGTTGACGCCGACGCCGACGCCGATGGCGCCGTTCAAGCCGTCATCGAGTCGGCTTTCAGTTATGCGGGCCAGAAGTGCAGCAGTTGCAGCCGCGTTATCGTGCTGGACGGAATCTACGACGCGCTGGCGGATCGATTGGTCGAAGCCACCAAGAGCGTACCGATCGGTCGCGCCGATGATCCCTCCACGATGGTCGGACCGGTGATCGACGGGCACGCCCGCCAGCGAATTCTCGCGGAGATGGAGACCGAAAAGAACGACCGTCGACGGCTCGTACAGGCGGAGCTGCCCGAAGGGTGCGACCAGGGTTTCTTCGTGCCGCCTACGATCTTCGCGGATGTAAGACCCGATGCCCGATTGGCCCAGGAGGAAATCTTCGGACCCGTGCTCGCCATGATCCGCGCGGAGAGTTTCGAGCACGCGCTGCAGATCGCCAACAATACCCGCTATGCGCTCACCGGCGGTCTTTTCTCGCGCAGCCCGGCCAATATCGACCGCGCCAGACGCGAGTTCGCCGTCGGCAATCTCTACATCAACCGTCGAATCACCGGCTCACAGGTCGACGCCCAACCGTTCGGTGGATTCCGACTGAGTGGCACGGGTGTGAAGGCCGGGTCGCCGGACTACCTGCTTCACTTCATGGACGCCAGGTGCATCACGGAGAACACGACCCGTAGCGGATTTGTTCCTAGCGAACAACGGACTGAGGTATCGTGACTTTCGTCGCCGCCTCAAGTCGCTCGGCGAGAACCGAAGGGGCAACGGCGGGGGAGCGATGGGCGATGCACTCGCCATGTCCCAGGGGGCAAACGCCCTCCGCCACGCGGCAGGGGCTGCACGACTCGCCGGAGGCGACGGCGTCGACGCGCGAGTAATCCGAAGCGAGAACCGCGTCCGTCGCCGTGAAGATGGCCACGGTCGGGATCCCCATCACGCCGGACAGGTGCATCGGGAACGAATCACCTGTGACCACACCGTTCATCTGTTTCAGCACGGCTGCCAGGTCTGCGGGAGAAGGCGTCCGTCCGACAAGATCGTGAACGTGGCTCATGCCGTTCGACCAGTCGTGCATCGGTGCATCGGGCGCACCGATCAGATAGACCTCGTATCCCTTCGCCGACAGTCGCCGCGCCAGCTCCTCCGAAAGGTCATCGGGAGACGTTCGAAGGCTGCCGGCCCGACCCAGATGAACCGCCACGCGCCGCCGATCAGACGCCGGCAATGCGAACGCTGCTGAGGCGATCACTTCGGGATGTCGTACCGGTCGGGGGGCTCCGAGGCAGCGATGAAACACGTCTGCGCAACTCCGCGCTGTGGCGTTCGGAACGGCCTCGACGTCCTCGAGTGACAGGTAGTAGTCATAGTTGGCCAATTCGCTCGCCTCGAGCGGATAGGGCCGTAAAGTATCCGTCGCCGTAAACAGGGAAAAAACGCTCCGTACGGAATCCGGTGCCGCGACATCCAGTGTGACCTCAGGGTTGGCGTCGCGCAGCGTCTGCAGACACCTGGAAACGACGACCGCATCGCCGCGGCCGCCGATGAAGGGCAGAATCAAGCGATGTGTGTCAAGTGGTTGACAGTGATAGCGGGCCGCCCCCGGCTTGACGCCCGGTTCCACCTCGACAGCGCCTTGGCGGAGGGCGAGTCCGGCTTCGTGATCGTGAAGCATGTAGCGGCGGTTGGCGCGGAGCGCGTAGGCGGGCGTGGCGTCGGCGGTGGTGACTTTCGCGTCGGCGAGTGCGCGTACAATTTGCATGGTCAATCGTAATTCGGTGACTGTCCCCACTGGAGCTTGGTGACAAGGTTGTGCCACTTGGCGTATCGGGGATTGTGTACGAGCTGGTAGTCGCACGGATAGCGCTTGATGGTCACGCAATCTCCCAATTGAAACGGGCAGGAGACCTGGCCGTCGATGATCACCGTTGTGCCCTCGTTGACGGCACGAGCGTGAATCTCGATGGTGGCTTCGCGTTCGATGACGAGGGGGCGATGCGTGAGCGAGTGCGGGCAGAGCGGTGTCAGCACGATGGCATCGACACCGGCTTGCATGATGGGTCCGCCGGCGGAGAGATTGTGGGCGGTCGATCCGGAGGGCGTGCAGACGATCATTCCGTCGCCACCGACGTGGGTGAGGTGGTGACCGTTGATGTCGATTCCCAGTTCGATGATTCGAAACGGTGGGCCTGCCTGGATGACGCAGTCGTTGATGGCGAGGCTGGTGTCGCGGATGCCCCCATTGTGCCGGATGGTGGTTTCGAGGACGGTTCGGCGGCTGATGATCGTGTCGTCGGTGATGGCCTGGTCGAAACAGTCTTTGATTTCGGTGACGGAGAATTCAGCGAGAAAGCCGAGCTTGCCGACGTTGACACCGATGAGCGGGATCTGGTCGGGTCCGAGCGATCGTGCGACGCTGATCAACGTTCCGTCGCCGCCGAGTACGATGATGCGATCGGCGCGTGCGTCGATGGCTTCGCGCCCGTCGACGCCGGTTCCGGCCCCGACGACGTCGCAGCGTGAGGCCGCGAACTTCTGCAGGTCCCTCAAGACCTGCGCGGCGTCAGGCTTGTCCGGGTTGCTGAGGAAAAAGGCTCGCCTGGGTGCGGTGTCGCTTGCCAAGGCAGCATCCCCTTAAAGGGCCTTCTGCAGGTACCGGTCGTCCAGGCACTCCCGCGTTCGGTCGAGCCACATGCCCCGACTCTGGACGGCGTCAGCGTTTGAGCAGTGATCGAGTGTCGCGTTCGGCCGCACGCGGTTTCGGATCCTGGGCTTCGACTAACGATTGAACCTTCGACGCGATTCCTGTGGCGTCGATCCCACACTCGGCCAACTGCCCTGCGCGCGAACCGTGGGCGACGAAGCGATCGGCCGGCATGCCCAGGCGGACGAGTCGCGAGGCATCGAGCCCGAGTTCCTGCGCGGTCTCGAGCACGGCGGATCCAAACCCGCCGGAGACGGAATGATCCTCGACGGTTACGACGGGATGTCCCGGTTTGAGTGCGTTCGCGACCATCGCGCGGTCCATGGGCTTGGCGAAGCGCGCGTTCACTACGGTGATTTCGATGCCGGCCTCAAGCAGCAGTTCCGCGGCGGCCATCGCGTCATGGGCGGTCACACCGTAACAAAGCACGGTTGCGTCGGGGCCGCTTCGCAGCGTCCGCGACACGCCGAGTTCGAAGGGCGGCGTGGATGGCGAGGGCTTGACGACGTCATCGCGCGGGTAGCGAACTGCGCAGGGTCCTTCGAGGGCGAGGCCTAGTTTCATGGCTTCGTGCAATTCGGCTTCGTCGATCGGCGCCATCAGGACCATTCGGGGATAGCCACGGAGATAGGTGATATCGAGGAATCCGTGATGGACGGCTCCATCTCCACCGACGACGCCGGCCCGGTCCATGCAGAACATGACGGGCAGGCCCTGCAGTACGACCTCCTGAAAGATCTGATCGAATGCGCGTTGGAGGAAAGTGGAGTAGATGGCGACGACGGGTCGCAGTCCGGCCTTGGCCATGCCGGCGGCGATGTCGACGGTGCAGCTTTCGGCGATGCCGATGTCGCGACAGCGATCGGGGAAGCGCTGCTGGAAACCCGCGAGGCCTGTTCCGTCGGGCATGCCCGCGGTGAGTGCAAAGACCTTGTCGTTTTCGGTGGCCAAAGCCGTCAAGACATCGAGGAAGGCGGTGGTCCAGTTCTTGCCGCTGCCCCGTTTCAGGGTGACCTTTCCGTTCTGTATGACGAACGGTTTGGGGCTGTGATATTTTCCGGGTTCCGCGGTCGCCCAGTCGCACCCTTTTCCTTTGACGGAATGCACATGGAGGAGTACGGGGTGGTGGGCGCGTTTGAGCACTTCGAGGATGTCGATCAAATGGGCGATGTCGTGGCCGTCGACCGGTCCGACATATTGAAAGCCCAGTGCCTCGAAAGCGTTTCCCGGCGAGACGGTCGCTTTGATGCCTTCCTTGAGGTGTGCGATCATGTCAAAGACGGGCTTGCCCAGTAGAGGGAGCTTGGGCAGCAGGCGTTTCATGTGGGCTTTGACGTCTTCGTAGAAGTCGCTCGCGCGGAACTTGGCGAGGTATTCGGCGACGGCGCCCTGCGTCGGCGAGATGCCCCATTCGTTGTCGTTCAGGACGACGAGGAACTGCCTCTTGAGTGTTCCGGCCTGGTTGAGCCCCTCGAAGGCGACACCATTGACGATGCTCGCATCACCGATCAGCGTGACGATCTGGCGTTGCCGGTCGAGCAACTGATCGGCGCGGGCCATCCCGACGGCCGTGGCGATGGAGGATCCTGCGTGTCCGACGTCAAAGAGGTCGTACTCGCTCTCATGGATGCTGGGGAAACCGCTGAGGCCACCGGCCTGGCGGAGCGTATCGAAGCGTTTGTGGCGCCCGGTGAGCAGCTTGTGCGGATAGCATTGATGCCCGACATCCCAGAGCAGCCCGTCGTCGGCAAAGTCGAAGACGCGGTGCAGTGCGATGGTGAGGTCGGCGACGCCGAGATTGCTGGTCAGGTGTCCCCCCCGATGTCCGACGACGCCGAGAATGCGCCTACGAATCTCCTCGGCGAGTTCGGGGAGCTGTTGCAGCGTCAGCGCCCGCACATCCTCGGGAGATTGAATCTGATCCAATAAGCTCATTGAGTGATCGCTTGGGGAGGGCTCGACCCGTTCCATGTTTCGGGTCACCAGCCTCCCGCCGTAGTATAGCCCGATTCGGCGGTTTCGGAACTTTCGCGCATTTCAATAATCTCGTTCGACGACGTAACGGGCCAACTCTCGAAGATCGTCGGCCTGGTCGCCGAAGCCGTCCATCGCAGCGATTGCGTCTCGTACGGCGTCTCCTGCGGCTTCCCTGCTCGCTTCGACGCCGATGCAGCAAGGAAAGGTTTGCTTTCCTGCCGGGCGGTCCTTTCCTACCTGCTTTCCGAGTTTCTCGACACTTGCGGTCAAGTCCAATAAATCATCGGCAATCTGGAAAGCACGGCCCAACATTTGACCGAATCGACAGAGCGAACGGGTTTTGTCGGGGTCGGCGTGTCCCGCCAAGGCGCCGAGGCGACACGCTGTCTCGATCAGGCGCGCGGTTTTTCGCTCGTGAATATACTCTGCTCGCTCGAGCGAAGGCGCCAACGCTTGCCCTTCGAGATCGGCCGACTGGCCGCCGATCATTCCGCTCCACCCGGTTCCTTGCGCGAGCGCGAGACCCATCGGTCCGGCGAGCTTCGGATCTTGCACGTGCGTTCCCAGGAGTTCAAAGGCGAGCGTCAACAGGGCATCACCGGCGAGGAGCGCCGTGGCTTCGTCGAATTCCTTGTGACAGGTCGGGCGTCCGCGGCGCAGGTCGTCGTCGTCCATGGCGGGAAGGTCGTCATGGATCAAGCTGAAGGCGTGGACGCACTCGATGGCGGCGGCCGCGGGCCAGGCGAGCGCGCGATCGGCGCCGACGAGCTCGCAAGATCGAACGGTGAGAAAGGGGCGAATGCGTTTCCCCGGGGCCAGCGCCGAGTACCTCACCGCCTCGACGAGCTTGGCCGGGACATCGCCCAGGGGCGTGAGGTATTCGGCGAGTCTCTCGTCAAACTCGGAAGCGAACGAGCGAAGTCGACGGACGATGTTTTCGGCGCTGGACGCGGTCATGCTCGGGGTTCAATGGCACGGAGAAACTGTCGGTCCATGATCCTTGTTCTCCCAGAACTCGCTCCGTCTTTCCGTCGAGGTTCATTGGCATTTCGAGTGATTGACTCGAAGCCATGAACCACGAGCATCGAAACGGCTCTGGTGCTTGTGCTACGTTTCTGATGGCTTACAGGTTCGATGGAATCACTCCGATCATGCAATCGGCGATGTCTCTGAGGACGGCGAGCGGTGGCTGGTCCGCGTTGACCCTTGCGATCAGCTTCTTTGGGAAGATGTCGAGCACGGGTCTGGTTTCGCGTTCATAGACTTCGATGCGGTTTTCGATGACGCTTCGATCGGCGTCGTCGGGTCGACCGGACTTGCCGGCCCGCTTGATCATCCGGGCGATCAGGGCGTCGCGGTCTTCCATCATCAAGGAGACGATGCGTTTTACGTCAATCACGTCGGCGAGCAGCTCGACTTGGTCGACGGTTCTGGGGATTCCATCCAGGATCTGCGTGTGAAAGGCCGGGTCCAGATCACCGGCGTCGATTCTTTCGTCGACGTGCTTGCGAAAGACACGCACGGTGAGTTCGTCGGGCACGAGCTTTCCCCGGGTGGAGTAGGAGAGGAACTCCTTGCCGATGTCCGATGCCTTGTCGAGTCCTCGGAAGATGTCGCCCATGGCGAGGTGAACGAGATTGGGCATCTGGCCAAGGACGACGCCCTGGGTCCCCTTGCCTGTTCCGGGTCCTCCAAATATGAGAATCGAGGGATAGGGTTTGGTCTGGCTCACCTTACTCTCCTGTGGTTTTCGTTGCGACATCCTTGTTGGTGCGATCCGGATGGCGGCGATCAAACGCGGCTCTGAGCACTGGATCGTATATGTCTATCGTAGCCTCTCGAAAGAGCTTCTCAAACAGCTCATATTGCTTTGGCTCCGCCAATCGGTCGCTCAGGGACTGACGGACTTCGTCGCGAACCTCCTGAAAGGGGACCTGCCTGGCTGGGAGCATCGCCTCCAACTGGATCAGGTGGTACCACTCGCCGACCCGGACGGCATCGGAGCGCTCGTTTGGCTCGAGCCGGAATGCGGTTTGACGGAAGAGATCGGGGAGGCGTGGATCGGCTTTGGAGAAGGGCGTCAGCAGGCCTTGGGCCTTGGCGCTGGCTTGATTGGCGCTGTAGCGTCGGGCGACATCTCCGAAATCGTCGCCGAGGGCGAGCCTGGCTTTGGCGTGTTCGACCTCGCGAAGGGAAGGGAGCTGGATATGGCGTACGTGTGCCCGTGGACCGTAGAGCGTGTCGTACTCGCGGCGCACGTCGGCGTCCCGAACGACGAGTGCGGCTTGCACCGTCTTTCGCAGAAGCGCGTTGCGACGAATGATGATGTCGTACTCGACGCGCGAGAGATTCCGGGCAGCCAGTACGGTCTCGAGTAGGCGCTCGGCTTCGTCCCGATCGATGGGGTCCGGCATCACGGCGGCGAGCGGGTCGGCGAGGCGTTCGAGGGCTCGATGGTATTCGCGGTCGATGTCGGCCTGATTGATGGCGATACCCCTTCGGGACGCGTGGGCCTGGGCGGCTTCGAAGCCGATGAGCTGGTCGAGGAGGGCTGCTCCGTGGGATCTGACGAGAAGATCGATGAAGCGACGGCGCGCGAGGTGGCGTCCGTTGACGGTGGCGATCGGGGTGGAGGCGGTCGGGTCGGTGGGAATGGGAGGCGGTGCTTTGATGCGATCGGCGGAGGGTGTTGGGGGGGGGGCGTGCTCGGTTGCGGGTCGGTGCCCATCGGGCGTTGCGGAATGGTACGGTTCATCTTGCCGGCGCTGCCAGGCGGCGGAGACCGACTCGGAGGGCGCGCGCGGCGGCGCCGCGCATCCGGTCCAAGCTGCGACAAGGATCGGTGCTGCAAGTCGCCACGATCGGAGTTTGTTCTTGACGGTCATCGGGATCGGCCGAGATACCAGTTCGTGTCAACGCGGGGGTAGCCATAGCAGGCGGCGGGGTCTGCGTCAACCGCTGTGGATGGGCGGATACGCCCGTGGTGGATGTGGCGGTGGTTTGTATGAGAACGTATCATTCAGAGTGCGTGCGAGGCGTTGGGCGTTTCTCGTCGCGGAAGCCCCAGGCGTAAGGAGACAGTGTGACGATCGATGGACCGAATGTCGTTGAGGTCACGGTGCTCGGCAGCGGGACGTCGCACGGCGTACCGATGATCGGGTGCGGTTGTGGTGTGTGCCGCTCCGACGACCCACGTGATCAACGCCATCGACCGAGCCTTTTCGTTCGTAGCGGCGGGCAGGGGTTCCTGATCGACACGACACCGGAGCTTCGCATTCAGTGCATCGCGCATGACATCGACCGGGTGGACGCGGTGCTGCTGACGCATCATCACGCGGATCACATCACGGGTCTGGACGACCTGAGGCGATTCAACTGGCTGATGCACAAGCCGGTTCCGCTGTATGGATCGGAGCGGACGCTGACTCATGTACGGGAGATGTTTCGGTATGCGTTTGATCCCGCGCCGGACTCACCGCACAGCCGTCCGGAGTTTGAGCTTCACACGATTGATGCCCAGGCGTTTTGCATCGATGGTCAGTTGATCACGCCCCTCTCGCTGATGCACGGGCCGCTTCCGGTTCTGGGGTTTCGGTTCGGGCGTTTCGCGTATTGCACAGACTGCAATTTCATTCCCGAGGAGTCCTTCGATCGCCTGGAGGGGCTGGATGTGCTGATACTGGACGCGCTTCGACGGACGCCGCATCCGGCGCACTTCAACCTGGAAGAGGCGATCGAGATCGCGCATCGGGTCGGCGCGAGGCAGACCTACTTCACGCACATTACGCACCAGCTCGGTCACGAGCAAACGAACAGCGAGCTACCCCAGGGGATGGCGCTGGCGTACGACGGGCTTCGTTTCGAGGTCGGCTAGAGCAAGCTCGACTCTGCCGGGGGGGGGCGAACGTAGCCACAGGCGACGGGTATGTTGCCATCCGCCACTATGGTTGACTGTCAGGCGCTATAGGATCCGTCGGATGCTCCAACGGGATTTCGGCGCGCAGAAGCATGGCCTGGAGGAGGTGTTCTTCCATGGCCGGGTCGCGGCCGACGTCTACCCATTG
>JAJDDV010000106.1 GCA_029260135.1 Phycisphaerae bacterium | reverse complement strand
CTGGCGATCGGCATTGTGAGCCCTTGGTTGTTGTCGAACACGGTGGTCCGTCCGATTTGTGCCTTGACGGAGGCGGCCACGGACCTCGGCGCGGGGAAGGTGGTCCGGCAGGTTGAGGTCACATCCAAAGACGAACTCGGCCAACTCGGTGAGACGTTCAACTCGATGGCGGCCCAACTCTCGCGCGTTCAACAGAACCTCGAAGAGACTGTTCGCGAACGAACGTCTGCGTTCGAGTCCACCAATGCTCGGCTCCAGACGGAGATCGACCAGCGTCGTAACGCGGAAGAGGCGTTACGTTGGAGCGTGGATGAAGCGAGAGCACTGAATCATCTCCTTCTGGCGATCAGCGACGTCCACCGTGCGTTGTGGGTGTGCCGCTCCGCGCGGGATGTCGCCAGCGTACTCACAGGCACGCTTGTCGAGAAGTTCAGTGTTCTATCAGGACGCGTATGGCTCGTGGGAAAATGCGAGGAGGCCGCGGAGTGCCAGTTCAAGGATCAATGCCGCAGCCAACCGAATTGCCTGCACCTTGCGTCGAGTTCGGGGCACTATACGAAGACGGACGAGAAGCTGAAGTACGTCCCACTGGGGACACTCCGCATCGGCAAGGTCGCCCAGTACGGCAACAAGATCATCGTCACGGATGTGTCCCGAGAGGATCGAACGCAAGACCCCGAGTGGGAAGGCGAGCACGGTCTTCGCTCGTTCGCCGGACTGCCGCTCAAGAAGCACGGGAAGGTCGTCGGTGTACTGGCCGCGGTCTCTCAAGAGAAGATGAAACCGAACGTCCTCGAGGCTCTCGATATTCTGGCGGGGCTTGGCGCCGCTGCGCTCGAGAATGTCGAGCAGGTCAACACGTTGAAGCGCGCCGATGCGGCGAAGAGCGATTTCCTTGCCAATATGAGCCACGAGATTCGCACGCCGATGACGGCGATCCTCGGGTTCATCGAGGAGATCATCAGCACGCACCCGGACCTGGATGATCAGGAAAGTGGTCTGTGCGATCATCTTCGGACGATTTCGCGAAACGCACGTTCGCTGCTGCAGATCATCAACGATTTCCTCGACCTCGCGAAGATCGACATGGGAACGATGTCGGTACGGAAAGTCCGGTGCAATCCGTGCCAGACGGTCGCCGAGATCGCTTCGTTGATGCGTGTACGATCCGACGCCAAAAGCCTGTCTTTCCAAAGTGATTACGAGGGAACGATCCCCGAGACGATCGTGACGGATCCGGCTCGCCTGCGCCAGATCCTCATCATTCTCCTGGGCAACGCCATCCGGTTCACCGAATCAGGCAGTATTCGGCTCCTGACCCGTCTCACGAATGCGGAAGGGAAGAACCGGCTCGAGTTTGATGTCATCGACACCGGACAAGGCATGACGGAAGAGAATGCCGAACGTCTGTCTCGCCCCTTCTCGCAGTTTGACACCGCACCGATGGATGACGCCAACAGTGCGGGGCTCGGGCTTTCGATCGGAAGACGATTGGCGGACCTGCTGGGTGGCGACATTACCTTGGTACAAACGGCCGAGGGATTGGGTACGACCTTCCGCGCATCCGTAGCCACGGGAGCCCTTACGGGTGTGGACATGCTCGAGAACCCGACGGAGGCGACCGTCCTGAGCGACGAGTTTGCCGCTTACTCAGAATCGCAGTTGAGCGGTTGCAGCATTCTGTTGGCCGAGGACGGGCACGACAACCAGCGGCTGATCGCTCATGTCCTCAAGAAGGCAGGCGCGCGTGTGGCCGTGGTGGAGAACGGCAAACTCGCGATCGATGCTGCGCAGCAGGCGCGTGATGACGGCGAGCCGTTTGACATCATACTGATGGACATGCAGATGCCCATTCTCGACGGCTATAAGGCCACGACGATGCTGCGTCAGAGAGAGTACGACGGGCCGATCATCGCACTTACCGCGCATGCGATCGCGGGAGACCGCGAGAAGTGTCTGAGCGTCGGGTGCGACGAGTACGTCACCAAACCGGTCGATCGCGGGCAACTGATCGCGACGATTCGCGAGTATCTTCCGGCTCACTCCGACCAATCGCCGTCCTAGCGCAAGCTCTATTCCAGCCCAGCGTCTTGAACGACTGCGTTCGCGGGACACTCGCTGCGTTCGCCGCTACCGTTGATCATTACACGCTGTAGCCGGATTTCGCCGGGAGTGTCGCAGCTCGCACGCCTCGCTCGTGATCCAGGAGCCATTTCTTGCGCCACAAGCCGCCGCCGTAGCCGCAAAGTGTACCGTCGCTGCGCACGACGCGGTGACAGGGTATGAGAATCGCGATTCGATTCTCGCCGTTCGCGCGTCCGACGGCACGCTGCCCACCGCTACAACCGATTTGCTCCGCCAAGTCGGAATAGGAGCGTGTTGCGCCGAAGGGTATTGCCGTCAGCCGCTTCCACACGTCCAACTGAAACGGTGTCCCGGGAAGCACCAGCGGTATGGTGAAGCGCGTGAGGTTCCCCTCGAAGTACTGCGACAGCTCTTCGGCGATGCCGGCAAGATGACCGTTGTCGCCCGGAAGGATCGTACACGCCAGACGCCGACGAAGCGCACGGATCTGTGTTTCCAGACCTCGACGGTCAACAAACTCCAGCAGGAACAGCCCTTGGTCATCCGCGACGGCCACCATGCCACCGAGTGGGGTGTCGAGCCAGCGCGCCAGCAGGCACTTCGTTTCGCGGCTGTTACCGGGAGCGCAGCCGAAGACACGTTCGAAGGCATCTCGAAACCCGCTGGACGATTCGAAGCCGTGACGTAGCCCGACGGCGTCGATTCCCTGACCTTGCCGGACGGCGGCCAGCGCGGCCCCCATTCTCCGCGCCCGATGATACGCTTGAAACGTCATACCGTAGTGCTCCTTGAAATAGCGCCGAGCCCGTGCGGGATCGATCGACCAGGACCGCAAATCCGCATCGGTGATCCGACCGGTCGGTGCGCGTTCCACCTTATCGAGGATCCGCTTGACCCACGCGGGTGCCCGGTCGACTCCGTCCATGGGTCGGCAACGCTTACAGGGTCGGTACCCGGCGTGAAGCGCCTGCTGCGCGGTGGCGAAGAACTCCACATTCTTTCGTTGGGGCTTCTTGGCGGTACAAGTCGGACGGCAGAAGATGCCCGTGGTCCTCACGCCGACCCAGAACACGCCGTCATAGGATGTATCCCGCGAGAGGAGCGCCCGGTACATCGTGGATGGGCTCGGCAGCGTGTGCATGGGACCGGGATACCCGCTGTCGGCGTGGTCGTCCACCGATTTTTGAGCGCGGAATTCGGATTCCTCCGCAAGGCTTCGCTCCCCCCGCCGCTTGCGGTTCACGAAGCCCTCGGACTAACATAGCAAGTGGTACCATCGATGAGCGCTGGAGCCGAGAGGACGTCCTGGTTGGCGAACCTTCGCCGGACCGGTTCGGAAACGCACTCTCTGATCGCCCGAGTCGCTCCGACGGCTGCTGTACAACCTTGCGACGACTCGCGATACGACGAGCGATCTTTAGCGCTCTGGTGGGGTGTCTCGTGTGAACTCGTCGGTCGCCAGATTCGCGACCGACCGTCAACCTCCCCGAGTAGGATTCGAACCTACGACCTAGCGGTTAACAGGCGAGATTCTGAGCCCGCCGAGAAGCCTGGAAGTCCTTTGTTTTCAGCATCTTAGAGCGGTTTCACTTAATTCGTAGCGCGTTCGGCGCCTGTTAGGGTTGCGCCCTGCGCGTGTTGTCCGTAGATTCGTTCCGGGCCCCCGGAGTGGGGCAGGAAGGAGTCACGGATGGCAACGCCGTATTCGCAGGATCTT
>JAJDDV010000105.1 GCA_029260135.1 Phycisphaerae bacterium | reverse complement strand
AGGAGACGTTCGAGGGCATCATCGAGCGCATTTACCCGGAGCCCAGAACCGTGATGAACGTGACGACCTACTTGGTCGACGTCGTCATCATCAGCGAGAACAAAGAGAAGCTGCTTCCAGGGATGCGCGCCGAGGTCGAGTTCACGTCGGAGCGTGTGGAAGACGTCGTGCTCTGTCCGAACGAAGCGATCCGAACCGGTCCCAGTGGCGACTTCGGCGTATATGTGCCCAGGCTTGACGCTCCGCCAGACGAATGGGCCGCAGAGTTTGTCCCTTGCAGAATCGGTCTCTCTGACGGTGCTTTCACCGAGATCAAGGAAGGCCTCATGGACGGGGCGGTTGTCTACACCAAGCCGCCGGCCAAACCGCAGGCGGAGAAGAGGAAATCCAGCGACCGAAAGGGCTGATGCGCTATCGCTTTCCATCCCACGGCTGAACGACACGCAACATGATTCGCACCGAAGATCTCCGAAGAGAGTACACCATGGGCGACTCCGTCGTGAACGCGCTCGACGGTGTCGATCTGCACGTCGCGGCCGGCGAGTTTGTGGCGATCACCGGTGCATCGGGCAGCGGTAAGAGCACGTTGATGCATTTGCTGGGTGGGCTGGACCGCCCGACTTCCGGCACCTTGGAGTTCGACGGGCAGCTCCTCAGCGCGATGAATGAGAAGCAGCTCGCGGAGCTTCGCAACCGCCGCATCGGTTTCGTCTTTCAGACATTCAACCTGATCAATCGCACGTCCGCGCTGGACAACGTTTGTGTTCCGCTCATGTATACGCGGCGTTCCTTCTCAAAGAAAACCGCCCGCGCCGCGCTGGAGCGCGTCGGTCTGGGAAAGCGAGCGAAGCACACGCCGAGCGAGATGTCCGGAGGCGAATGCCAGCGCGTGGCCATCGCCCGTGCGATCGTCAACGAACCTGCTCTGCTGCTTGCCGACGAACCGACCGGCAATCTCGACTCGAAAACTTCCGAGCAGATTCTGCAGATCGTGCATGAACTCCATGCCACCGGCATCACGATCCTGCTGGTGACCCACGAAATGGACGTGGCCGTCCAGGCCGATCGCATCATACAGATGAAGGATGGGCGCATCGTCGAGGACACCGCGGTCGACGATCACCGCCGCGACGAAATCCTCCGGCTGAATCGCGACTCGCACGAACGGATGTTCCGCAAGAAGGCCGCCGCCCGCACCGGAACCTCCACGGACAATCATTCATCCGAAGCCAAGAGGGTCGGATAGAACGGATACCGACAGCCGATGTTTCACTTTCGGATCATGCTTACGGCGTTGCTCAGTCTTCGCCAGAACCTCCTCCGCACGATGCTCGCAACGCTCGGTGTCGTCATCGGCGTTGGAGCCGTGGTCGCCGCGGTGTCGATTCTCGAAGGCTCACAACGCGTCGCACTGGGCTGGGTTGAAGGGCTCGGCGCCGATCAAATCCTGATCTTCAACGGCTCCGAAGAGGGTTCCCATCGGCGCACGCAAACGGAATCACTCCTTCCCAAAGACGCCGGGTTGATTGCGACAGAGAACCCCGAATGGATCGTCGCAACGGCGCCACAATACACCGGCGGCGGACAGATCAAGTATTACGACAAGAATACCTACATCTCGATTCTCGGAACGACGGCCGCCTACGGGACGATCAACGACTATAAGGTCTCGGATGGACGTTTCGTCACGCCGCAGGACATCCTCGGCAAGACGATGATTTGCATCCTCGGCTACAAAGTAGCCGAAGAACTCTTCGGCGTGCTTCCGGCGGTCGGAAAACGAGTCAAGATCAACGGCAAAGGCTTCGTCGTCGTCGGTGTCATGGAAGAAAAGGGGGCGCTGGGCTTCTCCAACGTCGACAACCAGGTCATCATCCCGATCTCCACGGCCATGGGACGAATGTTCGGCGCTCGATACCTGACGATGCTGGGCGTTCAGTGCGTCGACGCCGCATCCGTCACGACCTGCATCGAACGCGTGAAGAAGACCCTCCGCGTTTCACATCGGATCCGCGCGGAAGAATCGGACGACTTTGTCGTCTTCACGCAAGAGCGAATGAAGCAGATGTTCAGCCAGTTTGCGATCCTCTTCGCCGTCGTCCTCTACAGCATCGCCGGCATCTCGATCGTCGTCGGTGCCATCGGTATCATGAACATCATGCTCGTCTCGGTGACGGAGCGTACGCGTGAGATCGGCGTACGGATCGCCGTCGGCGCACGACGTTTCGACATCCTCCGCCAGTTCCTGACCGAAGCCAGCGTCATCAGCCTGATTGGCGGTGCGCTGGGCATCGGGTGCGGATGGGCCATGGCCAACTTCCTGCACAAAGTGACGGACACGCTTGAAGTGTATACAAGGCCCAGCCTGATCGTCATCGCGCTGGCGATGGCCGGCATCGTCGGTATCATCAGCGGAATCTACCCGGCGATCCGGGCATCGCGTCTGGACCCGGTGGCCGCCCTTCGCTTCGAGTAACGGTTGATCCGTGGAGCGGATCACGCTATCGCTTCTTCTTAAGCCCCTTTTCCAGCAGCGACAATTGGCTGTCCGCCAACGACTTGCCGTGCGCCTTGATCACCTTCATGAAGTGCGCGATCTCGAACGATTCCGCCGGAAACCCGATGTTGCCCTGCGGCGCACGTGAATCCGCCAGCTTCTTACCGCCGGCATCCAAGAGCACGAAGAACGGGACCCCGTCATCCTCTTTGCGACCGTATTTGTCGCTCATGGCGCTTCCGCCGCTCATGCGCTCGACGTCGACCTTGACGGGGACATACGCACTGCAGAAAGCGGTACCGACCGCATCACTGAGAACATAGGCATCCATGCGCTTACACCAACGGCACCAAGGCGCGGTGAAGTATAGAAAGACGTTCTTGCCGCCGGCCTTCGCTTCCGCGAGTGCGCTGGAGAGTCTCGCATCGGCCGACGCCGGTTTGGCCTTCCATTTCTTCAACGTCGCCAACACTTTCGGCGCATTGTAGTGATCACCCTGCTCGAGCGGCTCAGTGTTGATGGTGGTCAACGGCCTCCCGGAATCATCAAGCACCACCAACACCGGCAGGCCGTTCTTCGTCGGGCGTCCGAGGCGCGCCTCGAGGGTCGCGTTGTGTCGTTCACCGTCGACTTCATCTACGTCAATCAACACCAACTCGTACTCGCTCGCAAGAAGCTTCGCGATCGCGGGATCGGTCTTGAACAGATCGTGAAGTCGATGGCACCAGATGCACCAGTTCGCACCGAATTGCAGCAAGACGCGTTTGTGGTCCCACTTGGCCCGCGCCAGCGCGTCCGCAATCTGCTTCTCGCCGTCCGCTTTGGTATCGTAGACCGGAGGAAGTTTGCGAGCTTCCGGCTTTCCGAGCGCAGACGATCCATCGAACACCGGCGATACGGAAACGACCACCGCCGCCATCACCATGAACAGGACCATTCGCCTCGATCTCGCGTGCATCGTTGATACTCCCAGGGGAATCCACTTGAGGTTCGTCTCACCGCTGACAGGCTTGTACGGGCTGATCCGGAGAATGTCCACCCTGCAGACGGCACACCCTCCAAACTCATGACAAGAAATGACTCAAATCGCAGACCCACCGATCGCGTCGTAGCGCTCAGCGAACGAGTACAGCAGAGAACGTCGCACGACTTCCCGCCTACGGAGTCGTTCAAAACGCTAGACTTGAACAGCGCTTGTTCTAGGGCGATCGGTCGGTCTCTTCGTCGCGCATCGCAGCCTGTACCCCCATCAACCACTCGCGTGCGATCGCGTTGTCAGGTTCGCGGGCCAGGACTTTCTCGAACGCTTCCGCAGCGTCAGCGTGTCTTCCGACTTCGAACAAAGCGCGCCCATATTGCTGAAGCAACTCGATGGACGGTTCGCCGGACGCGCGCTCGAGCGCGAGTTCCAGTATGTTGACGACCTGATGATAGGATGCCCGCCACGTGACTCTCGCACGATCTGCAGCGGTCTTCGCCAACCGACGATACCGCTCCTCGGCATGGTCGCCCGGCTGAAGAACACGATCCTCCAGCACGGAAATGAGGAGCTTGAACTGGCGATCCGAAGTCTCCAAAACCGCCAGATCGCCCGGGGCCTCTCGGACGTGCCTCTGGGCCAACGCCAGCGCCGTCTCCGCTTCGCGCGTCGCATCGTCCCAGCGCTTCTGCGACAAGTACAATCTCGCCAGATGCGCGACATACTCGATCGTCTTGCGTCCGTCTCGACCAACCGCCTGCCGCCCGTATTCGATCGCGGCGTCGAAGTCACCCAGCTTGGCCGCGCATCGGGAGAGTCCGTGTAGCACGCTCGGCTCACCCGCATTCAACTGAGCCGCCTTGACATAGTACGACCGTGCCAAACGGGGAAACTCGCCCGCGAACAGGTCTCCCAGAAGAGCATACGATCGCCACTCATTGCGACCTTGAGGTGACGCAACGAACCGGCGCAGTCGTTCGATCGCGTCCCCCGGTCGACCCGACAGCACAAACCGTCTCCCCTGGAGATGATCGATCCAGGGATTCGATGGATCGCGCGACCGAATGAGATTCATCAGACGATCGAATTCCGCGACGTGTTCATCGTTGGGTGTCTCCCCCGCTTCAAGACGCTCGAGCACACCGGCCGCCTGACGGAGAATCTCGGTGACGTCCGAAGGCGCGTCGCCGGCTGCCGCCTGGGCAAACACCGCGGCGGTCTGGAGAGTGATCGCGAGTAGACTACCGAACAAAACGCTGCGACACGGTCGAAGAAGGGCACCCCGGCTGTTCAAACTCGGCATACAATTCACGCCTCTGCGGAAAATCCCGTACTGGACGGAACCTCGTGCTCCGTCGCTGAGCTTCCCGGGGATTCCCCACCTTTCCGGACCGCTTGCACGCGGTTGACCTTATCGACCAACATCTGCCACGTCTCGCGCTCGATCCGAAGGACCTTCATCGCGTCGTCAATGTCCGACGTCCGGCGATGAACGCAGGCATCCACCAGCTTGCGATAGAGAAAATCGTAGAGCGACGCCATCCGCTCGCACAGCTCACGGTTGGCATCGTAGTTCAGACCCGACCGCATCTCCAGGATGATGTGCTGCGCGCGCGTCAAGCGATCGTACGAGGCCTCATAGTCCCGTTCCTCGATCGCGGCTTTGCCCTGTGTCGCGTACCGGATGGCCCCGTCATAGAGCATAAGCTGGAGCTGCTCCGGCGTGGCCGTCAGAACCGAGTCACGAAAGTAGGCATTGTCCTTTGGATCGCCCATGCTGCCGTTCTTATCGGCCACTTCGAGACGTCGGGCGACTTGAAACCCCGGGGAATCGACTGGAACGCCCGATAAGATGAACGCGAGCTATACCGTCATCCCGGCCAGTGCGGCCAGCGAGTCTTGCTGCTGCTGCAGCGCGGCGAGCGTCGATTCCAGCGCCACAAACTGGGCCTCGAGACGCGCTCGCTTGGCATTCAGCAGCACGTTCATGCGATCCATACGATCGTTCAGCAATTCCTGCTGATCTGTGAGAAGGTCATCCTTCCTCGCGATCACGCCGTCGAAGCTCCGCGTAAGCTCCTCCAGCGTCTCCTTCAGCACCGCCGCGACCCCGGTCTCCGGGTTCGTAAACAGCGCCTCGACCCGCGACGGCGACTCCGAGAGCACCTCCCGGAACTTGTCCTCGTCAAACTTCAGGCGTCCCCCTTCTCCACCCCGAATCCCCACCGAGAACAGTCGTGACATCGACTCGTCGACGCCCTCGAACCGCTTGAGCGCCAAGCTCGTCAGCCGGGTCCGTATGATGCTGACCGTCCCATCGCCCAGCAGCAGACCACGCTCCATCGTCTCCGCGTCAAAGTCCGTGTCCTCATCGATCGTGTCTAAAACCTTGTTGAAACCGTCAACGAAGCCCTTGACCGACGCAACCACGCCATCGACGTCCTGCGCCACCGACACGGTTACAGGCTTGTCACTCGCGGAGAGAAGATTCAGCGTCATCCCCTGAATCACATCGTCCATGCTGTTGGAGGAACTCGAAACGAGCACCGGCGCCGTCGATGCATCGTCGCCCATCGCAATAACGGCGTCCTGCGCTCGCGAGAGCGTCGAAAAACCGAGATCGAGATCCGACGAGTCGATCAGCAGCTCCCCGCGTCGTCCGGACAATCCAGAGGTAATCGACAGGCTGACCGTATTGAACGCACCGCCATGCGTAAGCACGGACGCCGAAATCCCCAAACCGGCATCATTGATCTTCTGCACCACATCGTTGAGCGTGTCGTCGGCATCAATTTCGACCTGGATCTCGAACGATCCATCGATTCGGTCCTCATTCGCTTCGGCAGTACCAGCCAGCCGAAGATCCGCCGCGGCCCGCCCACCGTTGCGATCCTCGATCTTCATCGACAGCGTACCACCGGACTTGTCGATCACGACGATGCCGTCGCCGGTGTCGTTGATTCGTGCCTCAATCGTCCCGGGATTCACCGCGTTGATCTGCTCGAGCACAGCACCGACCGTCGCTGCGTCATCGCTGAGTGCGACGCTATACGTCGCACCACTGCTATCGGTGATCTGAAACGTCCCCGGTGCCACACCCCGGCCACCATTCAACTCGGACAGAAGCGTCCGCTCGGATACATACTGTAACTGTGCACTTCCGCCATCGATGAAGGTCCCGGAAAACGGATCTGATGAACTCGCCGCCACAGCGATGCCCAGGTTCGCAGCCAGACTCCCCGACACATCCTCCACGATCATCGCCCCGACATTCCCGCCCGATTCATCGCGGAGCATGATGCCGTTCCCGGAAGTATTGATCGACGCCGCGAGTTGTATCCCGGCGTCCGCGTTGATCAAGTCGATGACGTCTTGAAGGGTCTGCGCCTCACTCACATCGATCGTCGAGGTTGCACCCGCTCGATCGGTGAGCCGCACGGAACCCGGCGAAACACCGCGCCCACCGTTGAGCGAAGAGAGTAGCACCGTGTTGAGTCCACTCAACAACCGACGGGACTCGAAAGCCCCCGAAAACGTCGCGTCGAGCAGACCCAGGTCCGCCGCAGCCCCCGACCCCAGACCCGCCTTCACCGTTACCGTGTTTCCGATTCCCATCGCACGAAGCGAAATCCCGTGCCCATCGGCGGAAAGCGAAGCCTCCACCAACGCCCCCTGATTGCCCGAAGCAAAGTTGATGGCTCGAATCAAGTCACCCACCGTCGCGACCCGATAAACGTCGCTTCCTCGGACGGTGTCGCTTTCCACCTCCTGATCGATTCCAAGGTCCGCCGCGGATTGCCCGGAAACATCTTCTATCTTCAACGCCAGCTTAACGTCGTCGTCCAGTGTCGACGTGTCAGCGATCTGAACGTACGAATCGATCACCGTCGCCTTGATCGCAAGCCCGGCCCCATTGATGGCGTCGAGTACATCTTGCACCGTCTGGGCGGACGTGAGATCCACCTCAGACGATAGACCGGTGCGATCCGTGATGCGAATGACACCCAACCGAACACCGTTGCCGCCGTTGAGCAACCGTACATCGGTATCGAGTTGTGTGGCAAGAATATCCGTCAGTGACACCGTGAAGTCACCGTTCGTCGTAGAGAAAACCAGATCGTCACTCGCCCGCCGGCGCGAGATGTCGTTGCCGTCATTGAGCATCGCCAGTGGCGTATCCATCGTGAGCCGGATCAGATCCACACCGTCCAGTCGCGCACCGGCCGTGCTTCCCACTAGTCCCAACGCCGCGGCCGTCGTTCCTCCCGACTTGTCTGCCACACTCAGATTTCCGGTTCCTCCGCTCAGGTCCTCCACGACGATGCGGTCGCCCGTGTGGCCATGGAAGGCCAGTCCGGTGACCCCCGCGCGAACGGAAATGCCTCCCGCGCTATTGATCGCCTCCAACACGTCATCCACGGTCATCGCCGTCGTCAGATCAATGTCCGCCGACGCACCGCTTCGATCCGTGATCGTGATCACCCCGCGCGGAACACCGTGCCCATCATTCAAGACCCCTAGCGGCGTCGGCTGGTTCACGCGCCCTTGACCGACCTCGATCGCCAATGTTCCCACGCCGACCGAAGTCCTGTCGGCGTCGGCGAATCCGCGACTGATCACAGCGTGCGTGGTCGCCAGCGAGCGAACACGAAACGTGAAATTCCCCGGTGCGGCTCCGGCTCCAGCCGTCGCCGTCAGGACGTCTTCGTTCGTGCTCGTCGCCAAGAACTGGTCGAAAAACGAGGAACGACCCAGCGCCGAAACGGAGTTCTGAACCGCCAAAAGCTGGGCCGACAGTTCCAGAAAGGCTGCACGCTGAGCTCCAATCGCGTCAACGCGAGTCTGTAAGTTGTCGATCGGCTGGCGATCGATAGCAATCAGCTGATCGATCAGCTCCGCCGTCTGAATCCCCGATATCAGGCCGATTCCACTGGATATTCCGGTCATGGCAATTCGAGTCCTGCGGCGGTGCCCTAGCGGCAAGGGCGGAAGAAGCGCCCCGGCAGACGTCGTGCCGGGGCTTTCGCACCGTCTCTTTATTATCGGTCGGCCTGGGACAGTGACTCTACCCGGGACCAGCCCCTCGTACGCCAAAACGGAGCCGAACGAGCGACGCCTACCCTACCCCCCAAAAAGAAACAGGCCGGGCCTCATCGGGAATCCCGAAAGGCGCCGGCCGGTCTCTGCTGGGAGCGGCGTGTGGCCGCTTGATTATCCTAGGAGCGACAACACGTTCTGCGGCGTTGCGTTGGCGATCTGCAGGACCTGGCTCGCCGAGTTCACCAGAATCTGGGCTCGCGTCAGCTGCGACGTCTCGACCGCGAAATCGGCATCGCGAATCGCGCTCTCAGCCGCCGTGACGTTCTCCAGAGCGACTCGAAGTGAGTTGATCGTCGTACCCAGCGTGTCCTTTTGGAACGCGCCGAGTCGCCCTCGCAAGCTCGCTACATCGTTGATCGCCTGTGTGACGATCCGCTGTGCGGTCGTGAAGTTCTTGCTCGATAGATCGTTCGCCAAACCGGACCCCAGTGTCGACAGCAACCCGACGCTGTTGTTGCCCAGTTGCGACGTCGTCAATTCCGAGATCCCGATCGACTCTAACCCCGCCAGCCCGACCGTCGGTGAAATCGAGAATCGGGCGCCGCCGCCGGTGATCTCATAGCTGGTCGACGACGTCCCGGTCGCTACGCCGCCGAAGGTCGAATCGAGCGTCATATCCAGAGAGATGTCGCCGGCGCGAACCGACAGATCCAATCCCTTGACAATGGCGCTCGTTCCGTTGACGGTAAACGTCCCGTTCACACCGGTCGTCCGGGCCGTATTGACACCCATGGCATCGCCGACGGCCGTTCCCGAGTTATTGAGAACCGAAACCGCCACGAACGCGTCCGTACCATAATTCGTGCTGCTGAAACTGATCGCCGGCGTTCCCGTACCGGCGATGCCCAGATAAGAGGATGCCTGAACCCCCGTCAACGTCGATCGATCGTTGACGGCCGTAACGACGTTCGCCGCTGTCGTTCCCGACGCGAAGCTCAGAATCTCAGTCCCGTATTCACCGCGGACCTGGATTGTCGTCGTAGCGCCGAGCGTTCCGTTGCGCACGGTCGTGCTCGTCGCCGTTGTTCCGCCCAGCACACCGCTGATATTCGCCCGCTGTGATCGGGTGAGACGCTCGATGTTGACCTGACGGTACGAACCGTTCGCGATTTTTGCTGCGTTGACCTTCACCTTCGATAGGTGTGTCAACGTGGCACCCGTCGGCTCATTGATGTTGACGCCCGATGTCGTGAAGTCGAAATTACCGTTCAGGAGCTTACGACTGCCGAACGACGTGGCTTCCGACAGCCGATTGATCGACGCGAGAATCGAGTCGATCTGAAGCTGGTTGGCGGTGATCTCCTCCGAAGTCAGACCCGCCTCGTTCGCCGTCTGGCCGATGAGATTCTGCATCCCAAGTAGAAGGGAACTGATCTCCTGAATCCCGCCTTCCGCCACGGCGACGATGGTGTCCGCACGAACGGCATTGTCGACCGCAGTGCTGATGGAGCGCATGCTCGATCGCAGGGTCTCCGACGCGATCAAACCGGCGGGATCGTCCCGACCGGAATTGATGCGCAGACCCGTGCTGAGCCGCATCAGGGCTTGGTTCAACGAGCTATTGTTGTTGCCCAGGGCTCGCCGTGCGATCAACGATTCGACGTTTGTGTTGATGCGACTCATACTGACTCATGCCTCCAAACGCTCCCAGCCTGCCGATCGGCCGTGGGTTACGAATGCTCTGTGCTTGGCCCGGACCTCCCGTCGGCCCGTCGCCGCCCGTGCCTCGGGCGACGCATCCGTGCCGACCTTGCGGGTCCCTTACAGGACATTTCCAACCATCGTCTCTCCGATAAACCGCCTTTAGAACCTTTCGGACCTCACATGCGGACCTCGTCGCCGGGGTCCGGATGGCGGCGTCACCCAGCCCGCCGATAATCGGCTTCACCCCCCACATCCTCCCTCACTGCACGTTTTTACCGGACACCGGAGCTTCGCCGGTCCTATCAGGCCTGGTGGAAAATTTCTTCGGACTTCGGATCCTGGCGGAACGGCGGAAACCGGACCAGGGCACCGGCATGACACTCCCCGCTCGAAACGGACCATCGAGCCCAGATCTGGACCGGGGAACACAGCCGCGGCGGGAAGGGCCAGTCCGCGCCCCGAACAACATCGACGGCGGCGGTCAGATCCGGTCAGACCTTGGTGAAGGTCCGAAGGAATGAGCGGAATCTCCGCGGTGGACGGATCCCGTTCTCGTATCGAACAGCCTCAACCCTGGCGCGGGATGAAAGAGATCGGGCTCCATGCAAATCCTCCGGTGTGAGATTTCCTGAAACCGACCGGGGTCGCCTGCATCTAAAAGTGCGAAGTCGGGATAATAGATGAGTGGGCGTGTAGGGCGCGAGCTCAGACGGCGCACCGTTAAGACCAAAGGGGGCATGACATGGTAGGACGGACTCTGGGACGTTGGACCGGTTTCGCCGCGACGCTCGGTCTTTGCTTCTCCGCAGCGGAAGGACAGACCATCATCATTCATCCGCAACCGGTGCAGCCAGTGCATCCTCATCCGCACCCGCCGCGGCCGCACCCTCACCCTCCACGTCCGGTACCGGTTCCCCGGCCCTCAAGACCCATGCCGCCGCAACGGAACACGCCGCTGCAAGTCAAGACGCACAAGGTCGAAACCTCGATTGTTGACGGGGTGGCTGTTACGCGCATCGAGCAGGTCTTCTTCAACCCGCACCCGCGTGTGATTGAGGGAACGTACGTTTTTCCTCTCGATGACGACGTGGCGATTGGCCAATTCAGCATGGAGGTCAACGGACAGGAGATCGAGGGGAAGGTACTCAGCGTCGAAGAGGCGCGGCAGGTGTACGAGTCGATCGTCACACGGATGCGAGACCCGGCGCTGCTCGAGTATCTGGGCACGCGGATGTTTCGAGCAAGAATCTTCCCGATCGACCCGCACAGTGAAGTCCGTGTCCGTCTGTCGTACACGCAGATGCTCCGCATCGAGGATGGACTGGTCAGGTATCGGTATCCGCTGGGAACGGATCGATCGCTGGCGGTACCGATCGAAACCGTCGGCGTCTTCGTGAGCATCGAGGGAAAAACGCCCATCAAGAGCGTGTTCAGCCCCTCGCACAAGGTGGCGATCAGCCGCCCGTCGGATCGCAGGGCCGGCGCTAGCTATGAAGGCCGGAACATCGTCGCAGATCGCGACTTCGAGCTGTACTACACCCTCAGCGAGAAGGAGTTCGGTCTGACCGTGCTGACGCATCGCCCAAGCGGGGAGGACGGCTTCTTTCTGGTTCGGATCGCGCCGCCGGTCGAGCGCCATACGAATGACGTGGTACCGAAGGACCTGACGTTCGTAATCGATACCTCGGGCAGCATGTCGGGAGAGAAGATCAAGCAGGCGAAACGATCGCTGAAGTTCTGCCTCGATCAGCTTCGTGCCGAGGACCGTTTCAATGTCATTCCGTTCTCACATGAGGCCAGACCTTTTCGTCGAACGGTTGTAGCTGCGACGAAGGAAACGGTTCAGGCGGCCCATGAGTTTGTGGATGGTCTAACGGCCATCGGAGGCACGAACATCAACGACGCCCTGCTACGTGCCCTCGACGGGGTCATCCACCTGGAGACGGATCGCCCTCATCAGATCGTCTTCCTGACGGACGGGCAGCCGACGATCGGCGTGACCGACCCACAGGAAATCCTCGAGAATATGTCCGGCCGTCGTGACGGGCGAATACGACTCTACGTGTTCGGCGTGGGCTACGATGTCAATACGCGGCTGCTCGACCTGCTGGCGGAACAGAACGGAGGTACACGAGACTATGTCGAGCCGGGCGAAGATCTCGAACTGAAACTGTCGAGCTTCTACCGGAAGGTCTCCGAGCCCGTGCTGGCAAGCCTCTCCTTGGTCATGAAGAACCTGAACGTACATGATCTCTATCCGCCGAAGCTGGGAGATCTCTTTGCCGGAAGCGAGCTCGTCGTGGTCGGGCGTTATCAGGGGGAGGGCGGCAAGGCCGTGGAGCTAACCGGGACGCGTCGGGGCAAGCTCGAGCGGTTTGTGGACGAAGCGACGTTTCCCGGTGAGAGCAGGGAACATGCCTTTCTTCCTCGGTTGTGGGCGACTCGCAAGGTCGCCTACCTGCTCGACGAGATGAGGCTCCACGGTGAGAACAAGGAACTCAGAGAGACGATCGTCCAGCTCGCCACGAAGTACGGGATCGTGACGCCATACACAGCCTATCTGGTGACGGAGCCGGGAAGTGTCGCCGTCGCGCCCGGCGAGCGGAGGAACGTACTCCGCGAGGCGTTGGCAGCGATTCCGCTGAACGGCGGAAGGAAGAAGGGAATCATGGTTGACGCGGGCCTAGCGATGAACCGGGCCGCCCCGGCCGGAACGAGTACGCCAGCCGTCGCCAGGAAAGCGCGCGTTCGAGCGTCGACAAGGATGGTCAAGCTCGGCAAGGTCGACGCGGCCGAAATGGCTTCGTTGATCAACCGTCTCTCGGATGATCTGGAACGCAAGGAGGGAGTATCCGCCCCCCCGATGGCCAAACGTGTGGCGGGTCGGACGTTCTACCGGATCCGTGATCGATGGATCGACGGCGCCTACGACAACAACTCGGAGACGACGAAGATCGAGCTGTTCAGCGACGAGTATTTCCGACTGGTGCATGAGCACCCCGACTTGGCCAAGTGCTTCGCGCTGGGCGAGAGGGTCGTCGTCGTGCTGGATGGAACATCGTACGAGACCGTCCTGGCGCCGGAGGAACCGGCGAAGTAGCGCGATCGCCGGAATGAGCGTCCGGCGTGGTACTCCTCCAGACGAACGCGAAGGAATGACGTCCGCGGCCCAGGTGCCGCAGGCGGGTTTGCAGCGCGGGGCCCGGTGGGCGGGCCGGGAGCAAGGCCGTCGGTCGAGATGGGCGTTTTTTTCGGCGTTCTATGATCCTCTGGGTGCGGAGCACGGGGCTGAGTTGACATCTCCCGAAGCCGTATTACATTGCCCGGTTCGGGGCTCATAGCTCAGTTGGCAGAGCGCGTCGCTGATAACGACGAGGTCACAGGTTCAAGTCCTGTTGGGCCCAATCCGGGTTACCCGTCCGAATCCCCGAACGCACATCCCGCCGCCACTCGTGTCATGGGCATGCTCGCATCGCGGAGTCTTCGACTCAAAACAACCTCGAGACGAGGCGTCCCTGCACAAGTGATGGAGTGTCTTCCCAGGCGAGTATTCGGGGCGACAGGATTTGAACCTGCGACTTCCTGCTCCCAAAGCAGGCGCGCTACCGGGCTGCGCCACGCCCCGTGGGATCGTAAGCTATTGAAAACACGGAACTCCCGTCTGTCAACCATCGTCGCGGTCACCTCCAAGCAGCCTCCCGCGTCGATCGGGCGTCACTCCTGTTGGCACCGCAGATGGCATCGGCCACCACGCGGGCGACGCTCAGTTAGCGTTCTGCTCCCCGAACCGCGCTGACACGAGACCCGCCACCACACCCGCCGCCGCGAGCCGGACCTTCTCCCCCGGGCCTTTGATCTCAAACGTGCGATCCATGAGCCGCCATCGTCTCCTCCAGGACGCCGCAGTAGGCGGGATCGCGGTCCGGGTGGGCATCGAGTCCGTTGACCGACGATTGGCAGTGGGAGAGGTTCGCAAGCGATCACAATATCGCAGGGGCCGGGCCGCATGAATCGTGGTTCGGATACGCGTCTAAACCGTTACACCACAAGGACTTGAGTTCCTCGCAAAGTACTACTTTGCCACCTTCACAGTGTGAATAGTGGGTGTGCGCCCAGAGAGGATTCCTGCAATGAAACTGCCCGGCACTTGCGAGCCTGGACTACGAGGAACCTTTTCTTCTTGAACGGGAAAGTCTGCTTGGGTACGATGACGACACAGGGCTCGATATTCGGGACATGTCGGCGAACTGCACTATGGACTGGCACGAATGCCGTCCTGCCATGTTGTTTGGATCAGGAACTTTCTAGTTGCGACCAAGGCCGCCTTGGAGAGGAGACTTGCCATGAAGTGCATATCATTCTTCTGTTTCTGCTGTATGGCCGGAGCCGGCGTCACCGCCGTGTCCGCTCAGCCCTTTCCGGGGGGACCCGGTGATGCGAGCTGCCCGGACACGTTTCCGTCGACGGGCTCGTTCAAGCTCTACAAGTTGGACGATCTGGCAAACCCGATTACACTGAGTTTCACGAGTGGAACAGCCGTTGTGGGGAGAAGCGATCCTTTTGCCGAAGGGGCGGAGCCCGGCCCACCTGCCGGAGTGGCGATCTGCAGTGCGGGTCCATCGTCGGCGTATCCTGCTACGGCCTTGACCGTTCCAGACCCTTGCTTCCCACCGATGGACTGGTCCGAGGGTCCGTTGACGCGCCGGGAAGTGCACACCGAAATGCTGTCCCTCGTGATGACGGCTGGCGGGGCTACCCTTCGTGCCGGACAACCCTACTTCGACTCCGTCAACGGATTGCCCCAGAGCGCCTTTTACAGGAACAGTACGGGGGAGGTCACGTCGCTGGATCTCGCTGGAACCACCGCGTTGGACTTTCCCGCACGGAGTTTCTTCGAGATCTACGTCGAGGTGGAGACCACGGCAGGGGTCAACCTGTATAACAGGCGTCCCATGGTGGTCGAGAGCAAGACTCCGCTGACGGGGTTTCCACCCAACCTCGCACTGCCCGATTCCACATACTACCACGATCCGGATTTTGGTGCCGTGTTGATGTACGACGGAGACGGCGTTCCCTATGGGTGGTTGGTTAGTGCGGGTCACGGTTCCGGCCCACCGAACGAAGACGCGGAGTTGCTGCTACAGAGTCCGGCGTCCTTCACCGTCGACGACGCGAGCGTAGGACTAGACCCCACGGTAACGCTGAAACCACCGAACCACGTATTCGATGACAACACGCTTCCGGACGAGCAAGTGACGGTGTATGTGTCCTCGGGGGCAACGCGAGGGTCACCGCCGGACGTCACGAACGTCCGCGTGCCGCCACTGGTCGGTGCACCAGTCCCCGGCTCGTTTGCCGTGGGTGACGCGATCAACAGTTTCTCGTTCGGGACGGACGGCACGATGGATCCCGTCCTGATGATCCCCTCGCCGGGCGTACTTTTCTTCTCCGTACCTCGTGCGGCCGTGGGCGGTTATTGTTCAGCGGTCTACATGACCGCAGTATTTGGAGGGCCGGCCGGTGGTATCGCGGCCGATATCTACGGATCGATGGTCGGAGCGTTCGGAAGCTACGCGGAAGCGTTGACACCTCCTCTGGCATCACCGGGGAACACGCTCATTGTTGACAGCACGCTGCTCGGACTTCGTCCCCTGCTGGCCGACACCGGGGATGACAACATGACCGGAATGGAACTCCGGGACTTTCCCGATGACCCGCGTGGGCTGTGGTTCGGTACGTTCGTGGGTCCGTCGTTTCCCGCAC
This sequence comes from Phycisphaerae bacterium, assembly GCA_029260135.1. Lineage (GTDB taxonomy): Bacteria > Planctomycetota > Phycisphaerae > UBA1845 > UBA1845 > OFTM174. The sequence goes on along the minus strand of JAJDDV010000105.1, from coordinate 22,984 downwards.
CGGGAGACGGAGGTACGATCTACCACTACGACCCTTCGTCCGGCGCGTTCAGCCTCGGCAATCTCGTCGCCTATGCACTGCCCGGCACGATGGGCCTCGGCGCCGGCGACGTCATTGACGCACTGATACTCTCCGACGTCTTCCGGGATGGGGAATTGGATCCCGGCGCCGACGAGGTGCTGTTCTCCCTTGCGCCGGGATCTCCTACCCTGGCGGCATTCGGGCTCTCAGCCGCGGACGTCTTCTACGCCAGTTTTACTGGGACGTTTTCTCTGTTCGCCACGGCTGCGATGCTGGGGCTCGAACCGGGAGACGACGTCGACGCACTCGATATCAAACCGACGCCAGGGCCGGAATGCGGTAACAACATCCGCGAGGGAGCCGAGCAGTGCGACGGAACGGACGATATCGCCTGTCCCGGACTGTGCCGGGTAGATTGCACCTGCCCGAATAGCAGCGTGCCGATCTGCGGAGACAATGTCGTGAACCTCCCGGGCGAGGTGTGTGACGGAACTGACGATGCTGCGTGTCCCGGACGATGCACGCCAAACTGCAAATGCCCGGACCTGATACCCTGCGGCGACAATACCGTGAACCACCCGGCGGAAACGTGTGACGGTACGGACGACCTAACGTGTTCGTTTCCGGGAACGTGCCGGCCCCCAGGCGCACCGAATGAGTGCACCTGTTGCGGCGACGGCATCAAGCAGGCAGCCGAAGTGTGCGACCCTCAGGCACCATGGCCGGATAACCTATGCCCCAACGGAATGCCGTGCCCACTCAACTGCATATGCGGAAATTGCGGCGACGAGTTCATCGACGCCGGGGAGGAGTGCGACGGCAACAGCGACGGCGCGTGCCCGGGGGAGTGTATCCCTTCGGGACAACCGCGCGAGTGTACGTGCAGATATACAGGCATCCCTACCGTGTCCGAATGGGGCTTGCTGGCGATGACGCTGCTCGTGCTGGCCGCGGGAACGAGCGTACTCATGCGGCGCAGGCGCGCTCCAGCGTAACCAAAGGACGTTGAGGTTCGTTTTGAAGAGGCCGCTCGCGACGAGCGGCCTCTTCTTTTGGAACTCGAACGCCTGGACCGGATGGGAGAAACGGACATGCTGAGCGGGCTACGGGTACGGGTAGGCGTGCATCCCGCAGTTCACCTCACAAATCGAAGGCGCTGCCGGTGAGAACTTGACCTACGGCAAGGGAGTATTCATCCAGGGATCAAAGTCGCCCGCACCGTTGAGCAGATCGATCACCCGAAGGGCATCGCTTGGCGTGCATCGACCGCTATGGTCGGCGTCACACTCCCAGAGTTCGCAGGTTGAGGTGCCTTCCAGACAGGTAAAGAGCCCCTGAACGTCGGTGCCGTTGGCCAGCGTATCGCCATCGACGTTTCCGGGATGAGAAGTGAAGCTTGCCGACTGCGCCACCCCGGCGTCATCCGTGTACGTGATCGTCGTAACGCCCCCGCTACTGATGGACCGCAACAGACTGACGGCGAACCGGCCACCGCCCACGTCGACCACACGTGTAATCATGTTGACGGAGTTATCCACCACGGTCTCGCTCGGCGTCCAGCACAGCAGGTTGTTCGCACCCGGCGGCGCCTCGACGAGAATCGTCTTGATACCCTGACGGTTCGCGGCGTCGAACGGCGGGTGCGGCTGACGCGCATCGACCGTACCGTCGGGCGGATCGACGAAGTTGATGGTCCCGGACGGACAGGGAGAACTTGCCGGGCAGGTCTGACTCAAACCCGCGCACGAGGTATCCCACCATGCATCGATGTTTGTGGCGTCGCAGCAGAAACTGTCGGTCGTACAAACCGATTCACAGCAGAATGGGTCGTCGCACCCGACCCCTACGTGAGCGACCGAGCAATCCCCCGTGGCGGTCAAACACACATCCCGCGGACAGCTGAATCCGAGATCGTTACAGAGTGACCCAACAGCGACCGCTCCGCCGAGCGATGCGCAAAAGCTTGGAACCGTATCCATGCACCCGGCCACGGGCGTAGCCACGCAGCACGCACTGGTGCCGCACGGCGGATCAAATGGATGGGTGTCGCAGGTCACGCCGGGCATCCATCTTCCCGGACATTGCCCGGGCGGGACGTTGTCGATGCACGTCCCCGACAGCGCATCACAGCACGCGCCGGGCGGACGCTCGCCGGAACACCACACGTTGATCTTGAAGCTTCCGGCCGGACGGCACGATGGGCCTGACGGGCATCCGGCCGGATCGAAACCACCGAAGCTGAAACCCCCAGCCCAGAGGCCGGGTTGCGCGGGATCATCAAATATGGCAAAGCCGTCAACACTGGACCCGACCTCGGCCATGCCTGCCAGAACCGGACCGGACAGCGCACTGGTCGTTGACAGCACCAACCACACCTTTCGATCGAGCTGAATACCAGAAAACGGCCCGGCCAGAAGGCGTTGTCGAACGCCGCTTCCGGGAATCCCGGCGAAGTTCACCGCCGTCCCCGTCATGGGCGTCAGCGGAATGTCATCCATCGAGTCAAGCGGCGTTCCGCGATCATCGTTCGTCCAGAGCACCGCATGGGCGTCGAACGTGGTCGCGTTGACCTCAGACGCCACCTCAACGTCGAACGCGAGAAGTTCACAAGGCGCCGTGGCACCGAGGTCGAGATCGTCACCCCACATCGTTCCTGCAGCGATGGTACCTCTGGCCCCCCCCGTATCGAAGTTGTTCGCGAATACCGAATACGTCGGAAGGCAAGGGCTTTGCGAGCAGGAGGCGCCGGCGTGAAACAAGCCGCCGCCACCGACGCAACCGGATTCGGTCGTGTCGCTGCAAGTCGTTAGCGTCGCCCCCCCGCAGCACGCGCCCGGAAGGCAGGGGTCTGGGCTGCACGTGGTGAAATCGCCCTGCCAAACGCCTGAAACACACTCAGCCTGAGTCACCTCGTTGCACGACACGCCATTGCAGCACGCACCGATCGGCGGTGCCGGCAACTCGCAATAGACGTTCGCCCAAAACCCGCCATACAACGAAGTCCCCGGAGCGACCTGAAAGAGCCCGCAGCCCTGCGTCAGATTGTCCTCAGACCAGAAATCCCCTGTAAGGCCGATCTCGGCTTGCTCGGCAAAGACCCATCCTCCGCCGGCCGTCGAAAACGTCGCCGCAATCCACACCGTGCCGGGAACCGCCGCAGGCGCGGCCAACGTGATCTGCACAAGTTGCAGAGTGCCATTGCTCGGCACGCCTGGAATCTGTCGCGCGGTCCCCGGAATGATGGTCGAAGCGGCTTCGCATGGATCACCATCCCACAACGCAACATCCACATCGAATGTTCCGCCCGTGACACCCCCGACGGCGAGGTCATAATAGAGTACGTTGCAGGCGCCACCCTCGAGTACGACATCATCGGCCATTCGTCGCCCGGCTCCGGGCGTCCAAAGATCGCTCGCCACGGCGATCTCGTTACGGTAGACCTGAGAACCCGGTGGGATCGACGCAGCCGCTAGGTTTCCGTCAGCCAACCTCGCTGCAGTGCCGTGCCGGCTGGTCATCGAAACGACCGACGAATCAGATGCGAAGACGCGCTTCCAAGGCTGAGTCTGCGTTGCGCTCGAAGACGACAGCCCATCAGCCTGCGCCATCGTGCCGCAGGCCGCGGTGCAAAGCCATACGCTCCACCAGCATGTGTTCTTCCGACGCGCGCGCATGTTCAAGTAACCCCGTGGAATTGCCCCCGATTCCGCCATTCACGCCATGACAATCATAGGGCGAGGGTCAGCGCAGAGTAAAGAACCCGCGGCAAGACGGAACAACAACCGATAATGGCGACGGCGAATGAGAAACGCCCTCACCCGGACGTTGCGTCCGAGAAAGGGCGTCTGTTAGTACTTTCGGAACCTCCTACGGCATACCGAGCGGGCTAGGGTGCGAAACACATCCGATCCGCCCGATTCCAGCCATCGACCGATCTGCCACAGAGACCGGTCTCCTGTCGAATCCGCCTAATCGTCAACTTCCGACTCGTCGTCGTTATCCAGCGCCAGGCCGACCGGAACGGCCGTCGCCTGGGACGTATTCCCGCTCGCATCCGTGCACGTGACAACCAGCGTCACGTCGCCCTCGATCTCGATCTCATTATCCTCGACCTCGATTTCGCACTCTTCATCGTCGATCTCGATTTCGACGATCTCTCCGGACACAACCGCCACGACACCGCCGCCGACACAACGAAGCTCGGCAACCGCGGTGACGAGACCACATCCCGCGCTTCCGTCGCAGTTGTCGGAACAAGAGGCAACGATCTGGAATCTGCCTTCGTCGTCGTCGTGGTGGCCGTGGTGGTGGTCAGTCCCTTCTTCGTCACCTTCACTGATCAGAACGAGATCGGCCACCGCCACAGGCGCCGTCGCATCGACGACCTGAATCAACTGTGACGCAATCGTCTGGTTACCGCATGCATCTGCGGCCGCCCAGCTCCGTGTTATCGTCACGTTTCCGCACGTACCGCTTGCGACTTCGCCGAACGCGACCGTGCCGCCGGGCGAACAGACATCCGTCGCCACAGGACTGGCAGGCGGCGGTATAGAACCGCACTCGATCGTCAAGCCCGCTGGAACGCCGGTCAGTTCCGGAGGTGATGTGTCCCAAACACTGATGACCTGAGCGCAGGTCATCGGTGTCCCCGAACCGTCGTCGGCGCTCCACGTTCGCGTGATCGTCTCGGTACCGCCACACCCCGCAAGTGACGCATCGGCGTAGGTCACGGTCACGGCCCCACACCCGGACGCAATCGCCTCGCCCGTCGCCAGCGGAGACGTATCGCTCCCGCACTGCACGGCCACATCCGCGGGGCAGGTGATCGTCGCCGACCCGCCCACCGCGCTCACAACCGCGTAGAAACTGTTGGACGCGACGGCGGGTTTCTGCGGTGACCAACCATTTGGATCATGCTGCCAGATGTAGTCGCTGCTGGAACCGACACTCGGCGGCCCGATACGCTCCTGCTGGAGCGGACCGTCGAGTCGCTGAATGGTCCACGTGAACGTGTCGGGAACGACAAGCGGCGGGGCAAACGACACGTTGAAGCTGCCGACGAACGGTGCGGCCGTCGGCTGAAGCGCCACCGTCATGGCACCGCTGTCAAAAAGCTCCGTACCCGGTTCATTCCCAGCGGCTACGAGGGGTGAAACGCGACCGTCATTTGCGTACAGACGCACCCTGACCGACACGGTGTTTGGCACGACCAGATTGGCCAGCGTCAACTCGATGTTGGCGACCGCACGGCAGCTCCCCGCAAGGGTGATCTGATCACCAGCCTCGAGGTTGATAAAGCTGTGAGGGATCCCGATCGTCCCCCAGTCACCGTTTTGGTACACAGTCTCCGCCGACGACCGCCCCCCGATCAGCAGAAACGACAACCCCAGGACAACCCATGTGGATCTTCTCAAGCGGAACATGGCAATCTCTCCCAAAAAGCCTAGGTCGGGAATGCAGCTTCCCGTAAACACCGACTTCTCGCGCGCGCGAGATTCAACACTATAGTTACCGCGATCTGGCCACGAGAGGCGCGCTTTGGACCATCCCAAATGCAGATGAATCGCCCTATTTGCAGACCCTCGACCAGAAGCCCAGTGAGTCTCACTGTACAAACTACGCCCACAGGAAACCGAACCAGCCCAGCATCCCTCCGTCTATCCTAGACCTGATTCGCCAATGCGTTCAGAGAACAATCCGTTCAATTCGGATGGAGTCAGGCCCACAACGCAACGCTAGCGTGCATCAGACCCCATTAGGCCCCGACGGAAGGTAATGCGCAACAACAATAAGAGAACTCTTATTGTTAACAACCCACCCCTATTCGCCCAACTTTGCACCGCGCAAAGAGCAACTCGATTATCGCCGCTAGGCGTGTCAGACAGAGGAGACCCTGCGAAAAAAAGTTCGGGCGCTGGCGAGGAAAGAGCACTCCTCCGGCCCGGAACGAGCACTCCGCAAGCCCCGAATTCGGGCTGGCAATCGAATGCCTCAGAGAGTACATTGACCGCTCGGCAGGCGCGATCGGTGTGACGGTGCAAGGAAACTCGGCTTTTCAGAGCCGAATCAGCACGTTACGAATCCACTTTCGATCATCAGCCCGCCCTCTGCGACCGTTCGTTTAACGCCTCTCCACCAGGCAGACGGAGTCTGCCGCTGGAGTTGAAATGATATTTGCGCGCATCGTGGCCTCTAACGGCGATATGACAAAGCACCTGAAACTGCAGCCGATTCCGCGCCGGCCACGACCGTTCGCCCCGAAACCACAGACGACATTCCTTTCGTCCCGCCTCCCTCGCGCTCCGCCATGCCCGTGCGACCCTCATGCGAAACCTGCGATCCTCGGGCAAGGCATATGGCCCTCCGCCCATGGTGATCAGCATGGCGGATTCATCGGATTTCGTCCCCTGCTGTAGCGTTCGCATATCGACGTCGATCTGACTTCTGTGAAATGGTTTGATAGCAATCTGTGGTTTTTGGATGGACGCGTCCTGCCTTGACGAGTCCATCCGCCCGTGGGTCTCGTTGCCCACATGCACTCATTGATGGAAGGGACAACATGAACACCAGTGAAGCCCCGAAAGGACTGCGCATCTTCTGCCTCCTGGCGATCGTCGCCGGAAGCTACATGGCACTTGGAACGGTCGTCCAAGCCGCTGATATCCCAGGGCCAGGCCCGGAGTATACAGCCTATTGTCGAGGCAACGGCTCCTGTTGCGAAGAACAAGGAAACGTGGTCGGCATGTGCTGCCCACCACCCCACGAAGAGGCGACCGCAGGAAGAGACGGGGACGGCATAGTCCACACGACGACTTCGTACTGCGCCTCGCAAGGCCGCAACTCACGTTGTGGCGGAATGCGAGCCTGCTGCATGCCCGACGGGACATGTATCGACGCCGACGTAATATGCTGTGACGATCTCGGCGGTGTCGCCGCAGGTTACGGTTCAACCTGTGCCACGGCTGTCTGCACCAGCGTCGATTGCTGCCAGGCGGTTTCCGGAACCACTCCCCCCGAGCAGACCTGTTCGGATCTTCCCGAGTCCACCTGCCTCGCACGAGGTGGGTATGCCAGCAACAACGGCGAGGCTTGTGCCGCCGACTGGGACGGCGATCTACACCCCGACGCCTGCGACAACTGCCCGTGGTTTTACAACCCCTATCAGATTGACACAGACGGAGACGGCCTGGGCGACGACTGCGACAATTGCGTCTTCATCGCCAATCCCGATCAAACGAATTCGGACGGCGACTACCTCGGTGACGCCTGCGATAACTGCCCCACAGTCACGAACCCGAATCAGTCGGATGTGGACGGCGACGAGGAAGGCGACCTCTGCGACAATTGCGCTGACGACTACAACCCGGATCAAGCCGATGGTGACGGCGACGGCGTCGGCGACGTCTGCGATCCCTGTCCGCTCGACAACCCCGACGACACCGACGGCGATGGCGAGTGCGACTCAGAGGATAACTGCCCGCTCGTCTTCAATCCGGGACAGGACGATTGCGACGGCGACGGAATGGGCGATCCGTGCGATCCGGACACCTCGGACTGTGACGGTGACTTGGTCGACGACAACTGCGACCCGGACATCGATGGCGACGGCGTGCTCAACGAGTTCGATGTCTGCGACTATACGCCGACTGGCTGGGGAATAGCGGTATTCCAGATAGAAGGCCACCCGCTTCGAGGGACGTTCCGTCAGGATCTTGACGGAGACTGCGACGTCGATGCCAACGACGTGCAGAACGTAACGAACTGGCAGTCCGGCCCAGGGTGCGCGGATGGAGATACCGCCGCGTTCGATGGCTTCTGTTTCTGTCCGGCGCCGTAGTCGGTGACAGAGCGGAATAGACCGTTTTGTTGAAGCAAGGAGGCCGTCTTCGTTATCGAAGGCGGCCTCTTCTTATGCACCCGTTCGATGTTTCGAGCGAAGCAGCCGCTCAGGCACCCACGCTCAGATTCGGCTCCGGATCCGGCAGCGCCTCCGCGGGGCTGGCCACCGGACGACGCCCGACGATAAACACCCAAAGGAACAGGAATACGCAACCAGCGCCCAAACCGTAATACCAAGGCTGATGGTACACACTGCAGAGCACGTCACCCAAACCGATGGCCGCAACGCCGGCAACCAACGCATACGGAATCTGCGTCCACACGTGCTCCTCGTGCCGGCACCCCGCAGCAATCGACGATAGCACCGTCGTGTCACTGATCGGCGAACAATGATCCCCGAAGACCGCACCAGCCAGCACACTGCCGATAGACGCGTACATCAGCGGCATCGCCTCGGTCGGATTAACCTCCAAAACCAATCGCGCCCCGATGGCGACCGTCATCGGACAGAGAATTCCCATTGTTCCCCAAGAGGTACCCGTGGCAAACGACACCAATGCCGCAGTAATGAAGACACACATGGGCAGCCACTTCGGGTCGAATTCGGCTCGATCCAGGTGATCCGCTACGATCTGCCCTAGTTGGAGGTCACGTAAGACAGTCGACAACGCCCATGCAAGAACGAGAATCACAATGGCCGGCGACATCCGTGCCAGACCTTCGAGCCCGGCATCCACAGCATCGCGTGCAGAACACGCACGGGCGAGCATCGTGAGCAGCACGGCCACCACTGCCGCCAGAAACGCGCCGTAGAAAATCGACAACCCGGTATCCGCGTTGCCGATGACGGATGACGCCTGATCCCACCACGCCTTCTGTTCCCAGAGTCGCTCGCCGTCCGCCCCGAGCGCATTCATGGCCGCGACCGTACTCGCGGAAGAGAGCCCCGACGCTGCCAAGACCCCAAGCGTCCCGATCACGAGCACGGCAATTGGAATGATGCCTAACCACCATCTTGGCGGTGCCAACCCCGACGACGAGTCAGCCGATACGGAAACCGCTGGCACGGGGTCGACCTTACTCAGCGATTTCCGCTCGGAACGCTTCATCGGCCCGAAGTCCCGGCCCGTCACAGCAACGAGGAAGACAAGCACCAAGGCAAGAAGGGGATAGAATCGGTACGGAATGCTGTATAGAAAGCCCTGCATCCCCGTCAGCGGCTCACCGCTCGACTGAAGCATCGGCGCCCCCGACCGGGCAACATCATCGAGCCCCTGCTGGATCAGCCCTACTTCAGTGCCAACCCATGTTCCAATCAATGCTATGGATGACACCGGGGCGGCGGTCGAGTCGACGATGTACGCCAATTTAGCCCTTGAAAGCCGTAGCCTATCGAAGACCGATCGCATCGTCGGCCCCACGATCATCGTGTTGGCGTAGTCGTCGAAGAAGACGACCAAGCCCGCAAACCAGGCCGTCAACGCCCCCCGCCGACGAGACCGGGTCTCGCCCGCAATCAGACTGACCATGCCTGCCGTTCCGCCATTGCGACCAATGACCCCGACGACGAAGCCGATGATGAGTGTGAACAAGATGATCTTCAGGTGGGCAAAGTTCTTCTCCTCCTCAGGAGGCTCGCTGATCGCTCCAAAAATGTACTGTTCCACCGTCAGACGCACGCCACCGACGACCGTGCCGGCCTCCCGATAGGAATCCTCCGGCGGACGACAGGGAAGTGCCATAAATGCCGCAACGAAGATCCCGATGAGCAGTGCCGGAACGACCTGTCGCGTGAAAATGGCAAGGAAGATGGCCACAATCGCCGGCGTTAACACCCACAATCCGTAGTCAGAGACCGGGTCCATTCCCGATGGTTCACCCAGCAGCTCCGCTTCGCCAACCGGAGTACCCCCTGGCTCAGCCACCCCTGCCGCAGCATCCCCCACTGGGGGCTCAACCTGCGGCTGCGTTTGCGACGTGTCCTCTACCTGCCCCGGATCCGGCTCCTGGGCGGCCAGGGCAAGGCAGGGCACCACCACGAGTGCAAGAAGGCCCAAGACACGATTTCGTCGTTTCCGACTGCAAATTCTGGATTCAACGCTTGTTTCGATCACGGTCACACCTCCGATGTCGAAGTGTACGTCACCTGCTTTTCAGATCAAACGCGTCCCACGCACAAGAAAACCACCCACGCCCGTCAGTTTTCGGATCATGCACCTCCGGCAAGACCTCGCGACCACCCGCAGAATCTCCCCGCGAATCGGTTGACGCGTTCCTTAATCATCGGAACAATGCGCCTATTGCGGCGTCGGCGTCTCCCGGCGTTCGCCGGCGGGCCCATCCGGACAAGATGATCCGGCCCTCGCGATCACCAAATAGCTAACTTAGGAAGACTGAACCGCCAGCGGGCTGCCCGGCTCAGGCCGTGCCTCTCGCTCGACGTCGGGGACCGCCTCCAGGCATCGCCCTCACTCCGTTTGTCGGCAATCACACCGACGACGGGTGAGTGCCGGATCTCGCCGGTTGGTGGGCTCGACGCCACGAAACGGGTATGATCCGCGTCCGCAGGCTCGGCGCGGCTTGACTTCATGGAAACCGACCGTTCAACGACAAGTTCCGACGATGACCCCATCGCCGGCGCTCCTTCCCAGGGCGAAGGCGACGCAACGCCGGACATCGCACCGATGACACCTTCCTTGATGGGACAGCTCTTTGCCGTCCCGTTGGTCATCGTCGGCACAATCGTCGGTGGCGCTGTACTCGTCGTCTTCCTCTTCGGTGCACCCTCGGCGCACCAGGAGCGCCCGATGGCAGAGCTGCTCGACACACTCGAAGCCAGCAGTGGAGAGAAGAGCCTCGGACTTCTGCTCCCCCGAGAAAAGCAGCTCTGGCAGGCCGCGCTCGAACTGAGCCTACAGCTCAAAAACAAAGGCGAAGAGACCGGCCTCACACAGGTCGAACTCGAAACCGTCGCCCGGCGTGTCCACTCACTGGTCGAGGCCGGATTCGGCGATCTCGAGAGTATCCCTACCGTCGGGGCTCAGCGATCTCGCCAACAAGCGGTGCGCTCGCGTCGACTCGAGTTTCTGATTCTCGCGCTCGGTCGCACGCGCGAGCCGATCGCCGTGCAACGCCTGATCGAAATCATCCGTACAGGGCGAGAACCCTACGTGCAGACCGCCATGCACGCCCTCGGCGATCTCCATGACCTACCCGCGGCAAAAGGCGCCGTGGACCCGATGCTCAACCTGCTGGGAGACGCCTACTCCTCCGAAACGCACCTGATGGCCTGTACCGTCCTGTCGCTTCTCGCCGCCGATTCAGACGTCCGCGTCATCCGCGCACTGTCGGCGACTCGACTCAGGGAAGAAGGCGAGGTCGCCTGGTCCGCCTCACTTGCGCTGGCGCGCTTGGGAAGTGATGCCGGAAAGTCGACGCTCCTCGATCTCCTCGATCGCGACTTCCTCAGCGCCGAGAACAGGTACCAGACCGCTGAGGACTCCAGTCAAACACAGCGATATAAAATGCCTCCGCAACGCGTGGAGGAGTTACTGATCGCCGCCATAAACGCAGCATCAAACCTGCGAGACCCCGCCGTCTGGGAGGCGATCGAACAGTTGACGTCAGACGTGTCCCCGGTGGTTCGTACCAGGGCCGATGAAGCCGTAAAATCACGGCGGTCGACCTGACGCGAACACCCTGTCAGAAGGATGCACGGATCATGGCTTCCAAAGAGCTGGTCACAAAGGTCTGGATCGAAGAGGGCTGCATCGTTTGCGACGCCTGTGAAACCGCGGCACCGACCGTGTTCGAAGTGCAGGAAGAAACCTGCGTGATTCGACCGGCCGCCCTGCAGGAGGATTTCAACAAGCCCCTGACCCAGGAAATCTTCGACGCAGCCGAGGAATGCCCCGTCGACGTCATCAAGTTCGATACCGTCACCGAGGAAGTCCCCGACGACCAGGTCGACCCGGCGCCCGCCGCCGCCGGTGAGGAGCCCCAGACCAGACCCAAAGCAGAACAGAAGCCCGCCGAGGTCGCCTCGAAGAAGGCGGACGCCCCCGCCTCGACGGCGGGCGAGTCGGACCCCGCGATCGCCGCCCTCCTCAAGGCCGCAACATCGCGAGGTGGAACCGCCGGAATCCGCCGGAAGGAGCAGGAGATTCCCGCAGGCGTTGAAGCGGTGAGACGCAAGGATCCGCGCGAGCTTCCACCGGATGCCAGGCAAGCCAAGATCCTCGAGGCGGCACGAAAGGCAAAGAAAGACCCCGACGCCAACCGACGCTCGATGCTCAGCGGCGCAGCACTAACCGTAGGATGGTGTGCGTTCGGAACCGGGTTGGGAGTATCCGTGGGCCCGGCGATGGCTCGCTTCCTCATGCCAAACGTCTTAGAGGAACCCGACCCGCGCGTCCGCGTCGGAAAGCTCCAGCAATACGCCGAGATGACTCACGGCGACGTCAACGAGGACTTCAAACCCCAGGGAATCTGGATGATTCGCGACGGCAACCGCCTCGCCGCCTTGAACATCATCTGTACCCATCTGGGCTGCATCCCGAACTGGCTGGTCAATGATCGAAAGTTCAAATGCCCTTGCCACGGCAGCGGATACAAGCCGGACGGCATTAATTTCGAAGGCCCGACGCCTCGCCCACTCGAACGCTTCCGCGTCTTCGTCGACGCCGGAATCGTCATCGTGGACAAGAGCAAGAAGTATCAGTACGAACTAGGCCAGTGGGATCAACCCGGAAGCTACCTTGAGGTCTAGAAAAATACGGAAGAACGCCGGAACCGGGTCCAAGTGCCCAAAACCGTTGGATTCAGAACGAAAAGCAGTCAACGAGCGCCACAAGCAAGCGTTCAACATACGTAGGTAGGAAACGCCAATGCGGCTGATGAACTGGGTTAGAGAGGGACAGATTTGGGGAAGCGTCTTTCGCCATGGCGTCCCGCGCGACCGCCGGACCCGCGCGATGGCGATCCTGAGCAACGTCTTCCTGCACCTGCACCCCGTAGCGATTCGCAAGAGCGGTATCCGACTCTCCTTCACGTGGTGCATGGGAGGACTGACGTTCTTCCTCTTCCTCGTCGAGGTCGTCACAGGCGTACTGCTGATGTTCTACTATCGCCCCACGGTCGAATACGCCTACTTCGACATCGAAGGCTTCCGCGCCCACGTGACGCTAGGCCTGCAGCGAGAACTCCATCGATGGGGCGCGCACGCCATGATCATCACGATCTGGCTGCACATGCTGCGCGTCTTCCTCACCGGCAGCTACAAACCGCCTCGAGAGTTCAACTGGAGTGTCGGTGTCATCCTGCTTGTGCTGACGCTGCTCCTCTCGTTTACCGGATACTTGCTCCCTTGGGATCAACTGGCGATGTGGGCCATCACCGTCGGATCGAACATGGCGCGCGCAACGCCGTTCGTCGGTTACGAAGGACCCGGCGCCGCCTTCATCCAAATTGGCGGTGTCCCGCTCGTCCACGCCGGCTCCGACGCCCGGTTCGGACTCCTCGCGGGAACTTTCGTCGGACCGGCGACACTGCTGCGGTTCTACGTGCTGCATTGCGTGTTCCTGCCGGTCGTCGTGACGGTCCTCCTGGCCGTCCATTTCTGGCGCGTGAGAAAAGACGGCGGAATCAGCGGACCGCTCTAGCAGGAAGCGTAGACTCCGTGCGGGTGTAAGACCCGCCTCATAAATCTTCTACGGAACGATGGAAGGAAACGATGGACGCGTTGCTCGCCGCCGACTCCGCCATGGATAGCGTGAAACACTTCGTCAACGTCCTCTGCGAACCGCACTGGTTTCTGATCATTTCGGTCGTGGCGCTCATCGTGTTTCTGCTCGGCTATCGCTGGTTCACGAAACCCGTCGTCGCCGGCGCCATCGCCGCGCTGGGCACCCTCGCCTTCATCGTGAGCTGCCAGGACCCCAACTTCGTCAAGATCGTCCAAAAAGCCGACAACGTCCCGATCGTCATCATGATCGTCGTCGTCAGCTATGTCCTCTGGCTCGCCTTTCGACAGGCCGCCATCAACGACAAACGCTTGGAGGAAGGCAAACCGCTTCTCGAAGCCGGCGCCGACGACAAGGTCCTCGTCTGGCCCGACCTGGTCTACATCGAACTGATCGCGCTGGTCATCTGTACCGCTGCCCTGATCGTCTGGGCGATCATGCTCCCGGCACCGCTCGAGCAGCCGGCCGACCCCAACGTCGCACCGAACCCCGCCAAGGCGCCCTGGTACTTCCTGGGCTTGCAGGAAATGCTCGTCTACTTTGACCCCTGGCTCGCCGGCGTCGTCTTCCCGGGGCTGATCATCGTAGGCCTGATCGCGATCCCCTACATCGACAAGAACCCGCGAGGCAACGGGTACTACACGTTCAAGGAACGCCCCTTCGCGATCTCGACTTTCCTCTTCGGGTTCGTCATCCTCTGGGTCGTGCTGATCGTGTTCGGCACCTTCCTTCGAGGACCCAACTGGAACTTCTTCGGACCGTTCGAATTCTGGGACCACAACCGCCCCGCCGCTTTGCTGAACCGCGAGCCGCGAGACATGTTCTGGATCGAGTTCCTGCAACGCCCGATTCCGGGTAACTACATCCTCCGCGAACTCCCCGGCATCTTGCTGCTGGGCGGGTATTTCCTGGGAGGCCCAATCATCCTACTGGTCTTTTTCCGTCGTATGTACCGCCAGATGGGCTTCCTTCGCTACAGCGTGATGAGCTTCCTTCTGCTGACCATGCTGCTCATGCCGATCAAAATGGTCCTCCGCTGGACGCTCAACTTGCACTACATCGTCGGTATCACGGAGTGGTTCCTCAATGTGTGAACCCCGTCCTACAGTGTTGATACAAGTCCGCGAGATCACCCATCACGCGGTTCGCTCTCTCGGAAGCTAACGCCATGCCGACCCCCGAAACGCGTCTATACAAACCCGAACGACTGAACCGATGGTTCGCGGTCAGCAGCCTCATCATGACGATCTCGCTGCTCTGGATGATCACCATCGACTACGACCGACCCTGGCGGGCCTTTCAGAACCGCTACTTCGTCGGAAAGGCCGCCCTCGCGCACCTCGACTTCCTCGACGCCTCGACCGAACAGCGCCAACAGGAACTCGCCCAGGCGCAGCAACGCGTGCGCGACGCCGAGCAATTCCTCCAACAGACCGCCGCAGGAAAAGAAGACGCGCTACGAGCCGAACTGACCGACGCCGACCTCAAATTCAATCTCGCCAACGGCGCATGGAGTCGCAAGGACCAGGTACTCCTCGTGACACGCGACACCTACGAGAAGGCCCTCAACACCCACGGGCCCGATCACGAGGAGACCCGCGCCGTTCACGCCCGGCTCACAGCCGAAGAGGAAGAAGTCGAACGCCTCCGCAAAGACAAGGAAGGCTGGGAGGATCGCAAGGCCCAGGTCCAAACAGAACTCGACCAACTGACGAAACCGGTCCGCGTGGCGAGCAAGAAGCTTAGAGAACTTCAGGACATCGCCGAAGACGCCCTCCGACGGGACCAATCCTACCGCGGCGTGCTGGCCGACGACGGAATCCTAGGCGGTATTCCACTCGTGCGAGGACTGATCAACGCGCCCATCCTCGACTTCGCCGCACCCAAAACCACCCCCGCACGACACCAGGTCAAGCAGCTCGTCCTCCCCGACGTCCGCCAACGCCTCAACTATCTTGACAGCTACACCACCGATCGCTGCACCACCTGCCACGTCGCCATCGACGACCCCGAGTTCGCCCAGGACCGCCTCGCCAGAAAACTCGAGAGATCCCTCGCCTCGATCAACGAAGCCCTGCAGCGCCGCGGCGAAGCGCCTCTCGACCTGCCCGATCCACCCGTTGCCGCCGCCGGGTCACAGCTACCACCCGCACAGGTCACACTTCATTGGAACCGACTCTCGCCCCAGCAGCGCAACACCTACTTCGACGCGCTCCTCGAACGAGTGAACAACTATCTGGAACAGAGCGGCCGGAAGACCATCGACCTGGGTCAACCCCTCCTCGCCCATCCAGACCTCTCGCTCTACGTCTCCGTCGACTCCTCTCACCCCATGCAGCGCATGGGCTGCACCGTCTGCCATGAAGGAAACCCCCAAGAAACCGACTTTGTCCTCGCCGCACACTCGCCCGAGACCCACAAGATCCGCGAGCGCTGGGAGGATGAATACTACCTCCGCCGACTCGGCGTCCCCAACACCACGTTCGAAACCGTCGAACACTACTGGGACCGCCCCATGCTCCTGCCGCGCTACACCGAAGCCGGCTGCGCGAAGTGCCACCAGCAGATCAGCGACATCGACGATTTCGAAGGCGATCGAAAAGGCGAACGCATCAACCTGGGCCGACACCTCTTCACGAATCTCGGCTGCGTCAACTGCCACAACGTCGACGCGCTCCCCAACCAGCGCCGCGTCGGACCCGATCTCACCTACATCGCCGACAAACTTCAGCCCGAATTCGTGCAGCAGTGGGTCTTCACCCCGCAGGCCTTTCGCCCCTCCACCCGAATGCCCCACTTCTTCCAGCAGGAAAACAGCCGCACCGTCGCCGCCAACTCCCTCGACCCCGACCCCATGCTGCGAACCCAAACCGAAGTCGCCGCCATCTCCAAGTACCTCTTCGCCGTGTCTGATGAGTGGACACCAACACCCCTTCCCCAGAGCATCAAAGGCGACGCCGAACGCGGGCGCAAGCTCTTCCGCTCAACAGGCTGTCTCGCCTGCCACGCGAACATCACCGAATTCGGCCAGGAGTGGATCGCCGAAGACGTCAAACAAAGCGAATCGGTCGACGACGAAACCGCACAGCATCGCTACCTGGGCATGACCCATGAACAACGCGTTCGATACTCGCTCAACGCGTTCCCCGGCGACGTCGACACCTTCCTCGACCCCGAGTCCGCGCGGTTCGACAGCGAAAGAAAACACAACCCGCCCACCTTCACCCGATTCGCGCCCGAACTCTCAGGAATCGGCTCCAAGACAACATTCGAGTGGCTCTACGCCTGGGTCATCGATCCGTCCCATTACGCGCCCGACACCAAGATGCCCAACATGCGTCTCAACGAACGCGAAGCCGCAGACCTCGCCGCCTACCTGATGACCCTCCGCAACAACGAGTTCCAGCAAGAGGAGTTCGAACTCGACACTCCCCGTCGAACGATGGCCGACACGCTGATCTTCACACTCCTCACCGCCCAACGATCAGAACGCCGCAGCCGCGAAATCATGAACGACGCCGGCGGCGAACTGACCGACATGACCATCGCCCTGCTGACGTCTTCGCTAGGCCGACAGCGCGCCGACCAACTCATCCGACCGATGCCCCTCGAGGACAAGAAGATGATGTACCTCGGCAACAAGATGATCCTGCACTACGGCTGCTACACCTGCCACAAAATCCGCGGCTTCGAAGACACTACACCCGTCGGAACCGACCTGAGCACCTGGGCCGAGAAGCCCATCACGCAGCTCGACTTCGCCAACTACGACCACGCCTTCCACCACTTGCGTGAAGAAAAGCCCGACACGTTCGGTTTCGTCTATCCACTCGATGCCGACCGCCTCAACCACTGGTCCCCCATCGACGACCGCGCCAAAGAGCAGATCGCCCAGACCCATGCCGGGTTCGCCAAACACAAACTGCTCAACCCGCGAATCTGGGATCGCGAAAAGCTCAAGAAGCCCTACGCCAAGCTCAAAATGCCCAACTTCTACCTCACCGAAAGAGAAGCCGAGGCCCTGAGCACCTTCCTCCTCTCACGCATCCCCCCGCGCGTCAGTGAGACGCTCACCATCGACTACGAAGTCGACACGCTAGGCCCCATCGCCGCGGGCAGAAACCTCACGCGAGAACTCAACTGCATCGGCTGCCACGAAATCGAAGACAACGCGCCGACCATTCAACAATACTTCCGCCGCCTCATCGCGGGACGGCCCGACTTCGACATCATCAACGCCCCACCCTCTCTGCGCGGCGAAGGGGCAAAGGTCCAGCACAACTGGTTCCACCGCTTCCTCCAGCAGGTCGAACCCCTTCGCCCCTGGCTTCAGGTCCGAATGCCAAGCTTCACGCTCACCGGCGAGCAAGCCACCGTCCTCGCCGAATACTTCGCCGCGCTCAGCCGGCGCGACGCCGAAAAACTCACCGAGTCCCGCGCCCCCATCGACGAATTCCTCCAACAGCGGCTCGAACAGGGCGACGCAAGCGACCCATCCACACCCTGGCACCACAACGCAGCACTCGAGCGAAGCACCGATCATCTGAAACGATGGGCCATCGACCGGAAGGTCATGCGAGCCGCGCGCCTCGACCCCCTCGAAACGCCGCCCGAGCGCGTGCGAAAGGCTCATGACGATCTGCTCTCACGTATCGACTTCCTGAGCGAACTCTACGACGTCGCATTCCCCTTCGTCGAACCACCACGCCCGCTGACCTCCCAAGAACGTTTCCAGCGAGGGTTCCGGTTCTTCAAAGACATGGGCTGCCTGCAGTGCCACGTCCTTGGCAACATGCTCCCAGGCCCCGCTACAAACACCGACGATTTCGTCAACGTCTACCGCCTCGACGACGTCAGAGGCGAGGGCGAACAAGCCGTCGCCGTGCTCAACGGTCAAACCTACCCCATCGGCGCCGTCATCGATGGGCACACCCTCATCAGCGCCGAGAAAACCTACAACGAATCCGGTGACGCCGACACCAAAGCCCTCCTCGAGGGACCCAACGCCGAAGGCGAAACGGAACGTATCATGCTCCTCCCACCCAGCGCGCCAAACCTCTCGCTGACCTATCAGCGACTCAGGCGAGCCTGGGTCTTCGATTGGATGCTGGAACCCCAGTGGATTCAACCCGGCACCAAAATGCCCCAGAACTTCCCAGGCGCCCAATCCCCCTTCGAGGGCGACGCCGCCTATCCCGGAAACGGAATCGACCACATCAACCTCCTCGTCGATTTCCTCTACCAGGCCGGCGCCACCAGCACGCGAGCGCCGATGCAGAAGATTGTCATCGCCGAAGAGACGGAAGAATTCGACGACGACGAAGGTTTTGACGATGAAACGTTTGATGAAGACGAGTTTGACGAATAGGAGATATGCGATGAATCGTGGCAACTGGACAACCGTAGCCCTCACGGGCCTTTTCGCCTTCACCGCGGCGCTCCCCGCCGCAGCACAGGAAGACGCCGTCATCAAAGGAAAGGTCGCCTTCGACGGTGACGCTTCCGCCGCAAAATACAAACGGCGAGCCATCGACACCTCGAAAGACGCTAACTGCAAGAAAGGCAAGAAAAGGATCGGAACCTACAACGTCATCCTCAACAAAAAGACCGACCCCGTGACGGTCCGAAATGTCCTCGTCTACGTCAAGGAAGGCCTCGGCGATCGGAAGTACGATGTGCCGTCCGAGCCTGTCACCCTCACTCAGAAGGGATGCGAATACAAGCCGCACGTCTTCGGAATCATAGAAGGCCAGACCCTCACCGTGACCAACGGAGACGAGACCAGCCACAACATCCATTTTCAGCCCAAGGTCAACCAGGAGCTCAACTTCTCTCAGCCCAAAAAGGGTATGACGAAAGAACTCAAGCTCGTCGCCGAGGATACCTTCAAGGTCAAGTGCGACGTGCATCCCTGGATGGGCGCCTACGTGCAGGTCTTCACCCACCCCTTCTTCGACGTCACCGGAAACAAGGGAACCTTCGAACTCAAGGGGCTCCCGCCCGGTTCGTACGTCGTTGAAGCCTGGCACGAGACCTTTGGCACCAAGACCATGACGGTTGAAGTCGCCTCAGACCAGACCGCCGAGGCAAACTTCACCTACAAGCCCGACTGATACGGGAGCAACAAAAGACACCGGGTGCCACTGGCGGCTGGTCCGCCAGTGCGCCACCCAACCTCACGCCCCGCGTGCCACGGGCGGCTGTCCGACACTGAACTGCCCAACCGCACAAGCCCCCTACGTCGTCTGAATCGCCGCGATAATGTTGTTGCGCGACGCCCACCGAGCCGGCGCAAGACCCGCCAGCAAACAGACCCCCACGGTCAGCAACACGCCCAAACCCACCGTCCCCACCGGAACGATGAACGCCAACGTCACATCCGTCAGTTCCGCGACAATCCGGTTCACGCTGTCCGCCTCGTGAAGACCCAGCGCAATCCCCATGACACTTCCGAGGAGCCCGATCGTAATCGCCTCCGCCAACACCAATCGAAGAACCTGAGACCGCTGCGCACCCACCGCACGAAGAACAGCGATCTGACGCGTACGCTGATGCACACTCACCGTCATCAGGTTCGCAATCCCGATCGCAGCCACGCCCAACAGAATCGAAGGCAACCAGGTCATGATCCTGAGGGCCCGCGTCAGCAGCGAATCGACCTCCCGCTTCAGACGCTGCAGTGAACCCATGATCGCATCCGGCCGGTCCATCGCCTGGGCAACCTTCAAAAGGACCAGCCGTTCCCGAAACGACGTCCAGTTCTGCAAGTCCGTGCGCTTTCGCGACAGGGACGACCGCTTCAACCGCTGAATCGCCTTCGCGAATCGCTGCAGGTCGCGCCGGATCGCCGGGGGTGGAACCCGCGATGAACCCGCCAACGTCCCCGCCCCAGCCTTCGACGCCTCACGCCATCGCGCAAGATCTCCGCGAAGACGGTCCAGCGTATCGCGCTCGTTCGGCAGATACGGCTGCCACCGCAGCGCGACCTCGGCCACCGCCTCATCCATCCCCGGATCCGGAAGACGACTCACATCAAAGTCCGGCGGAATCGGCGCCGACGGGAGCGTGATGTCGCACATGAACATCGACACCACATCCAGACCGAACTTCTCCTTCAAGTCCTCGCGCGTCCCGAGTATCGCACTCGCCGCCGCAAGCTGCATATAGCTCTGTGCCTGAAAAGCCGTCACGGCAAGGTCCATCGCCGGAGACTCGATCACCCCCGCCACCTCGAACTCGACGGAAACCCCGCGCACCGTAACCGTCACGTGATCGCCCACGTGCAACCCCTGGTTTCTTGACGTCTCCGGCGGAATCAGAACATACCCCCCCTGCTTCAGCTTCCGCATCGCGTCGTCGCGATCTCCCTCCGTGAACGCCACCTTGATCATCCCCAGAAGCGCCTCCGGCTCTCCCGCTACGAAGACGGGCCGAGTGAGCTTCTTGAGGAATGACTCGACAACGGAATCCTTCACCGACGATTCATCCGAACCTGAAACCGAGATGTCGCACGGAACGTCCGTCGAAAACGTCGTCGCACCCACCCCGGGAAGATCCTTCACCCGCTCGATCGTATCCCCCTTAACATAGTCGCGTGACCAGACGAATGCCGAAGGTAACCGACCCGGAAAATCCCAAATCTTCAAGATGCTCTCAGCCCGGACCGCCACATACACGATCAACGAGAGCCCCACCATAAGCACCCAGCACGCACCCGTCGTGCGCCACGGCGCTCGGATAAAGGGATCCTCCGCCACTCTCCCGCCGACCCCCAACATCCGCCCCACCCCGCGCGCAAACGGACGGCCCAACACCACGACCACCGCCGGCGCCAAGAGAACATACCCCAAATACAGCGACGCCGTACCGACCGTCGCAAAGCCCATGTCAAGCCACTGCGTCCGATTGCCCGTCATCGCCATCAGTTGATGAAGCGCAAGAAGGACGACACCCACACCCGACGCCATCCACACGTGCAGCATCCGCGGCGGTCGGGCACTGACGTTGACCGCCTCGAGCGGCGAGACACGGCCGACCTGAACGATCAACAACAGCGTACTCACCAGCGTCGTGATGATCCCACTCCCGATCGCCAGGTAAAAACACCACGGGCTCAGATAAACCTCCATCATCCCTTCGGTCGAAACGTCGGCGATCCAGTTCCCAAGAACAATCCCCCCAATCACGCCCGCAGCGGTTCCGACAACGCCCAGCGGAACCAGTTCGACCACAAGCAACACCGCCAACTGCACGCGAGTCAGCCCGACACACCGCAAAATCCCCAGTTGTGGGCGACGCAGCGCCAGGCTCACGCTCTGCGTCGTCAGGATGATGAAGAACGACGTGAACATCGCCACCAGCGCAATCAGCATCAGAAGCATGCGCGTGATCCGCTCCGCCTCGCTGAGCACAAGCTGACGAGCCGCCGCCGTACGCACCCGACACGGCTGCTCCGTCTGCTTCTCCGCGAGTAAACGCTCAACCGCTTCACCCGACGCAGCCAACGCATCAGGGGATGGATCACGCAGCATGACATCCATCGCCGAAACCACACCCGGACTCTGCGTCAGGTCCTGCAAATCGGCGAGCGGAAGGAACACGCTGGCCTGCTGAAAGTCGGCCACGCGCTGACTCGCGAACATCCCAACCACCGTAAACCGCATCTTTGGACCGCCGTAGTACGGTGTCACAAGGATGTCATCACCCAGCGAAAAAGTCGTCGCACCGGCGCGCGGACGCTCGACGACAGCCACACCACGCTCCCCCGAACTCATGATGCGACCCGATAGAAACGGCAGCGACAAAAAGGGACCTTCCGTCTCCGGCGTAATGCCGATGGCGTCGACGTGCCGCCAGTGCTTCTCGATGAGTTGATCTGCCGCATGCAGCGGAACCAGACGCGCACGACGACGCAGACTCGCCGTCACGTGCTCAACGTTGTCCAGCTTCGCAAGATCATCCGCAAACGAAGCCTCCAACGAACCCCAGTGCGCGCCGATCGGATAAACGCGGATATGCGCGGCACCCAGCAACGGCTTGACCACGTCCTCCGTCAACGCCCGACGCGCCGTCTCGAAAAAATTCGTGACGATCACCACGACGCAAACGCCCAGCGCCACCGACAAGACGACGGCACCCGTTCGACCGGGATTAGCCGACCAGGTCAGCAATGCCAGCTGCCACCATCGCCTCATCATCCACTCCCTCCGGATGAACCTCGCCAACAATCTGCCCATCCTTGAGCACGATCACCCGATCGGCAAACGAAGCGCCGCTGGGCTCATGAGTAACCGCAACCACCGTTCGGTCTCCCGCTCGAGCGAGCGAAGCCAACAGCTCCCAGATCGCCGCCGAACGCGATGTATCCAGATTGCCCGTCGGTT
>JAJDDV010000104.1 GCA_029260135.1 Phycisphaerae bacterium | reverse complement strand
CACCTCATCGACGTAGACATAGTTGGCCGCATCGAAGGTCACGGCGAAACGGTCGAGGTTTCCGTATTGCGCGCTATCGACCGTACCCGCCGGAGGATCGGATGCAATGACCTGCTCGCCGTGCGAGATCGTCCCGTACCGTACGAAATCCCACTTGTTGACGGTGTTTTGAAACCCGTCGCAGCCGCCCTGGCCGCGGAGCTGAAGACGGTGGGCACCGGGGTGGTCGTTATCGTATTGAACATCTATGAACACCACGCCATCGACGGATACCCGGTAGTCGTTACCGTCCAGACTTTCGTAGCGATACGTGTGCAGCTCATCGATGTTCAGGCCGAAGATCGCGTAGTCTCCGCTGAACGAAACGGCGGCGTCTCCGTACATGTTGACGGTTTCCATGGTCCTCCGATACCTGATCGACATCTGACCATCGCACAGAGAGAAGTTCGGGCCGATCGGATGATTGGATCGAAAACGCCACTCAACCCATAGCGTCGGGGGGGGGGGATCAAACGCCGATGCGATCCATAGGTGGTAGCCTGCCGAGTCGCCACCGCCATCAAATCGGAGTACGAAGCGGCCGTCTTCGACCGACTCGCTACAGGGCGGAAGGCAGCGATCAGCGATTATCCACCCGGTAATCGGATCGAGAAGGTGGACATCCCCCTCGTATCGATGAAGCGTCTCATCGGCTTGTGCAATGAGCGTGGCTGTTACGACGACAGCGATAAGAAGGGCGACTCGGATGAACATCACGGCAGCTCTCCACGATTCCCTCAATGCTCATAGCATACTGCATTCCGCAAGCATAATCAAGTGCATTGGTCGCGCTTCAGGTGCTTGTGGTCTCACGAAACGTACGCGAGCTAAGTGGATCGCCACAAGGAATGCCCCGATCACGCTCGCACCATAGCCCCGAGATGCGGATCGGGCTCATTTCGGGCGGTCGGAGTCGGCACCGTCTGGATCAACCCTTCTGCGTGGGTACTTGGCATCCGAAGGTGGGCACTTGGCATCCGAAGACAGTTTAGACACAGAATAGCTCTTGACAAGCGTTGCGCGCCCGATTATATGCGGCACCAGACGACACACCGGTTTGGGCGAATTTGAGCAGTTCACGGGGAAGGAGGGATCACCCATGCTCCCGTCACGTTCGTTCCGTGTGTTCGTCGCGACGTGCTCTGCCGCGTCGGCCTTGGCTGCTGAGCCCATCATACCCACGGCTCCTACCAAGAATATTCTGACTCCCCACCCCGGCTTGAAGGCGATGGTCCAGGGCGATCGCGTGGTGGCGCTTTACGGTGAGCCCTTTGCGCGGAGAGGTGATTACGATCCTTACGATCCAGAAGAGAGCAGGTGCGACTTCGCGGAGAAGTTTCTTACAGCGGACGGGGATGCCCTTGGCGTGACGGGAGCCGACTTCGAGCCGATCGGCGTTGGCATCGCCATCCGGAACAACGACCTGACGGTATGCACGTTTACACAGAAGTTAGGCACAACTCCGATCCACGCCACGGTCGTGAAGGTCCTCGTTCTGCACGGCGGAAATCCAGCCGATGACAAGGTCATTTACACTGGAATGCGCCTGATCGAGGTGGCGGGGAAGTCGATGATATCAGGATCCCTTAGCGCCTCCGACGCAATTGATGACGTAGTCAAACCGAAACCCGCGTACGCTCATCTGACGTTTCCCCCCGATACGGAAGCGGACTTGGTCGTTTACGAAGACCATGACGGCGCACTCCATGAAACATGGCGGTTCCCCGGCTGGGACGATGATGAAGACTACCTGTTCTTCGTGGACACCGCGTCAGAGGAGATCGTCGATGTGCAGGACCTGATGAAGTACAGCGATATCGGCGGCTCTGTCATGGGATCCTCGACAGGCTGTCTTCCGGCAGGAGACACGTACTGCAACACCTGCCAGACTCTTGAGGACGCGACCTACAAACCACTTGTGAACTTCCTAGGCCGGGCCTGTCCCGACGATGCCTTTTCTTGCGCAGACCGGGTCTCCAGTGCTACCTGTGAGAGCGTGGCGTCAGGCTGTTGTCCCGCCTTCGTCCCGGGCGATGCGAACACATACCCTACTTCCAAGCCGCTCGCCGGCGCGGAAGTGTGGATTGACGGCGGTCCGACGGCCTATACCAACCAGGACGGATCCTTCACCCTCTCGGGTGTCACCGCTCCAGCCACCGTCAAGACACGATTGCGAGGACAGTGGGTGACCGTGATTGACGCAGATGGGACGTCGGACCCTGTCCTCGCGCGTGCTGATGTCGCACCAGACACCAACGATGTGGCATTCATCTTCAACGCCTTCTGCTCGGGCGGATCTAGAGATTCGCAGGAATGCGATTGCCCAGGGAGTGCGTGCAGTGCTTCGACACCACACACGTGCGTTGGGGGTGGCCGTAAGGACAGGCCGTGCCGCCCGGCCGCGGACTGTGACACAGGTCTATGCACTCACAGGGAGCTCGAGACCGCGCATGTAAACGCCTTCGTCGCGGTTCAGGGCACGCACGACTGGTTCGCCTCTCTCCAGCCCAACTTCACAGCTATCAATAAGAATGTGCGCGTAAGAGTCAACCATCCTATAATCACCGGCCCCTGTGATTCCGCCGTCGGGAACTACACCCCATCTACGGAGACGATATCGGTTTCGGAAGCGCACCCGGACGGCTGTAAGCGCAATAGCGCCATGTCCACGGTCGTTTCACATGAATATGCTCACTTCATCATTGATCAACTGTTTCCGCTGTATTTCTACGTTCCCGACAATTTTAGTGAGGGGACGGCGGATGCCATTGCTGGGCTGTTCTGGAACACGGAGCAATGGGGGAGAGAATTGTACAACCACCCCCACCCGGAGGAGCTCAACGACCCACGTCGTAATCTGGATACACCCGACGTTCTCCGGAACAGAGGGAGAGGTTCAGCAGTTGACAACTACACACAGGGCCTTGCGATGGCCGGTGCGTTTTGGGACCTGCGGCAGTACATGATGCGATGCAGCGGCGGACCTGATGATGGCACGTCCTGTAATCCAGACAGTGAGTGCAGAACTGGAAGCTGTATTGCCGGTCTTTGCTCGGGCGGTGACTACAACGGATTGGCCTGTAAACACGAACGCGATTGTCGGACTGGCAAGTGCCGAGTGGGCACATGCTACGGTGGTGATGACGATGGGGAGGGCTGTGGCGTGAACGTCGAATGCCGTGATCCAGGGACATGTACGGATGATATCGACGTTGACAAGTTGTTTGCCGACTTCCTTCTCATTACAGACGGCATGCTTGACGAATCGGTGGTCGTCGAAGTGCTAATGGCTGCAGAGGACGACGGTGACCTGCACACGCTGAGCGAAACGCAGAAGGAGATACTCCACACGTTCGTCGGAACGAGAAGGGATCAGCACGGCTGGTCACACCCCTACCCGGCCCGCGGCGAGTGCGTTGGCGGAGACAATTCCGGCGCCCTCTGCGATTGCCCACGCGGCACGTGTGAGGTCCCGGGGCGTTGCAGCGTGGGTAGCGATGCCGAAGGAGCCAGGTGCAGGGACGAGTGCCCGGGTGGGTGGTGCACCACAGACGGCAACTGCAGCGCGGGCAGCCAGAATCCGGGCGCATCGTGCACCGTCGCGAACTGTGGGGGCGGCGGCACGTGTGAATCATCGGTTCAGGTGACGTGGGCCGGACCAGATGAGTTTGGCTTTTATGCAACTGCCGGTGAGGACTACACTGTCAACTACGCCATTACGCCCGCACCGAGCATTACGTTGATGACCACCGAGAAGGGGACACACGAAGTCGACGAATGGCGCATTGGCCGTACGGACACCAGTGGCAACCCGCTTGATCTCGGAACGGTTCATGCCACCTGGTCGACACCGGCATACGACATCGATGTCCTCGTCGGAG
>JAJDDV010000103.1 GCA_029260135.1 Phycisphaerae bacterium | reverse complement strand
GTGACGGGAAACCCGCTGCTGGTCAACCCGGACGGCGCGATCGATACGAGCTGGCAGGGAACGACATCGTCGACGCTGGATTTCATTCGCGCACAGGTGCGTGCAAACTTTGCACTCCAGGCGGGCAGTCGGGCGTTGGACGCGGGGATCGACCTGAACGTGGGGCTTTTGGCGATCGATGATCCAGACGCCCCAAATCTTGGATCGCCGGGCCATGGGATCATGGATCACTTCGACATGGGCGCGGCGGAGCGTGTCTTTGTGGAGATCTCGTTTTTGCCGAGCTTGTCGGATCGTCAAATGCGTTCGTTCTGCTTTCTGAAGGAGGAGGCACCTTGCTGTTGACTCTCGGTATACGTTCAGATGACGATGCCGGACGGCGGTGCCACGACACACGCGGTTTGGGTGAGTGTGGTGGATCGCAGCGGCTCGGCGCATCGCGGGATCGACTACGTCGCGCCACGGCGTTTTCTCGCGTTTCGCGCGGGTACACCGAGCGGATCTACACAAACGTATGAATTGTCGATCTTGGATGACGTGGAGATGGAGAACGCGGAGGCGTTCGGATCGTCCGCATCCGGTGAGACGATACACCTGGGGCTGGTGATCGTTCGCGGACCGGGCCGCGTGGTGCGGCCGAGTGGACATGTCGTTCGGGTCGTCGACGATGACTAGCGCACGCTCTAGACACCGTATGAGCGGCACCACTGCTCAAAGACGAGCAGGGACCATATTCGGCGGCTGAGGTCGCGCATTCCGAACTGGTGGCCGGTGACGATGCGTTTGACGGCTTTCCGGTCGAAAAAGGCCGTGCATCGTGTGGAGGGTGCCAGAAGCATGTCCCTGGCAAAGGGCTCCAGTCCGCCGCGGAACCAGTCTTTGATCGGAAGCCCGAAGCCCGATTTCTTTCGATCGATCACCGGCTTTGGGATGAGGTCTCGCATGGCGTTCTTCAAGACGGCTTTCGAGACGTTCTGATCGATCTTGATGCCCGGCGGACAGGCGTTGGCGAACTCGACGACTTCGTGGTCGAGGAACGGCGGACGCACTTCGAGCGAGTTCTGCATCGACATTCGATCGGCCTTGACGAGAATATCGTCGGGGAGATAGGTCTTCTGGTCTGCGTGCTGCAGCGCCGTGAGTGCACTTCGCCCGTTCACATCAAAAAAGGGATCGAGAATGCGCGTGAGTTTTTCTCGGGACATGCGTGGATGGCCTGCGAGCATTGTTGCACATTCAGACTCAGAGAAGATCCCGATCATGTGGAGGTATCGGCGCGCCCCCGACGCCGAAAGACGCGTCAGGAGCCCCTTGCCCCACATGATCTGCGGCATCAATGCGGCGGCGGTACCGAAGAGCCCGCGGCGTCCCCAGGACGGGATTCGATCCACTTTCTCGTACGATCTCGCGATCCGGTAACGGGTATACCCGGCGAAGACTTCGTCGGCGCCGTCGCCCGTGAGGCAGACTTTGACGTGTCGAGCGGCTTCACGGCAAACGTAGTAGGTCGGCAGGGCCGATGGATCGGCAAAGGGCTCGTCGAGATGCCAGACGATCTTCTCGAGAACGGAAAGATCTCGGTCGGTCACGATGATCTCGTGATGTTGCGTTTGATACCTTTGGGCCGAGAGTCGGGCCACTTTCAGTTCGTTGTATTCCTGTTGCTCGAAGCCCACGGAGAAGGTCTTGATGGGGGCGCTGGTGTACTGGCTGGCCAGCGCGACCATGGTGGCCGAGTCGACGCCGCCGCTGAGCAACACGCCGACGGGAACGTCGGCGCGCAGATGAAGGCGCATCGCGTCGCCGAGCACTTCTTGAAGCTCTTCGACGCGGTCGTGTTGGCCTTCGTTGGCGTCGTCGGGAAACCCGACGTCCCAGTATTGCCGGAGATGGGTCTGGTGGTTTCGCCAGGTCAACGTGCAACCCGGCGGGACTTTCTCGATCCCCTTGAGGATGCAGCGATCGCCCGGGACGTAACCAAACGAGAGGTATTCGACGAGAGTCGCTTCATCGACCTCGCGCGGAATCGTCGTGTCCTGAATGAGCGCTTTGAGCTCGCTGGCGAACAGGAAGCGATCATCTCGAATCGTGTAGAATAGCGGCTTGATGCCGAGGCGGTCTCGCGCAAGGAAAACGCTGTTGTCGCGGCCATCCCAGACGGCGAAGCTGAACATTCCGCGCAGGTGATCGACACATCGGGGTCCGAGCTCTTCGTACAGATGGACGATGACCTCGGTGTCACTGTGCGTAGCGAATTGATGGCCGCGGCGTTTCAGGTCATCCATCAGTTCGAGGTAATTATAGATTTCGCCGTTGAAGACGATTCCGATTCGCCCGTTCTCGTTGTAGATGGGCTGATCGCCGCCTTCCAGATCGATGATGCTCAGGCGCCGGTGTCCCAGCCCGATGTTATTCTTCAGGAGGAAGCCCTCACCGTCGGGGCCTCGGTGTTCCAGGACGCCTGTCATAGCGCGCAGGAGATCCTCCGGCACCACGGCGTCCGGGTCGGAGAGACAGATTCCCGCAATACCACACATCAGCGCATCTCACCATGGTCGTGCGGCAAGTCCGCGTGGGTCCGCGGCCGCGGGTCCTGGTTCAGCAAACTGCGGAACAGTCGGTCGTAGGCGTCGACGGCAATGGACATCGTGTGGTGGGTCAAGAAGTGCTCGTATGCAGAGTCGGACAACCGGGTTCGCAGGTTCCCGTCAAAGCAGACGTTGTTGACGGCATTTGAGAGTGCCTCGGACGTGTCACGCACGATGCCCAGACCGTGGCGCTTTACGACATCGTCTGGATCAATCGACGTAATGACGGGAAGGCGCCTGGACCAGGCCTCCAAGAACGTGTTCGGAAAACCTTCCGTGCGACTCGTACAGATAAGGGCCGTGGCTTCATCGTAGTGGCGTGACAGTTCCGCGTGCGGAACATAGCCCAGGAGACGCACGTTGGAG
Source organism: Phycisphaerae bacterium (assembly GCA_029260135.1). GTDB lineage: Bacteria > Planctomycetota > Phycisphaerae > UBA1845 > UBA1845 > OFTM174. The sequence goes on along the minus strand of JAJDDV010000103.1, from coordinate 5,576 downwards.
AATCGGAGTGCCTGATCGCGGAGATTCTGAACGTACGGCGTGGCGGGACCGTCGCCCAGTACGTCAAAGTCGACGCTTCCGCAGCGAGCGGCCACCTGCAAGAGGACTTCCAGTTGTTTCTCTGGCGCAAAGCGTCCGAGCCAAATCACCCGTGGTCGAGGGTTGCGGGGCTTGGTGGTCGACGACGGGGGCGACACCGTACAGCTCGGAATGACCTGCGCTTCGACGCCGAAATGGTGCCTGAGATTGCGCTTCTGGGTTTGGGTTTGCGCCACGACGGCGTCCGCTCGTCGCAAGCCCCAACGATAAGGAATGCGTTCGCGAAAACTCGAGCAGAAGGAAAGAGCCGGATCGCAATCCCCCTCGTTTCCGACGGCAAACACGAAGGACCGTCGGCGGCGCCGGCAAGATCCTGCGACAAGCCCGGTCAGCGTGTCGCCGGTCCGCTGGTAGTAAATGTCGGCATCGGCTCGCCGCATTGCGGCCCAATCGCGCGTAAGGCGCGGATGAAAGAACCGAAGCCCCGGCCATCCCGCATCCAGGCGATACGATCGGTACACCTTGATTCCGTTGAGGTCTTCGCCGTCGGGTTGTCCGACATCAAGCGTCACGAAGCTCACCCGGTAGTCCCGCTCGACAAGTCCTCGTGCGATATGCACCTGTTGTACTTCAGCGCCACCAATGTGTTGTGCGTGACGCTTTCCCGACAGCACGGGGTAGGCCTTTGGCGCGACGAAACAGACGTGCGGCGTCAAGCGAGCGCTCCCGGAGTTCGTTTCAGCATCATGGGCCGTGGGATCCCTAAGACGCGGGTCGACGAGCGATGCACACGGTGTAGGGAGAAAGGAGACGGTTGGGGATCTGCCCCAGACCCGTCTTCGTCAGCATCCGTTCGATTCTCCCTCCGACGCCCTCGAAGAACCAAGCGAGGCGGCGCCGAAGTCCGGAGCCGCGCCGTACGATCCAATAGTCAAACGTCGCCGCGTATCCGCAGTAGTCGATCTTCATCCCCAGGGGTGTCAGGCAATCACGAATGACGCGAGGGTTCATGACCTCGAATCGGTGCTTGGCCAGGTTCTTGGCGTCGAAGGGAAAACGAATCAGGTATTGCAGGTGCGTGTAGTTCGGTACGGCCAAGATCAGGTATCCTCCGGGCGCCACAAAGTCGACGTGTTTGGCGATCACGCGCGGGTAGTCTTCGAAATGTTCTATGAAACCGTGGGAACAGACTACGTCGTAGAGCTTCGGCGGTTCGAATTGAAAGAGGTCGGCCTCGTAGAAGTCGCCTTCGGGGACGTCATTGTGACGGAGGTTGTTGCGCACCACGTCGAGCCGCGGCAGGTAGTCGAGGCCTGAGGGGATGTAGCCGAACTCCTTGTAGAAGTAGACGAGAAACATTCCCGGCACACATCCAATCTCGAATAGCGATGCGTCTTCACGCTTGGGGAGGTAGCGACTGACCAGTGGGTGCCACAGCGGCGGACCGCGATAGGTTTGGGGTGGTTTGGCATCCCAGAACTGCTCCCAATGCTGCTTCCCGGCGACGTCCTGATAGCCGGTGGTCGTCGTGGCTTTCGTGTTCATGATCTCCGTTGTCCCCGTCGAGTCCAGCGTATCATTCCCGCTCCCACCCTTTCAAGCGGACCGAACAACCTCCGGCGCAAATTGGGTGGTAAGACCGCATAGTACGGAATCAGTACGGCCGGTACCCCGATGACGAAACCCGTCAATAGCGTCATTGGAGCCGACAGCGTAAGCGCATTCCGCATCAACACCAGACCGCCGATCAATGGAAGGCACGCCGCCGCCGGTTTCGGTACCGCCTCGAGGAAGTAGCGCCGCAGGCTGAGGTGAACGGCGCGTGCCGCCGCGAAGGGAACGACAACGAAATGCAGCAGGCTCACGCCGACGGCTACACCGATGGCGGCACCGAGAATACCGACATCGGCAACCTTGATGAGCAGCGCGCTGGTTACTACGCCGAGAACGGCCAGCCCCAAGCTGGCCAGTCCGACCGTACCATGGCGGTTCATCCCGAGCAGAATGTAATAGGCGGGACTGTGCATCATGGCGCCGAGATGTCCGATCGCGAGCACCGGCAGTACCCAGGCCACGGCGAATTTCGGCCCCATCCAGACTTCGAGCAGGCTGTCGCCGAGAAGGACGAGGGCGGCGACGATCGGGAGAGAGACGAAGAGTGCGCGCTGTCCACTGGTGGTGAGCAATTCCGCCAGTCCTTCCTCGTCGCCTCGAGCCTGCATCTCGCTTGCGACCGGTGTAAACACACGACCAAAGTGATAGAGCAGCTTGTGTGCGTGGAGGGCAACGGCCGCGGAGCGCGCGTAGATCGCGAGGGTGGCGGGTCCCAGCCAGAACATGATCATCATCGCATTGGTCTGATAGAGAAGGATGCGGGATGCGCGTTCCAGGAGGAGCTTCCAGCCGAACACGGTCACTTCCTTGATCGCCGGCCAGGTGGCGTTCGACGGCGCGAGCGCAAGTGTGGGACAAACACGGCGGGCGACGACGTACTTGATCAGACCGGATGCGACTTCCACGACCAGGAGCATCGCCCCGAGGACCCAAAGCCCGGCTCCGGCAAACAGAGCGATGGCCACGCCGACGATCAGCGCGATGCGCCCGCCCCCTTCGATCAGGTTGACAAGGTCGTAGCGTTGGCACCCGGTGATCACACCGCTCGGAACCGAGAGCGGCATCTGCAGCGCCGCGGAGATACCGATCAGCAGGAGCAACGCGCGTGCCTCGGCGACATGCGCTTGAAGCTCCGGCCCAAGGAAGAACGGCATCGCTGAAATGACGACGAACGTGATGACAACCGCGAGGGCGCCGGTACCGAGAAAGATCAGAAGGCAGGCGCTGGCCGCACGGTTGAGGCCTCCCCAATCGCCGGACGCACGGTATCGCGCGGTGTATCGGTTGGTCGAGGATGCGATGCCTGCAGTCAGTAGGCTCATGTAGGCGACGATCGACCAGCCGAAATCCCAGATTCCCAAACGGACGTCGCCGAGGGAGTCGTTGATCAGGCGCGGAACGATGAATCCGCTGACGATCGCAATGAGATGTCCGATCCAGTTGGCGAGGACATTTCGCAGGACGCCGCCTGATGGACTGCTCGTCTTGGATGGCGCGTCCGGTCTGTTGGAAGACAGGGGTGGGGGATTCTCCGTCACGCCTGATGACGACCTCACGCCGGTCGGCGACTTGCACGCTTCCTGTTGGGCGTCGGCCGTCGTGCCATGGGATTCATGGGCGGCGCTATCCGCCGAGGAGGGGCTCACGTTGAGATCGTCCTCCGGAGGACGGGACGCCGCCCGGCGCGACGGCTCTGCATCGGTCCCGGCCAAGTACGACCAGACCTTCTTTGAAGGTAACCGGAGACGTAGACGCGGAGCATCACGCCCTGGATACAGTAGAACAGAAAGAGATTCTCTGTGGGGAAGAATCGCTGGCCCGACATGGCCATGACCATGTACGCCGTGACCGACGCGAGCCCCATATTGCCGACGGCCTGAATGAACGGATCGCCGCGACTACGGATAAGCTTGACCGACACAAACGCCAAATACCCGAGCAAGGCCAGCGTCGGGATCAGACCTACGAGTCCTGCATCAAGCAGCATGTCAAGATAAGCGTTGTGGCAGTGTCCGGGGACGATGCCGTAGCCTGCGCGAAACTCCTCGACGAGGACACGGCTGGCGGCGTGTCGACCGTGCCCGATGATAGGTTGCCTGGAGATTCCCTCGAGCGCGATGGGCCAGATGGCCGTCATCCGGCCTGCCGTCAGCGCGTCATCGCTCCCTTCATCAATGTAATCGTATTCGTTCTGGTCGAGGCCCATCGTCACGCGGTGACGGATTCCTGGCGTCGCGACGCCGAGCGGGATGACGACAAAAAGAATCAACAAGAGTAGTCGCTTCGATCCGGCCGCCCCGATCGCGATTCCGACGGCGAGGCACGCCAGAAACCCCGCGCGAGAGTAACAGAGCCCCAGCGCCAGCGCACAAGCGCCCGCTGCCCCGAACGCCACAATCCGCCACTTCGTCTGAAGAGCGCGAATGAAGCCCAATATCGACCACATCGATATCACGAGTATCAGGGCAACGTCGTTGGCATGGAGTCCCGTCACCGCGTTGACGCGGCGACGGACCATCCACGACTCCCCCTGCCCCAACAGCACGCTCATCGGGATACGCCTGCTGACCAGCAGCGCGTCGATCACGGCCAGTCCCAGAATGCACGCGGTTGCGATCAGGGCGCGTTTACGTGTCCGGCAGGCGTCGAAGAGCAAGACGCCGGGGATCATGAACTTGACGGCGTTGATGACGTTTTCCGTGAGGAACTCCCCTACCGTCATCGGCGGTCCCCACCTCACGAAGGACTCGACATCGAGCAGCCCGCGCCCGACCGCCACGAACATGATCACCAGGTAGATCGGAAGAAGAATCTTGATCGGCTTCGGCGCGCCGAGGGGGCGACGAGCACGGAAACGCTCAGACAACCACGCAAGAAAGACGATCGCAAACAGCCCGTTCCATGGGCTCAGACCGCGTAATTCGAACAAGGAACGCGGCATGTCCTCATGTTCGGCGATCGCAGTGAGGATGATCAGCGCGCAGAGCGAAACAAACCAGTTTCGCCAAGCATAGAGCATGAACCCGGCGATGACGGCATAGAGGACTAGGATGCGCACGTCTTACTCAGTTCGCTGCAAGCGTGCCGCATCGCGCTGCGCACGCCGGAAAGACACCAAAAACAATGGTCGCGTTGAAGGAGCGCGAGTCTGCGCCATCTAGGACGCGCATTTGTTACCAACATCCGCGCTCTTTGCGGCACGCGCGAGAATGAAGATACCGGTATCCGTCAACTCTTCGTCCGGGAGATTCCGAAAAGGAGCGGCCAACTTGGGGCGAATCTGTTCCACTTCGTCCAGTGTAATCGCGTGCGTCGTCTCGAACCGGAGGATCGCAAACCCATAGGCTTCCAACAGTTGGCGATAGGAGCCTTTTCTCAGGCGGTTCGGTTCAGCCACATGGCTCGTCATCCAATGCCACCAGAGCGGCGAGTGCGTAAGAAAGTGCAGGCTATGAGATTGGTCGTTCTCCTCGTGGCTCCGAAGATCAACCTTATGAATCATCAAGCCGCCCGTTTTCACAAGTCTTGACATTGCTTGGAACGCGCACTCGACAGATTGCACGTGCTCCAGCGTCGATCTTGAAACAATCAGATCGAACTGAGCACGCGTCAGACGACGGTCCGCTTCACCGACCGGACAGTCGCAGAGGTAGACAAGGCGATCCGCCAAGTCGCTAGATGGCCTGAGATTCCCCTCCACAAACACATCGTCGCAGTTCCTGCGCTCCTCGTCCGAGAGTCCCTGACGCAACAGAGCATACGCAGCCATTGCCTGCTCGGGATTCGGGCGCGCCGCGAATCTGTCGATTGACACGACCTTCTTGGCCCCGGCAGCGAGAAACAGTAGCGGCACCGCGAGATTGTTGCCGGGGCCGACCTCCAGAACGGTCAGGTCCTGGAGATCCTCGCGTCTAAGACCACCA
>JAJDDV010000102.1 GCA_029260135.1 Phycisphaerae bacterium | reverse complement strand
GGTTGAGCCGAGGGCTTTCACCCGACACTTGCCATTCCGCCTACACCCGCTTTAAGCCCAATGATTCCGAACAACGCTCGCACCCTCCGTATTACCGCGGCTGCTGGCACGGAGTTAGCCGGTGCTTCCTTTGGGGTTGGTCGATATTCCTCACCCCTGACAGCAGTTTACATCCCGAGGGACTTCTTCCTGCACGCGGCGTCGCTCCGTCAGACTTTCGTCCATTGCGGAATATTCGTTGCTGCAGCCACCCGTAGGTGTCCGGGCCGTGTCTCAGTCCCGATGAGGCGGATCACGCTCTCACGCCCGCTACCCGTTGTCGCCTTGGTAGGCCGTTACCCCACCAACAAGCTGATAGGACATGAACCGCTCCTGGACCGTCGGAGCTTTGCCCGCTGGATCATGCGATCCTACGGGGTCATTGGGTATTACCGGCACTTTCGCAAAGGAACCGAAGTTCCGCCGCTATCCCCATGTCCAGGGTACGTTATCCATGCATTCCTCACCCGTTCGCCACTAACGTACGATCCAGTTTCCTTTCACGTACGTCCGTTCGACTTGCATGCCTTAGCCACGCCGCCAGCGTTTGTTCTGAGCCAGGATCAAACTCTTCACTTTAACTCGTTTCAAAGCGCCCAACCCCCGAAGGAATCGAGCGATTCGATTTAACGAAGGGCTCTCATTCATGCGTCCATGAGAATGAGAGTTGCCGACCCGTTAGGGCCGACTTCTTGCTACGCGACGACCAGCGCTGGCTGGGCTGGACGGAGCGTTATCAAGGATTCAAGCGGCGTTTGGACGCAGCCGCTGCGAATCCCCACATTCTCACGACGACAAACCTGTTCACTTGTCAAAGAGCATTCACCGTAAATCTACGGCGAACTCGGCATGATACAGCCGGTCCTAGGGCTGTCAACCCATATATCGTCGTAATGTTTGCCGATTACCAATTTCAGTTACATTTAACAAATAACATCCATGGTGGCCGGGGCAAACTCGGGTCCCCGGCGTTTGGCGCAGCCGAAAACCGCGAACACGGCATCGATTTCGTGGCCGTGCCCCGTTTCGCATCGCGGTGGCCCGGTCGGACACCGATGTTATGATGCTCCGCTCGTGGGTGCTGTCGGACGAAACCGGTGAAACAATCTCCGCTGCGTATCATTCTCCTGGTCGCGTTTGTCGACCTGATCAGCTTCGGATTGATCATTCCACTTCAGGCGAGCTACGCCGATAGGTTAGACGCTAAAGGAGTGACGTTTGGGCTCCTGGTCGGCGTCTACGCGGCGATGCAACTCGTGTTCAATCCGATCCTGGGTCGATGGTCGGATCGCGTCGGTCGACGTCGTGTCTTGCTCATCAGTCTTGCCGGTAGTGTCGTGAGCCATGCGCTTCTCGGTGTAGCTGATCTGGCGGCGTCGCTTCCTTTGTTGTTCGCGGCAAGAACGCTCGACGGCATCACCGGTGCCAACGTCGCGACAGCCCAAGCGTATATCGCCGATGTGACCACGGCCGAGAACCGCGCCAAAGGCATGGGGCTGTTCGGCGCCGCGTTCGGACTGGGTTTTGTCGTGGGTCCTGCGCTCGGCGCCGGACTCGCCTACATCGGTCGTCACGTGAGCGGGGAGCAGTACGGCACGGCGTGGCCGGCGTTTGGCGCCACGGTCATTACGGCCATCGCGTTGGTTTTGGTCTGGCGTTATCTACCTGAACCCGAGCGACATGTATCGAAGGACGAAACTCGAGGCGGTCCGCTGACGATGGGACGACTTCGATCGGCCATGGGGCATCCGCGGTATCGTGAGCTGTTCACCGTGTTGTTCGCCACCACGTTCGCGTTCGTTCTTCTGGAGGCGACGTTCGTTTACCTGTGTGCACATCGCTTCCAGATGACCGAAATGGGTACCGGGTTGTTGTTTACGTATATCGGTATCATCATGGTCATCGTCCAAGGCGGGCTTGTCGGGCGACTGGTCCCTCGTTTCGGCGAGACCAAGCTGCTCATGATCGCGCCGTTTCTCACCGCGATAGGATTCCTTTTGCTGTCGGGCGTGCCCGGGACCGCCGAGCAAGGATCCGCTTGGCTGTTGCTTCTGTTTGGGTGCATCTGGATGGGTCTGGGCCACGGTATGACAGGTCCGAACCTGAACGCGTTGATCTCGCGACAGGCGTCGGCCGGTCAACAGGGAATGACACTGGGCTTGTCACAGGGCATCGGATCTTTGGCGCGCGCAGTCGGCCCCCCCATAGGTGGGCTGCTCTACGATCTTGGCCCGCCGTGGCCTTATCGTGTCGGTGCGGTTTTCTTGATCGGGATCGGGATCTTCCTGATTCGCATTCGCCCCGCGCAGGAACGAGCGATCGCCTCGTCGCTCAAGGCGACGAAATGACAGATGACGTTGCCAACCTTGAGGGGGCAATGCCGGTGCGACGAAATGCCTGGCTGGCTGGACTTGTCGTCATCGTTGCTTTGGGTGGATACTTACGCTTTGAAGGCCTCGGAACGCGCTCGCTCTGGCGCGACGAACTTTGCACTTGGCACGTTTCGCGCATGCCGCTTGGCGAGAGCCTCAAATGGGGTCCTGAACTCACCAAGCCACCCCTCTATCAGCTTGCCCTTCGCGCACTGACGGACCATCCGAAACCCGGCGAGTGGCATCTGCGACTACCCGCAGCGGTGTGCGGACTGGCGTTGATCGTCGTGGGGTACTGGTTCGCAGCGTCTGTCGCCGGACGAGGAACGGGTCTTGCGCTTGCCGGCCTTCTCGCCTTCAATGATCTGCAGGTCTTCTACAGTCAGGAAGCGAGGCCCTATTCCATGCTGGCGCTTGGGACGGCGCTAGCGACACTGCTGTGGTATCGCGCGGTGCTGACACGGCGTCGCGACTATCTGATTGGATACGTCGTCGCCGTCACCCTGACGCTCTACGCCCATTACTTGGGCATCTTTGCGGTGGCGGCGCATGGTCTGTGGTGGATCTGGCGTGATCGAGCGAACCCGACGGAGCGTCGGCGATTCGAACCGGGAATCGCCCTCGCAGCGATCGGCACCCTGTGCGTGCCGTTGGTGTGGCGATACCTGTTTTATCGATCTTCGATCTTTCAGGGGCTGGAATGGATCGACTCGCCGACGGTGTCCAGCAGCATCGGAGTACTGAGTGAGCTTTCGGTGGGACCGGTCTGGCTTGGTCTGATACTGCTTCCGGCGCTGGCGCTTTGGGTGGCTGGCGCGCGGAGACGAGAGTTGCCCTGGAACCTGCGATACGGAAGTCGGTTGCACGCAGGTCGGGATGACATTTGTGTTCTGCTCTTGCTGTGTTTCGCCGGGTCATGGGGTGGTCTGCTCGTGCTCTCGTGGCTCGCCCACCCGGCCATGGTCACGCGATACGCGCTTCCCGCTGCGATTCCGCTTCTGCTGGTGCCGTTGATTGTAGCGCACCGAATCGATCGGCGTTCTCCGCTCGGGGTGATGCTGTTCTTTGTACTTCTGTCTGCACCACAGTGGAGTGATCGCGAGGTGGACCCGGGTCTTCGCGAACTCGCCGCGCACTTGCGGCAGACGGTCAAACCAGAAAGCGAGGCCGTCGTCCTGACGTTCGATGCGACCGTCTATCCAGGATGGGAGGACTCGGAGCGGCTGGTGTTCAACTACTACTCGCTCGGCAACCTGCCGCTTCGACAACTTCGACTGGGACCGGACAACGTGACGGATGTCAACAATGTGCTGCAAGATCCGCGAGGTCTCTGGCTCATTGTCCTGTGGACCGACGAAATGGCGGTTGTCCAGCGAGCGGGGCGCCGAGTCCTACCTTTCCATATCGATGGATTGGAACTCAACCGCCTTCTCTTTACGCCGTATCGGCTTGTACATATCGCGCCTCGGCCCAGTTAGCGCAGGCAACGATTCTTCCGGGGAGCAAGTCGTCAGCGCTGCGACTGGATTTGCGCCATCAGCGTTTCGAACTTCTGGAAATCAAGGGCTTGCGGGCCGTCACTGAGCGCTTCGTCGGGCTTTGGATGGATTTCGACCATCACACCGTGAGCGCCGACAGCAAGCGCAGCGGTCGTCATCGGCGAGACCCATCGCCACGTACCGCAGGCGTGGGACGGGTCGACGATGATGGGAAGGTGCGTGCGTTCTCGTGCCACGGGAACGGCACTGAGATCGAGCGTGTTTCGTGTTGCGGTCTCAAACGTTCGAATGCCACGCTCGCACAGAATGACCTGCTGGTTCCCGTGCGCGAGGATGTACTCGGCGGCGGCGAGCCACTCATCGACCGAGGCCATCATCCCGCGTTTGAGGAGCACCGGGCGATCCACGCGCCCGACCTCTTTCAGCAACGAGAAGTTCTGCATGTTCCGCGCGCCGAGCTGCAGAATGTCCGCCTTCACGGCAACGCGCTCGACGTCGGCGGGATGCAGCACCTCGGTGATGATGGGAAGTCCGCATTCCCGACCGGCCTCCTCCAGCAGATCGAGCCCCTCATATCCAAGGCCTTGGAAGGCGTAGGGTGATGTTCTCGGCTTGAAGCAACCACCGCGGAGAATGTCGCCGCCCAGTTCCTTGACCTTGCGCGCACAGGCAAAAACCTGGTCGCGCGACTCCACCGAGCAAGGTCCCGCAATCATCACGGGACGCGGACCACCGATCACGACAGAGCCCACGTGCACGCGGGTGTCTTCCATGCGCTGCGCGCGAGATACGAGCTTGTAGGGCTTCTTCTCGAGCATCTGAAGGACGCTCGCCTCAGGTCGAGGCGCGTCCGCCGCGGGCGCCGCGGGCAACCGCGGAGGTCGGGGGTCGGCCGGCTTAGTCTCTTTTGGTGTGCGCGCCGGATACGATCCGAGGATGCGGAGGAAGCTGGTCTGCGAGGCCAGCGCCCGCAATCCGTCTTCGACCCCAGACTCGGCGACATTACCCTCGAAATCGACGTAGAAGAGATACTCCCAGGGCGTGTTCGGGCGTGGCCTGGATTCCAGCTTGGTCAGGTTCAGATGATGCTCAGCAAGCACATTCAGGCAGCCCAGCAAGGCGCCTTCCTCGTGGCGGGTCGCGAAGATGATGGACGTCTTGCAGGAGATTCGGGTGTCGAAGCGGACCGGCTGCTTCGCAACGACGACGAACCGCGTGAAGTTCTCCTTCTGGTTGGCGATGCTGCGCTTGATGATGTGGAGACCGTAGAGCTGGGCGGCTTCTTCGCTCGCGATGGCGGCCTCGGACAGATCCTGGTCTCGCCCCAGACGTTTCGCCGCCATGGCGGTGTCTTCCGAGGACTCGACCTGGCAGTGCTTCAGCGTTCGCAGAAAGTCGCCGCACTGAACCAGCGCTTGCGGGTGAGAGTGAATGCGCCGAATGCTGGCCAACGGAACCGGCTCGAGTGCCATCAAACAGTGATCGACCCGCTGGACCTCTTCTCCGACCAAGGCCAAGTCCATTCGGGCGAGGAGATCATAGGCCTCGTTGATCGACCCGGCCGTCGTGTTGTCGATCGGAAGAACGGCATAGTCGATCTTGCCGTCCCGAACGTCTTCGAGCATCTCAGCGAACGATGAATAACCTTCGTACGACACGTCCGCGTCGCGCGCCGCGAACTGCTTGCGGGCGGCGATGTGACTGTAGGCGCCGTCGGTCCCCTGGTAGCCGACGGTGATGGCTTCGATGCGCTGGTCCGGATCCCGCTGATCGGAAAGATGCTCCTGCTGGCGACGAACCGAATGGTCGAGGACTTCACGAAAGAGCCGCGTCACAAAGTACGGATCGAGGCCGGAGCTTCGCCCAGTTTCGACGAGGCGACTGAGAACATCCTCCTCGCGCCGGGGATCCCTCAGTTCGTCGGGCACGTCCAGTTTGAGATGACTGATATCAGAGACGACCTGCTGGCGGTTCGCCAGCGCTTCCAGGATGGCTCCGTCGATCCCATCCAGGCGCTCCCTTAGCTGGTCCAGACTGTTACTCACGATCCCGCCCTCTTTCAGATTCTTGTTTCGCCTCGACAGTGTTTGCATCGGCCAGTACCGGCCGGCCCGCGACCATTGTATCGACCGAAACCCAGTCCGAGTGATACTTGAACAATGATCGAGGGCGGTTTGCGCACCGGCGTGCGGATGATTCACGGACAACGACGAGGCATCACCGATTCACAACGGCGGGGCGGGTGTGTGTGACGACCAGCGGGCTCGGCAGCGGCGGAAGCCTGCGTTTCGCGCGCAGCGCATTCTGTGCAACTAACGCCGAAGCGAAGTCGAGCGCCTTGACCTGAAGGGTACGACCGGACGCCAGGCCGACGGGAATGACACTGTCGGGCTGCCATGGTGGATTCTGCTTCGGATCGGGCCACCAGATGACAAGCCAGAGCATCGGATCCGCGCTGTCGAGGTCGATGCCGTGATAGGTGAAGACGAAGTCGCCCAGCCGGTGGGCCACGATTCCTGCCGGAACTGAGGCGACAACGGAATCCACGATGGCGCGGCGCCGCTCGGCTGACGCGGCGCCGAACTGCTCCAGCGAACCTTCACCCAACAGAACGGCCGAAGCCATCGTCAACGAATTGAAGGTCACGAAATCTTCCGCTGAAAGACCGCCCTCCCCCACCAGCCCGATGGCATGATGCGGGAGCTGATCGCTCTGATTCACTCCAACCGCCTGAAGCGCACCAAGAACGATAGCGGTCTCGGTCACGCCCGCATTGGATCGGGCTCGCGCCGTGAAAAGCCACGTCCCGAACACACCGGCCAGAGTGAGCGAGAAGAGAATGACGACGAGTGTGATTCCGATGATGCGCGTTCGGCGACGCGAACGTGTCGACGCTTCAATCTCTCCCGAGATTCGCTCCGACCGGGCTCGCTGCTCCTCATCGAACTCGGTGCCGCATTCGGGGCACCGCAGCTCGACCAGACCGTGAAGATCGTACCCGCACTTCTTACAGTGAAAGCCGCTTCTCTCGATCAGTCTGGGCTGTTCGAAAAACGTGAAGTACGGCGCCAGTATGGCAAAAAAGATCCCCAGAATAAGCGGTGCATCCCACGCCGGAGCGAGGGGAAGGGCCATCGAGGCGCCAAGCCCGGCAAGAACGCAGATTCCAACCGCAATCATCCTGCGGCTCAGACTGACGCCAAGGCGGGAATCGCAGGCTCGACAAACCCAGCTTCCCCACGCCGGCGTACGGAAGGCGCGAAACCACGATACGGGGGCTCGACAGTTGGGACACTCAATGGCCATGGGGCAACCTCCCGCCGAGTTGATGGCGCCTCTGCGCCTCAGGAACATCACTGATCGAAACGACATGACGACGGCCGACCAAAGTGCGATTCAGGACGCATCGTCCTTGGTCACGCTTTCGAGGATGGCTATCATGGTGACAACACATAGGCACTGAATGAGCAGCAGCAGGGCGCCGGTCCAATCGACCTTCGCGAGCACTACAGCCGGCAGCGCCGTCGCAGCCGTCGCGAGGTAGATTGTCAAAACGGCGCCGCGCCTTGTCATCCCTCGCAACACGAGTCGGTGCGAGAAATGTCGCCCGTCTCCGCGAAACGGACTTACTCCCACGCGAAGACGACGAATGACAACGCTGCCGACATCATACAACGGCACCGCCAGAACAACCAAGGGCACCAGTACTCCGAGCGGCGTAAGGTTGTGTGAAGCATCGTAGAATGTTGTCAGGATGGTCACCACGCTCATCAAATATCCTACGACCAGACTTCCCGCGTCGCCCATAAAAATCGTTGCGGGAGGGAAATTGAACACCAAGAACCCGAGAAGCCCCCCACACACCACCCACGCCAGCATCGGCACGAAGACCTGACCGGTGCCCATGGCCGCGATTCCGAAGATCGCCGCGGCAATCACGGCGACGCCTGCACTGAGCCCATCCATGTTGTCCAGAAAGTTGAACGCGTTGGTGATCGTGACGATCCACACGACCGTGAGCGCGATCGAAACCGGCGCGGGCAACGCCTCAACAATCCTTATCCCCATCGGCCAAGCCGTGAAGAGCGCGACCGCAGACTGAGCGCCGAGTTTCAGCCACGGCCCGAGTGCCTTGCGATCGTCGATCAAACCGACAACGTGCAGCAACAGCGCACCGCCGACGACCGCCAACACGACGGGGAGCTTTGACGCGATGCCCGACAGGTGCGTTCTGATCAACGACGGGACCCATGCCGGAGGCGAACGATCGGCCAGCACCCATGCGACCAGCGTCCCGACGAGTATCGGCCCAATCGTTGAGAGGACGAGCGCGACACCTCCGCCCAACGCGACGGGTTGCTCGTGCTTCTTGTGACCACTGGGACGATCGACGAATCCGACGCGGCGCCCCCAGTATCGAACGACATAGGTCGCGATGACCGATACGACAAACGGACCACCGACCGCCAGGAAGACAAGCCATGTCATGCTTACAGAGTGTAGGCCGGATCCCACGTCAACGCCACATCATCCGGGCCGGTACGTCTTGAGTCATTCTTTGGAAGCCTGCTCCGCTCGCACGGCCGCTTCGCCGGTGCAGGGTCTATACGCCACGAACGCCTGGTGTGTTCTCTCAAGACCTTCGTCAAGCGCGAATGGCGGCGGATGCGGCGGCTGGAATGGTCAGCCCACGCAGTCGCCGGATCGAACGCCGATGTATCGGCTGAGAAAGCTGAATGAATCACGCGCCGCATCGACCGCCACGTGACTATGCCGTGAAAGCTCGACGTGCATCGGTCCACGGTACGCAACCGCCAGAAACGCCTCGAAGATCTCGCCGAAGTTCATGTCCCCCTCGCCGAACATCAGATGTTCGTGCTTCCCAACTTGCATATCTTCGATATGGACGTTCCACAGCACGTCCCGCCAACGGTGGATGTGGCGGGCGATGTCACCATCCCGTAGGCAGTGCACGTGCCCGACATCGAGCGTCAGACCGAACCCCTCATGGTTGACCGTTTCGTGAAGCCTCTGGAAGCGGGCCATCGTGTCGATGAACATACCCGGCTCGGGCTCGAAGCTCAGCCGGACGCCGCAACTCTCAGCATGATCGAGTACCGCTTTCAGGCCGGTCGCCAGACGATCGAAGAGCTCATCGTCGCCCGCCTCGTCATCCGGCGCGCCCGACCACAGCGACACACTCTCGGCCGACAGCGATGCACCCACGTCCACGGCGCCCTTGAGAAAGTCGATGCGGCGCGCGCGGTCGCCGGGAGTTGCGCTGACCAGTGTGGGTTGGTGCTTACGGCGCGGATCTAGGATAAACCGAGCGCCCGTCTCGATCGTAACGCCGAGCTTTGTGGCATCGAGCAGCGGCTTGAGGTCGGCAACGCAGGCTTGCGCCGCACTGCGATTCGGCGGGTCAAGGTGCTCTCGCTCCAGCGTGATAGCGACACTGCCGTATCCGATCTCAGAGAGAAGTGTCAGCGCATCGGCAAGGGAATGGTGCGCGAAGCCGTTGGTGGTGTACCCGAGTCGCATTCGTGATCTACTCGTGGCGTAGCGCACGCAACCGTTTGAGGTTCACCTTGTCGAAATCGGTTCCTCGCCCGTCCTTGCCCTTCGGCGTCTCCAGGATCATCGGAACCCCCGCGAATCGAGGATCGTTGATGAAGTGCGAAAAGCCCGCCTTACCGATCTTCCCCTTGCCGATGTGCTCGTGCCGATCGACGCGGCTACCCGCCTCACGCTTCGAGTCGTTCATGTGGATGCAACGAACATTCGCCAGACCGATGGCACTGTCCAACGCATCGATCATGCCGGCGTAACCGTCGGGTTCGCGGAAATCGTAGCCGGCCGCGAACAGGTGACAGGTATCGAGACAAACACCGAGTCGGTCCGGATGCTTGGCACCGTCCAGAATGGCGGCGATCTGCTCAAACCGATGGCCGATGCTCGTGCCCTGCCCCGCCGTCGTTTCGAGCAGGATCCGCGTCTTCAGGACGTGATCGCTTCGATGGACCTCGTCTAGCGACCGCGCCACTCTTCGGATTCCCGCCGCCATGGTCCCATCCATATGGGCACCTGGGTGGAAAACGAGCCCCACCACACCAAGAATCTCGCATCGCTGAAGTTCTTCCGCCATCGCTTTAGCGCTCTTCTTTCGAATAGCGGCGTCCGGCGAGGCTAGGTTCAGCAGGTAGCTGGCGTGGGCGATGACCGGCGACAGGCCGGTCTCTTGCTGTGCCGACTGGAAGCGTTCTATCTGTTCTTGGCGAAGGTCCGGTGCTCGCCATTGGCGCTGGTTTTTCACGAAGATCTGGAGGCAGTCGCATCCAACAGCCGCCCCTGCCACAAAGGCGTTTTCGAGCCCGCCCGCAACGGACATGTGAGCCCCCAGGCGTAGCCCTGACGACGGGTCCACGTCATGAATATGCCTATTTGAACGGTCTTTTCTGGTCGTCCGCATGCGCCTGGGTCTACGGTGAAAGCTCGCGATCGGCAACCCCCAAAAAAGCATCGGAAAAAGCGCAGAACACCGCTTGACGACCTGAGACGCGCGGTTAGACTACCCGGTTCGCCCCCGCGGGCAGCTCACACGGGTAAACGCGAGGGTGACGTGAGTGCTCTTTGACAACTGAAGAAGCGGACGCAGGTCTGCCAGAGTCGGCCCAGGCCCGGGTTTTCCGGGTGAAGGCGCGGCGTTGGCGGACCAATTAAGGGTATTTCTAGAAGTCCGAGTTTCATGAGTCTGCTCAACCACGTTGCCACGATTCATCGGGGTGCGTGACGAGGTAGGCTTCGGAATCTCAATAGCGCTGGAAGTGTGTTTGACCAAACGACGATGCTGGTCGCCGGCCGAGCTTGAGGGTTCTTCCCTCGGGCCCTGTCGCGTGACAGCCCCTCATGAGTGTGGTCAAGCTACAAAGAGTGCATGGTGGATGCCTAGGCGTCGAGAGGCGATGAAGGACGTGGCAGGCTGCGATATGCCTCGGGGAGCTGTCAAACAAGCTTCGATCCGGGGATCTCCGAATCGGGAAACCGGGCGTCACTGGGCAACCAGATGGCGTCATCTGCGGGTGAATTCATAGTCCGTAGAGGCCAACCCAGGGAACTGAAACATCTAAGTACCTGGAGGAAAGGAAATCAACCGAGACTCCGTCAGTAGCGGCGAGCGAAGGCGGATGTAGCCCAAACCGTGGTGCATGCACTGCGGGGTTGCGGGCCCTCGAGGAGTTACAAAGGCGTCGTTAGCGGAACAGTCTGGAAAGGCTGAGCATAGAGGGTGACACTCCCGTACGCGAAAACGACAGCCCTCCGTTGAGAGGTGACCCAGAGTAGCGTAGAGCTCGTGGAACTCTGCGTGAAGCAGGGGGGACCACCCTCCAAGGCTAAGTACTACTCGACGACCGATAGTGTACAAGTAGGGCGACTGAATGGTGAAAAGAACCCCTTTAAGG
>JAJDDV010000101.1 GCA_029260135.1 Phycisphaerae bacterium | reverse complement strand
GCACCAAGCTCGCGCCACAGATCGCAACGCTGCAGGAACCCTTCGGAAACGCCGTCTTCGCCACGATGAACCAGGACCTCTCCGGCCGATCCGTCGCCGTACTCGGGTGTGGACCGATCGGCCTCTTCACCATCGGGATCGCCCGCGCCGTAGGCACGAAGGCCATCTTCGCCGTCGACATCCACCCCCACCGCATCGAACTTGCCCCCGTCATGGGTGCGACCCAGGTCTTCAACGCCGAGCGGGAAGACGTCGTCCCACGCATCGTCGAAGCCAACGGCGGATACGGCGTCGACGTCGTCCTCGAAATGAGCGGCGCCGCCAGTGCCATTACGTCGGCTTTTCGCGTCGTGCGAAACGGCGGCGAGGTCATCCTCTTCGGCATCCCACCCAAACCGGTCGAGATCGACGTAGCCGAGAACATGATCTTCAAGAATCTTACCGTACGCGCCCTCAACGGCCGGCGAATCTTCGACACGTGGTACAAAACGCGATGGCTGCTGGAAAGCGGCGTGGTCGACCTGCGACCGCTCATCACGCGAACGATCCGGTTCGACGAAATCAACGACGCCATGACCATGTTGGATCGTGGCGACGCGTGCAAGCTCGTCTTGCTGCCCAACGACGGCAAACCGGCCGACATCGCCGAACAACAACGCGTCCGAACGCCCGACCCGAACATCAGCGGCGCGCCGGTGCATCGATAGCAAAACGGGATCACCACAAAGGCACAAAGACACGAAGGAAAGAGGAAGAGGCTGACGGAATGAACGACCGGAAGGCGCAACAATCACTCACGCCCTCTCGACTCAGTTTCTTCTGTTGCCCTAATTCTCCTCTTCGTGCCTTAGTGCCTTTGTGGTTACCCCTTTTTTTTGGGGAAGTCGCCCGACGATGACAGCCAGTCAGACAAGCACAGAACACGCTCACGATCCAATACCCGTTGAAACGGAGGACGTGGCAAGACAAATCGTTGACGCCGCCCTGTCCGTTCATCGCACGTTGGGCCCCGGGCTGCTGGAGAGCGTCTACGAGGTCTGCCTGGAGCATGAGCTGAAGAGCCGAGACCTGACGGTCGATCGGCAAGTGTCACTACCAGTTCTCTATGACGGCGTACGCCTCGACGCCGGGCTTCGGCTCGACCTACTCA
Organism: Phycisphaerae bacterium; assembly: GCA_029260135.1. Taxonomy (GTDB): domain Bacteria; phylum Planctomycetota; class Phycisphaerae; order UBA1845; family UBA1845; genus OFTM174. The sequence continues at coordinate 4,586 of JAJDDV010000101.1, read as the reverse complement.
TCAACAACAGTGTGATCGTGGAACTGAAGGCCGTTGACGCCTTAATGCCGGTCCACAAAGCACAGGTATTGACCTACCTGAAGCTAACCGGACACCGCCTCGGCCTGCTGATCAACTTCAATGTTCCGTTGATCCGTGATGGAATCAAACGGATGGCCCTTTGACAACATGTGAACCACAAAGACACGAAGGAAAGAGGAAGAGGCTGACGGAATGAACGACCGGAAGGCGCAACAATCACTCACGCCCTCTCGACTCAGTTTCTTCTTTTTCCTATGTTCTTCTCTTCGTGCCTTAGTGCCTTAGTGGTTACCCCTTTCTTTTTGCGGAGGGATCTAGATGTACACCCGAATGAAAGACGATCTTCAGCGTGAACTGGCCTCCATCCGCGAGGCGGGGCTCTACAAGGAAGAACGCGAGATCACCTCGCCGCAGGCGGCCGACATCCGCGTCGTCTATCCCGAGGGCAGCCCGCCGCGCGAGGTCATCAACTTCTGCGCCAACAACTACCTGGGCCTCTCCTCACATCCTAAGGTACTAGCCGCCGCCCGCGATGCCCTCGACACGCACGGATACGGCATGAGCAGTGTCCGCTTCATCTGCGGCACCCAAGACATCCATCGCCGCCTCGAACGCAAGATCGCCGACTTCCTCGGCATGGACGACGCCATCCTCTACGTCGCCTGCTTCGACGCCAACGGCGGTCTCTTCGAACCGCTGCTCGGCAAGGAAGACGCCATCCTCACCGACTCGCTCAACCACGCCTCCATCATCGACGGCATCCGACTCTGCAAAGCCCGGCGATTCATCTACCAGAACAACGACATGGCCGAGCTCGAAGCCAAGCTGAGGGAATCCGCCGACGCCCGCTATCGCATGATCGCCACCGACGGTGCCTTCAGCATGGACGGAACCGTCGCACAGGTCGACAAGATCTGCGACCTGGCCGACGAACACGACGCACTCGTCATGGTCGACGATTCCCACTGTACCGGCTTCATGGGCAAGACCGGTCGCGGCTCGGCCGAGCACAGCGGCGCCATGGGCCGCGTCGATGTCATCACCTCAACACTCGGCAAGGCACTGGGCGGTGCCTCCGGCGGATTCACCGCCGGCCGGCAGGAGATCATCGACCTGCTGCGCCAGCGATCCCGCCCCTACCTCTTCTCGAACACCGTCGCGCCCGTCGTCGCCAAGGCCTCTCTCGCCGTGATCGACCTGCTCAGTGAGACCACCGAGCTGCGCGACAAGCTCGAGGCCAACACCAAGCGCTTCCGCGCGGGCATGACCAGCGCCGGCTTCGACATCAAGCCGGGTGATCACCCGATCGTGCCGATCATGCTCTACAACGCCAAGCTCAGTCAGGACGTCGCCCGCGACCTTTACGACGAGGGCATCTACGTGATCGGTTTCTACTTCCCCGTCGTACCGAAAGGTCTGGCCCGCATCCGCGTACAGCTCTCCGCCGGCCACGACACCGCCCACATCGACCGCGCCGTCGAGGCCTTCACGAACGTAGGCCGCAAGTACAAGATCCTCGGAAAATCACAGCAGGAGATTGTGGAGCGGTACGGGGAGTAGGCACTGTGCGGCAGCGTCAATCCGAGCCGCGACTGTAAAGGAGCGGGCTGAAGGTGATCATGTCGCGACCTGGCGCGGCAATACCTCACGGCACCCCCGTAAACCCTCGTTGCAGCCCGGCGGCGTCGCGCAGGTCGACGTGGCTGTCATGGTTGAAGTTGGACGTCGGGCAAGGAACGGAAATGCCTCCGTTCGGTCCCGCCATGCATCCGGCAAAGACGTTGTGATCGCTCAGGTCGACCAGGCGGTCGCCGTTGACGTCGCCCGCAACATCGCCCTCGATCGTAAAGTACGCGCTCCTGACAAAAGTGCTCGGTGCGCACTGTTGCGGGTGGAGTTGGATCTGGTAGCTCGAACCGGTCTCGATCCCCTCATCGACGACCCAATCGAAGAGGCCATCGGATTTTTGCGCCGATCCGATCGCGCTGTAGCCAAGACCATCGCGAGTCAAGAGGATCGAAATGTCCCCCGAGGAATCTGAGGTATTCCACATAATGCGCTGAGTCGTGCCCGCCGCGAAGACCTCGGCGCCCACCGGCCTGGTGATCGTCACCACCGGCTCCGCACCCGACCCCGTAACGTGAAACCGCTCGCCTTCCCAGAATTGACCGCAGCCGGCGGAGGCAACCACGATTTTATAGGGATCCGAATCGCCGATGCCGGAGCAGATGTTCCACGTGACGGCGCCATCCGACATGGGAACCGGACCCAGGACCGCGACGGTAAACGCCGAGCCCCACGGCGCAGCCGACGGGGAAATATCCCTCGTGACATAAACCCAGACATCACCCATCGGGTTGTCCGCCTGCCAGGTGATGGTATGCGACGTTCCGGCAACGAGCGTATCGCCCGAAGCCGGACTGAGCACGGTCACCGTGGGAGTGGGAATCGAACCGGTGATCTCGAACACGCCACCGGTGACGTTTTCCAATCCTGGCGGCAAGAGCCGCACCATGTACCCCGTCGAGTCCCCGATACTCGGGCAGACATCCCACATCACGGACCCCGCCGACATGGGCGCAGACCCTAAGCTCAGTACGTATTGACCATCTCGATAGAGCCAAACAGTGACCGCGCCGCTCGGCTCGACGGCTTTCCAGGTGACCTGGTGCGATGTCCCGGCGACGAGCGTCTCACCACCGACCGGCGAAGTCAATGAAAGGCTCGGCTTCGGCGCTGAGTCGGTAATCGTAAACGGCGCACCCGTTTCATCCACGAAACCCGATGCGCATCGCCCGCCTCGCAGACGAATCGCGTAGTCGGACCCGTTGCCGATCGTCGACGGAATCGGGACTTCTAATCGTTCGTCGGCAACGGAAGCACCGCCCAAGATCGCCACGATGTTCCCGATCCGCGTCAGGTAAACGCTAACCAGACCTACCGGCTCAACGGCATCCCAGGTGATTGTCTGCAGCCTGCCCGCCCGGACAGTCGTTCCACCCAGATCCGATACCAAAGTCACCGACGGCGGAGGAGTCGAACCCACGATCGAGAACTCCGCGCTGCGCACATCGACGCGACCGTCGCATTTGCGTGACTGTAGTCGGACCTGGTAGACAGACCCATCGCCCAGATTGGGGCAGATTTGCCAGTCCATACCGCCTAGCCCCATAGGCACCGCACCCAAGTATCTGGCCGTCCGCCCGTCACGTTCGATGAAGACGGACAAATCCCCCACCGCATCTGTAGAATCCCAGGTAATCGCGTGCGTCGTTCCTGCCACGATCGCATCGCTGAGAGAAGGCGATGTGATCGTCAACGCCGGGTGAAGCGTCGTCCCGGTGATCGAAAACGGCTCGCTGTAAACTACGGTGTATTCGCCACAGACAAACCAGTCCACTTTGATTTGGTAGTCAGCGCCGTCGCCGATGCCGGGACAGATGTCCCACTCGATGCGCCCGGCGGACATGCTGATCCGGCCCGGACCGTCCACGAACTGGCCGTTGTGCTCGACCCTGAGCGTAACGTCGAGATCGGTACCGACCGCGCCGGTGACATCCCAGGTGATCAGCACGGTGGTTCCCGCGATCAGTGTATCACTGCTCAGCGGCGACGTAACCGTGACCACCGGTCTGGAACCGGAACCCACGATCTCAAACGGCTGCCCCAACAGAACATCATACAAGGAACAGCCCGACGGGCGTACGCCGATCGTGTAGGTCGATGCATCTCCAATGCGCGGGCAGATCTCCCACGAAAACGTACCGCTGGCAAGACTCGAGTCGCGCCCGACCGTGGTACGATAGAGACCGTCTTCGTAAAGGACGATACTCGCCGATCCCGTGAGGTTCGTGCCCTCCCAGATAATGGTCTGGGTCGTTCCAGCAAGCCAAACCTCACCGCCAACCGGACGAGTAACAGGGATCGCGCAATCGATGACGGCGTCCGAGACCATCGCCGACTGCGGCGCGTCGTCCCAGGAATCTCCTGTCTTGTACGGATGCGTCGGTGGCGGATTCAAGTCCCAAGCGATCGACTCGAGCGGCGGGCGATCCATTTGGGCTAACGCCGAAGGCGCGATCCACCCCATGTGCGCAACCACCAGACCGGACAGCAATAGTACCCTCTCGGCGCGCCTGAGAAGACAACTGACATGTGATACTGGCCCGTAGCTCAACACAGCGCTTCCTCCCTTGACCGCGATCATAACGACTGACGCGTCGAAATTCAACGCAAAAACGTCCGACTGAGGCATACAACGACCGGGTGTAATAACACGTTGTCATCTCGAGGCAAACCACTGAACACTCGCCTGGCCGCATCGTCGTTGAACGGCTGCCTGGTTGAGGTATCATGTCTGCGGACAAGGCGGATAAAGTGCGAAACCGAATGACCTCCAAAGAAACAGCGTGTACCCTCATCGCGATCTTCACCACTGCACTGCTCCCAGGCTGCGACATCGTCTCTCCTTGGACCGACGACGATAGCTGGGAGGCCGACACGCCAGCCGGCTCGGATGACGACCAGGATGACGGTGCGCCGTCTGATCCCAACAACTCAGGCGA
>JAJDDV010000011.1 GCA_029260135.1 Phycisphaerae bacterium | reverse complement strand
CCGGCTGTGCTTCAGGTTCAACCAACTCCGGAGGCTGGCTCCAGTGGGGAGGACCCCATCGTGACTTCACTGTCGAAGTCGAGGGTCTCGCAAACGCCTGGCCCGAGGAAGGCCCCGACAAGATCTGGCATCGCGAGCTGGGCGACGGCTACTCGACCATCGTCGCCGACGGCGGTCGCCTCTATACCATGTACCGCATTGATCAGGACGAGTTCACCGTTGCCCTCGATGCCGAAACCGGCGACACCATCTGGGAACACAAGAACCACTCGCCGACCACCCCGCTGATGGAACAGTTCGGCGCAGGACCCCACTCGACGCCTCAGGTCGCAGGCAGCCGTCTCTTCGCGATCGGTAGCAACGCCGTTCTGCACTGTTACGACAAGAACACCGGCAAGGTGCTCTGGAAACGCGACCTACCAGAGGAATTCAGCGCGCCGGTTCCAGGCCGAGGCTACGGCGCCAGCCCCTTCGCCCACAAGAACACCATCATCGTTCCGGTTGGTCGCGTGAGAGAGGACAATGAGGAAGACCAAGCCGAGGAAGGACCCGTAGACGGCCAATCGCTCATCGCGTTCGACCAGGCCACGGGCAAAGTCGCCTGGAAAAGTCAGGACTATCGTGTCGGCTATTCGTCCCCGATCCTTATCGACTTCCAAGGTGAACCGCAGCTCGTTCTACTGCTCACACGCGGTATCATGGGCGTCTGCCCGGACACCGGAAAACTGCTCTGGCATCTCGAGTTCGACGGACCGCAAGGTGCGAACATCGCCACCCCGGTCTGGAACGGCGACGACCTCCTCTTTTGTTCATCCGCCTACGACTCGGGAAGTCGCCTCGTCAAGCTGACCAAAGAGGACGGAAAAACCTCCGCGGAGCAGCTCTGGTATTCTCGCAAGCTGCGCATCCATCACGGAAATGCCATTCAGATCGGCGATCACGTATACGCCTCGAGCGGAGACTTCGGTCCGGCGTTCTTCGTCGCCCTCGACCTGGACAGCGGTAAGCCGACCTGGCGAGAGCGCGGATTCAAGAAGACCACGAGTGTCTATGCCGACGGTAAGATCATTCTCCTCGACGAGGACGGTGAACTCAGCCTCGTCTCCGCAACGCCCGATGGACTCACCGTGCACTCAAAGTGTACGATCGCCGAGCGCTACGCCTGGGCCGCACCGACCCTCGTCGGAAAAACACTCTACGTCCGAGACCGAAAACACATCATGGCCCTCGATCTGGGATAGGGAAGCATCGAATCGCGATGCGCTCGTCCCGCCGACATGACGGGCCGAGCGCATCCGATCAGGAATCCGTCTTGCCTCGACGACGAGAGCGTATGCCTGGGCAGAGATGATCCTGCGAAAAGACGGCCGCACCGCGCTAGGGATAAAACTTCCCCATCATCCGGGCGTAGGGAATCGTCTCGCGAATGTGCTTGAGACCGCAGATCCAAGCGACCGTTCGCTCCACGCCGAGCCCGAACCCACCGTGCGGAACACTCCCGTACCGCCGCAGGTCCAGATACCACTCGTAATCCTCGATCGGAAGGTTCTCGTGCTTCATGCGAGCGACCAAACGGTCCAGATCCTCCTCCCGAGCGCTCCCGCCGATGATTTCGCCAAACCCCTGAGGTGCCAGTAGGTCAAAGCACTCCGCCAGGCGATCGTCGTTGCGATCCTCACGCATGTAAAACGCCTTGACGGCCTTAGGATAATGCGTCACCGCCACCGGCCGATCATGAAGCCGCGAGATGATCGTCTCGTCGCTGCCACCAAGATCGCTGCCCCACTCGAAGTTCGCCGCCAGCTCCAGATGATGCGGAATGTTGCGAACCTGCTCCTCAAGCTCACTGCGTTCCTCACGGCAATCGATCGCCTCGGCAGACGCTTTGTCCTTCTGCCACTGCTTCCCCCCGCCCTTTGCGGTGGCGTCCAGCTCGTCGATCTTTGCGTCGAGTTCCCCGATCCTGGCCGTCTTCTCTTCGAGATCGCGTTCCAGGAGTTCCTTGGCTTTGGGCCCGCGCAGAATGTCCGCCGCCTCGGAGTACGTCATCCGCACGAACGGTTTCTGCACGGCGCACAACTCGTCGAGGTTCCGACCCAGCGCAACCAGATCATCCTTGTTGTCGCGAAGCACACGCTCCACGATCGAGCAGATGAACGCCTCGCTCACGTCGATCACATCGCTCAGGCTCGCGTACGCGATCTCCGGCTCCACCATCCAAAACTCCGTGAGGTGTCGCCTCGTCTTGCTCTTCTCCGCGCGAAACGTCGGACCGAAGCAGTAAACCTTCCGGTGACTCATGCAGGCCGCTTCGAGATAGAGCTGACCCGTCTGCGCGAGATAGACCGGGTCCCCGAAATAATCGACCTGAAAAAGCGTCTGCGAACCCTCGCACGCCGCAGGCGCGAAGATCGGCGTATCGATCAGCACATACCCGTCGTCGTTGAAGAACCGCCGGATCTGATCCACAACCGTCGCGCGAACACGAAGAATGTGCCACTGCCGATGAGAGCGAAACCACAGGTGACGGTGCTTCATCAGAAAGTCGATGCCGTGTGGTTTCGGCGTGATCGGGTAATCCGCAGCGGATTGTACGACGCGAACATGGCTGACCTTCAGCTCAAAGCCGCCGACCGAGCGCTCGTCCGCCAGCACATCGCCGGTGACCTCCAGTGACGACTCCTGAGACAGTTTCTTGGCCGTCTCGAAAAACGACGCGGTCTCATCGTTCTTCTCAACGACGCATTGGCACAGACCCGTTCCGTCCCGCACGATCAAGAACACGATCTTCCCGCTGCCTCGGGTCTTATAGACCCACCCTTCGAGCGTGACGGACTGCCCGACAAACGCTCGAAGCCGATCTACCGTCGTCTTTGTCGTTGCCATGATGGAGGAGTGTACGAAGACGTTTCCCCCGCCGCAATGCCGCCATGCGCCAAACGTCTGCCGTTCCACGCGCAAAAAGAAACCGGGGTGGACCCAAGAGAGTCCACCCCGGCCTAGCAGTTCCAGCTAGTTACCCGGTGCGTCCGAGCCTACGGATTCGGGCACGGCGCCGCATCGCACGGATTCGCAGCCGACGGACTGTAGGGATACGGTATGCCTCGGAAGGCGTTGAGGTTATCAACGATATCCGAGATCGAGATCTTCATATCCAGGCACGCCGAATTCGGCGGCACGCCAACCTGGTCCGCCCGAGCCTTACGCGGAGCACACGGGATGTTCTTGAACTTATCCACCAGTGAGACCGTGTCGAATGGGATCGAAACGACTCCATTGGGTGGCGTCCAGAGACACGCCGCGTTGTTGAACTGGTCCACCACGTCGCCGTAACGACTCGTCGCGATCGGCAACGCCGACGAGTAGTTGGCTTCGACCGCAAGGTCGCAGCTGCAGTCGATCGCCTGGACCTCATACTGCGCGCCCGGAATGATCGGCTCACCGTACACGTCGATCAGACCCAGCGAACCCCAGTCACGGCAATCCGACTGGCACGACAGATTCGCCACCGTGAACGTGGGTTCCGGCAACGGTCCAGCCTCACCACTCTGCTCCGTCATGGTCTGCGCGTTGGTCACCCACATCTTTTGACCATTCCAGATGGAGTAGGCGCCCGGCAGATTCGTCAGCGTGACACGAAGCCGTGTCAGTCTTCCGGCATTGCCCGGAACCATCGAGATCACCCGAGTCTTCGCGACCGCCGGGACCTCAGCCGCCGGTGCGTCTACAACGGGGCAGCCACAGCGACAGCACACCGAAATCGTACCGTCCGCATTGACGATCTTCTCTTCAACGCACGTCTCGTTCGGTCCACAGACCCCGACGCAACTCGGCGTCGTGCCCGTTGTCATCCGTACGGTGCCTTGGGTCGTACCACCAAAGCCCTCGAGCAGGCTTCCAGGACAACCCTGGAACTCGATGCTGTAGAAGACGTCAAAGAAGCTGTCCACGGCGAAGTCGCCACTCGGAAGCTCCGTCAACGTCGTATGACCCGGGCTCGGTAGACCGAAGTCACGTCCACCCGTCACGCGGAAGGTGCAGAAGTCCGGATCACCGAACAGCTCGCCCTGCAACGCGACCATCTCGGTGTCGAACGACTGAACCGGATCACCCGGCGTCCGTGGTCCCGTATGAACCTTCGACAGAACCGGCAGGAACATCGTACGAGCGAACCCGGGGAGACCCGTGCCCGTGGACGTGAGGTTCAACTCGAGCACCGACTCGAAGCAGTCTACGTTGCCGCCCAGGTCACCGCCTGTATCCTCGCAGATACCTGGTGGCGGGCACCCGGGGAACCCGTCGCCTCGGTTGCAGATGAAGTCTTTGTGGATCGCCGCGAACTCGATCGTCGTGCCCGCGGGCAATCCGTCGATGATCTCATGGACCTCTTCCGGACTGAGGTAATCGCACCCGGCCGGTGGCAACGTGACCGTTCCACCCGCATCATCGGGAACCACACACGGATCGCCGCCCGCCGACTTCAGCGCAGCTCCGCCGGCCGTGGCAGGCAGGTCAACGTGACATCCATTGACGCCGGTGCAATCACACTCGGAAACCGTGGTCACACCCGTAAGCGGATCCACGGTGGCGCACTTCGCTTGGCACGCCTGTGGTTGAGGCGCACCCGACGGATCGCAGAGCTTCAGCGAAATCGGGTGATCCGCGAGATAGCACTGGCAGTTCGCAGGACCACCGATGCAGCAAGCCGGATCCAGGCCGTCGCAGTAGGCCCCGGCCACGCACTCACCGAAGCAAGTGTTGTCCGGACAGAGCTGAATCGAGATGTCGGAATTCTGCCCATAGCACACGCCGGCACCCGGTGTGATCCAGCATTCCGGCCGATTCACGTCATCGCAATACGCGCCGTCGATGCACTCACCGAAGCAATCCCCGCACCGGAGGATCGACTCCTTCGTGTACGGCAGATAGCACATACACGCGTTCGGATCGATGCAACACGCCGGATCGTCGCAGTACGCGCCGTTGATGCACTCGCCGAAGCACGACGGTGTCGGGCACGGACCCTGACAACTCGATCCGTCTGCCGTCGGTTCGCAAACGTCCGGCTGACATTCGTCCGGGATGCCGTTTCCGTCGTTGTCGCTGCAATCCGTGCCGTCACCGCGGTAGACACCGCCCTGAACGGCGCAGTCTGAAGCCGTGGTGATCGCGCACGCACCGCCCGACAGGCAGCACGCACCGGTCGGCTCGACGCAGTCGCAGCAAATGTCGACCGTCACACCGTCCGAATTCGGCACCTCCGACTCCTGACAAACCAGACCCGACGGGCAACCACCGACACACGCCGGCTTGCTTCCCGTCTGCATCCGAATCGTACGCGTCGTGACGCCGCCCATCCCTGGAAGCGCACCGCCCGCGCATCCCTGGAACTCGATCTGGTAGGTGATGTCGAAGAAGCTATCCACCGCGAAGCTGCCACCCGGACCACCCTGACGCGTCAGCGTCGTGTGCCCGGGGCTCGGCAGCCCGAACCCGCTACCACCCGTTACGCGGAACGTGCAGAAGTCCGGATCACCGAACAGCTCGCCCTGCAGGAACACCATCTCGGTATCGAAATCCTGAACCGCATCACCCGGCGTCCGCGGACCCGTATGAACCTGAACATTCACGGGAACAAACAGCTGCCGACTGAACGTACCGAGCGTGCCGGTTCCCTGAACCGTCATATCGAGCGCCGACATGAAGCAATCGACCTGACCACCCAGATCACCGCCCGGCTGTTCACACAGACCCGGCGGCGGACATCCGGGGAAGCCACCGGCCGCGCCCTGCTCACAAATGAAGTCCTTGTGGATCGGGGCAAACTCGATCGTCGTTCCAATCGGAAGACCATCCATGATCTCGTGAACCTCTTCCGGACTGAGATACTCACATCCAGCCGGCGGAAGCGTCACGGTGCCACTACCGTCATCCACCACCACGCAAGGTCCGCCCAGCGCCTTCGCCGCCGGACCCGCCGGTGTCGCGTAATCGACATGGCAGTCATTCGGACCGCGGCAGTCGCAATCCGTCACGAGCGTCGCACCCGTCACCGCATCATAGTTCACGCAGCGGGCCTCGCAGACCTGCGTCATATCGGCACACGCCGTCGGCTCGCACGCGCTCTGATCCGCCGTCGGCTGGCAATCCAGCACCGGGCAATCGCACGTCACCACCGAACCCACCGGAACCGTGATCGCATCGATCAAAGAAGAACCCGTGTTCACCCCGTCAATGTGGATGAAGCAGTTCGGCGTCCCGTCCGGACAATCACCCGGACACGAGAACGTGAACTGTGTGGTCCCCGTAATCTGCCGGATCTCCACAGGTCCGCAACCCGGACCCTCCACGAAGCACTCACACGCCGTCGGCATCGGACCCGCAACCGGATCCCACGTTACCGAACGCGGCAGACAGAACTCCGGTTGCGTCGGGTCATTCGGAACACATTGCGAAGCCTGAAGCTGTGCACACCAGTCCTGCCCAGGAGGCATCGGACAGGCATCAACCGGCGGAACACACGCGTCGTCGAATCCATCACCATTCGAATCGCCCAGGCACTGCGCCACCGGCGTTCCACCCGCGGCCTCGCACTCCAGGATCGGCATCGGCAGGCATACCAGGCCGCCGTCGAGGCAGCAATCCGGGTAAGTGAAGTGGAGGGCGGAAACCAGGTTGCCGATGTGCGCACCCATGCCAACGACAGGCGTGTCGTACAGCGGTGTGCATCCCACGAAGTGGATGTACTTGGTGTCCGGCGGCAGGCAAGGAACAACCGTCTGCACCCGAATCGGCGTCTGGTTGTACGCCGGACCGGGAAGTCCGCCACCCGTCACCTCGGCATACACGTCGAAGAAGCTGTCGGCGAGGAACGGGTCGGACGGCAACTCCGCCACGGCCCCGGTCGTCGCTGCAAGCATATTACCCACACCCAGTCCCTGACCGATCGTCAACGTAACGCCGACACGGCTCATCACCGCATGGAGGATCTCGGTGTCGATCACGTCCTTGTGCATGTCGATGGGACGCAGACCTGGATAACGAACCGAATCATCGTACGGGCCGATCTTGTGGATCGTCGCAGGACCGTGCATTCGAACGCTCGTATCAGCGATACAGTCGAAGTTCAGGTCGATCCCCAGCTTCGCGCCCGTCGGGAACGTATCCTGATCCTCGCTGATCCGGTTGCAGCGAACGCCGTTGCACACCTTGGCACGGCAGAAGTCGCCCGCCGCCGTACAATCAGCGTCCGCCAGGCATGGCGCCCCGGACAAATGGCAGATTCCTCCGCAAGGTCCGCCCGCCAGCCCGCAGTCCGCGTCAGTGTTGCACGCCGCTCCCGACGTGAAGCACAAACCGGTGCAGTCGGCATCCGTCGAACACGGACCCGCGCCGGTGGACTCACAGATCCCCGGGCAGTCCGCATCCACGAAACAGCTGCCTCCAGTGGCCTTGCAGATTCCTGGAACCGTCGGATCCGCCGCCGGACACGCCGGTGTGTCGATCCAATGAGCCCCCGGGCCGCACTCGCCGCACGGACCGACGAAACAAGCATCGTCAATCCCGTCATTGTTCAAATCACCTAGACACGCCGTTCCGGCGCCGAGCGGCTTCCCATGCTGTGCTCGGCAGTCAGCCGGTGGCACCATGGCACAAAGGCCACCCGGCAGGCAACACGCCTGAACGCAGTTCGGGTCAGGCTGATGATTGCAGCACCCGTCCGCCCGGCACGTGTCGATCGTACACGGATCAGTGTCGGCGCAGTCGGCGTCGACCGTGCAGTCGGGCGTGTTGTCACAGCAACCGTCCGCCCGGCACACATCGGTCGTGCAGACGTTCCCGTCGTTGCAGTCGGCGTCCGACGTGCAGATGGGCAAGTTGTCGCAACAGCCATCCGCGCGACACGTGTCGTTTGTGCAAACGTTGCCGTCATCACAGTCGGTGTCAACGAGGCAGATCGGTGTGTACACGCACACATGGGCCGCCAGATCACAACGGTCATTCGTGCAAACATCACCGTCGTTGCAGTCCGCATCGCTCGTACAGCAATCCGGAATCGACGTCGTCACACAGCAACCGGTCAAGGCGTCACACACGTTTACCGTACAGAGGTCTCCGTCGTCACAGTCCGAATTGACTGTGCAATCCGGGATGTTGTCACAGCAGCCGTCCGCACGACACGAATCCGTGGTACACGAGTTTCCGTCATCGCATTGCGCGTCCGTCGTGCAAATCAGCGTGTTCTGACAAGTGCCGTCCGCAAGGCAAGTATCGTTCGTACACGGATTCCCGTCGTCACACTCCGCATCGCTCTGACACGGCGGCGTACAGTCGCAGAACAACATCGCGCCGGGCGGGAACGCCGCTATCGGCGCCGTCGTCTGACCCGAAGGTCGCGGGCCGGTACCGTCATCCGACCAGATCTGACACGGCGGGGTCTGTGGCGCCGCGCACGTGCCCAGACAGCTCACCGAGTTTCCTCCGGAACCGACCGTGATCGGACCACAACCCGGTACATCCGGATCAAAGCACGCACATTCGATCGGCTCGATGCCACCTGCAATCGCCTGAACCAGACGCGCCTCACAAAGGTTGGTCGGCGAACCCGCGCAGTCACGCTGCTGCAGCGGCGCGCACAACTGATCATTCGCCAATGGGCAGAACGTCAACGGACGAACCGTGTGCGTCACACCGCCACCCTTGCTCACGCCGGTCGCAGGCTGCACCGTCTGCGTGAACCCGATATCCTCATGCTCGATCCCAGGAACGAAGTTCCCGTCGTTCGGCGCGACCACGTTCCCTTGCAGCTCCGGATTCAAATTCACCACCCACGGAACCGCGAAAAAGTTGATCTGAATCGGCGGCAGGCCCTGCTCGCCGAAGTCCAAAACGCGAACCTCGGTCGGATTGTCGACCCGCGTAAACGTGAGCCGAGGAAGGACCGGAATATGGGCGTCAAAAAGACCGCCGTTCGAATTCGTCCGACTGGCCGTAAGACCGTCCAGCCCCGACGAACCGATGTTGGATAGACCTACGCGAACGTCCCAATCGCTCAACGCCGCACCGCCCGCGGTCGACACCGTGATCGGTTGGATCGAACGGAGACTCAACTCGACGATCTCAATGTCGACCACGTCGCAAGGCCTCGGAATCGCCGTGCCAGGACAGACAACGGGAGCCGAGCGACGCACCAACGTGTCCGTGCCGCCGCCCACCATGGCCACGAGCCCATCAAACGGCTCCGAACCCGGCTCGAAGAAGTCCGCAGGAATCGCAGGCACGTCCTGCGAGCCGAACAGAATATCCGTTGGATCAATGGTCGTGTGCGGATCCGGATCAGGACCGCCGCCCGGGCAATCGCACGTGACGATGGCACCGTCGGGAATTGCCCCTAGCGGCAGCGCATCCGTTCCCATCGCCGTTCCGTCGAGGAATACAGAGCAGATGCCGTTGGGATTTGGTTGCGGGCATCCACCAGGACACCGGATACCGCCCCCCGCGACGTCAATTTCGATGGGACCGCATTTCACGCCGGGCTCGATACAGCGACATCCGACTGCGACGAGCGCGCCACCCTGCATCTGAACGACAGTCGGCCGGCATTCCTCGTTCGTGACCGGATCAAGCTGGCATTGTGTCGCCGCTAGACCCGCACAAGGATCATTCACCGGATCCGGCGCAGGACACGGATCCACCTGCGGAGGATCACTCGGGCACTTCGTGCAATCCGGCGCCTGGACACAGTGAGGGTGCGTCGGCGTCGGTCCCGCATGACACGAAATCACGCAGCATGGAATTCCCGCCAACGGATCAATCTGCCAACCAGGGAAGAATCCCGAAGCACCACAGAACGTGCCCGGATCATTCTGCAACCAAGGCAGAGGGACCGGCGTCGTCAGATTAATCGGTTGCTGTAGCGCCGTCGTTCCCACGCCGCCACCCACCGGAACAAACCAGATCAGCGCGTTGATGTTCAGGTTCGACGTGAACGTCCCGCCGTCGATCGTCTCCTTCGTCGCCGTCATATCACCCAGTGAAGGGTTGGCGGGATCGAGACCGACGAACATGTCGAACGCCTGCCCACCCACGACGACCGGGCTGCAACTCTGGAGGTCGAGCTGGACAATCTCTACCTGAATCGGACCAGCCGTCGACGGAAGCGGATCCGGAAAACACATCGTCTCGAGACGCCTCACCGTCGTATCCGCCGGAAACGCGCCCGGACCGCCCAGATTCACCTGCCCCGCAAACGGAGGCGAACCCGCAAAGAAATGGTCCGCCGGAATCGCGTTCGCCGAGAAATCGAGAAACGTCATCCCGTTGCACGGCGTCGTGAAACAATCGTCGCCCGGCGGCGTACACTTACAGATACACGAACCCTCACAGACGCCGAACGGACAATCGGCATCGCTCGCGCAAAAGCCTTGATCGTTCGGTCCTCCGAGACACCTCTTGTCCCGGCAGGCGCCCGGATTACACTCGGCATCCGAGGTGCAAACCTGCCCGTCAACACAACCCGTCGCGCAACACGTCGGATCGATTCCACCGCCGCCCTGAAACTGGCACATCGCAGCGTCAACATCCGTCTGATCGATCACGCCGTCACAATTGACGTCAGCCAGGTCGCACGGCGGTGTCGGCGGCTGTCCTACACATCCGACAATCCGATTGACGTCGGTCAATGTGACAATCCCGTCACCGTCCTGATCGCCGTTGCACGGGCATCCCTGCGCCAAAACTTGGCCGGGAAGTCCGACAACCGCCAGCGCAACCAGCACCAATCCAAGCGCCGGTCGCAGCCCTCGCGCTACGTTCGGGGTGCACGCCCCTGTCCATCGATCCATCCTGCGCGCTACCGCGCGCCCGTACGTCCTAGACTTCATACCTGAATCCTCCCATGCGGTTCGACGAAAACGGACCACCCCAGTCGTGCCCCGGCCCGTGGGGCGTTGACGACGAGCCGTTACCGCCTGCCTGAATCCCGGACAACAAACGAATTTCATACGCAATGACGTGCCACACATGGCCCTCTCCTGTGTTTAGAGCGTACTCCAGTTCCCCGTAGCGTGGCCTCGCGTCTGCCAACCGGAGACCCATGAGCTTCGACCACTACGGAAAAACAGAGCGTGCCCTAGGCACCATGACCGAATCTTCACTTCGCAGCCGCACACATCGCCACACGAGTAGCGATAAGACGCTGCGCCTTACGAGCTTCTTCAGAGAAAGGCCGGTCTACGTGGTTCTGAAATCTTGACGGATGTGCCCCTCCTGCTGGCTTCCTTCAACAGAACCCTCATGCCAGCGGGTATGGGCCGAGTCCGGTTGTGCGCACGCCAACGCCCCGACGGATTCGCGCAATCGCGCGCATCAGAAGCAGGGGCGAGACTCTCGCCACCGAGGACTCCGTTTTGATCAGCCACATGGACTGCCCTGACCCGAAAAAGCCGGGCTGCCCTCCCGCTTGGCTCGAACGTCAAGTACGAACTCAATATAGCCGAACCCCCTCACTTTCACAAGACAAAAAAAGAAACTGCTAGCCCCAAAGACCTGTTCTTCGAAATCCCAATATCGGTTATAGGACGTTTGTGGCTGTGCCCGTCGGCCGACGTATCGCCCTCATAGCACCGCCAAGCCCGAACCACCCCAACGCCTCGCCCGCCTGCGCCCGGCGATCTCACGAAACGCATCGCCCGTGGCGCGCTCGTCCCCCCGGCACCTTTGCACGGTCGAGCCGCGCGACAGGCGAAAACGTTGCCAGACACATTCAGCGAAAGAAGCCCCATCAACAGGCTATTTGACGTGCTCATCAACTTCTGACACGCGAACTTCGTCTAAATCGACAAGAGGTGATCTCAGCCGGTTCCCCCGGTGAAACTCGAACGGTCGCGTCGCCAAGAGAAACGGTCGATTCTGCGACACGCTGATCAGAAGAGCCAAGCCCATGAAGCTGGCCAACAGGCTACTCCCACCGTAAGAAACGAACGGAAGCGTCGTCCCCGTGATCGGGAGCAGCCCGACCGTGATGCTCACGTTGATCACCACCTGCGTCACGATCAGCGCGACGATGCCCACCGCCAGTAATCGTCCGAACGGATCGGTCGTCGCAGAGGCAATCCGGACACCCGCCAGGACGAGAACGGCATAGCACGCCAGAACGACCAGGCACCCGAAAAACCCCCACTGATGCCCGATCAACGCGAAAATGAAGTCGTTGTGGCGGTCGGGGAGCAGCGAGCTGCGGACGTAAACGCCGGCGCCCCACCCTTGCCCCAACACCCCCCCGCTCCCGATCGCGTTCTTCGAATGAACCAGCTGATACCCCGAACTCGCCGCCCACTCGATCGCCTGGCGCTTGGCCTGCCGAGGATCATCCGACAAAAACGTGAATCGTTCCGGCTGATCAATGACCGCCTGACGAAAACGCTCGGATTGAAGAAAAACCGCCGTGACACGCGCACGTTGATACCCACGGATCTGACCCCACGCCAGCGGCGCCGCACCCGCCCCGATCAACACGATCAGGACCAGGTGTCCGAGCTTGGCACCCGCCACAAACAACATGGCAAACAGAACCGGCATGAGGAGCAGTGCCGTGCCCAGATCCGGCTCGAGCAGGATCAGCCCCAGCGGGATGCTCGACAGGACGACCGGAATCATCAATCCCCCCAAACGCCGGTAGTTCTTCCGATAACGCAAGTACCACGCCAGCGCAACGACGTACGCCAGCTTCATGAACTCCGACGGCTGTAGAAGAAACCCCGGAAGGTGAAGCCAGCGATACGCCCCGTTCCGCGGGGCCGTCAAACCGCCGAAACTCGTCTTCAAAACACGCGCCAGAAGCAGCGGAACCAATAGCAGCAATGCGGCAACGAACAACGCGTACGCGAAGTCCGCAATACGCTGGTACCCTACGCGCATGACCACGATCGCCGCGAGCAAACCCACCACAACGCGGATGCCCTGCCGCGCCGCGTTGGCCGTACCGTCATGCGATGCGGAATAGTGCGTGTTCGTAACGTAAATGCACGCAATCCCCAACGTGAGCAGCACTCCGGTCACGCTCGCGATCACCCATCCGGGCGGTGTCAAATGCCAAACAGGTCGTCTCACCGTCCTACCGTCTCATGCCAAACGCGATCTTTCCGCCGCCGTCACACCGGCGGACGCCCCGAGCCCGACTGCGTCGGATGCCACTGGCCGTGTGCTACTGCTCTGTCAGCAGTGCCTGGGACGGGCAGTGTGCCATGACCAAGCAGAGCGCGAGGCTATCCCGGAATGCCTCGCGGGAATTCCTCGCGGGTGCCATGCCCAAGCCGAAGGCGCGGGCATGCCGTGTGGCTCCAGTTTCCAACCAGTGAAGTACCGCCTACAGCCGACGTCTTCATGCACCTCCTGCAGCCTGGAAGGCCCCATGATCATAGCAGGCGGCAAGCGAAGCGCCGCCATGCCTTCAATCGCGACCATCGCACATGCCCGTCATTGCCGGTGAGGCTCAAGGGACTTCGTTCCACGATCCATCGTAAAGATCCGCCAACGTCCCTGCCAACTGCCTCGCCAGCGGTCCCGTCGTGCGACCACCACTACCCCCGAACTCGATCATCACGGCGAACGCCACAGGCGGCGTGCGCGACCAGTCGGGCTGCCCCAGGGCGTCCAGAGGCTGAAGGTACCCGCCGAACCACGCGTGCGAGTACTTCTCGTCCGAAGGCGGCGGCAGCGGTGGCCACCTCGTCGCGACCTCTACGTACGCAACGTCCAAGACCGCGTGTGGATGTTCCGCCTTGAACCGCTCGATCGCCCGTCCCTTCGCCCCGGCTCGAACCACAGCGACCGATTCGACGCCGCTCTTGTCGACAAACGGAATCCGATACGCCGTCGGCCAGGGATGAGCCGTCGCACTTCCCGTCTTGCCACACAACGCAAATCGCTCGTGATCGAAATGAGCATACTTGTACGCCGTACCCTCGGGATCGTTGACAACACCGTAAATCCCCCGGCGGATCGCCGACCACTCCGCCGGTGAAGCCGTGATCGTCCATTCCGGCGTCTCCTCAGACGTGCGAATCAACGTCACCGGACGATACCGACCGGACGCATACGTGGCCATCAGGTTCGCCACCTGAATCGGCGTCATCGACAGTTCGCCCTGCCCGATCGCGAACAGGCGCGCAGTACCGGCTGTAGCGCGAATGTTCTTGTGCGTCATCAACCAGCCCGGCGTCGGATTGATACCGCCAACTTCCTCGCTCAACCCGGTACCGGTTCTACGCCCGATGCCCACCATATCGAACGCATTGCACAGTCCGTTCACACCGATGCGTTCGCCAAGGCGATACATGAAGACATTGCAGCTTCCGGTCAGCGCCTCCACGACGTCGATCATGCCGTGCGCCTTGCGCAGACGCGTGCCGTGAACACGCCAACATCGCCATCGATCCCGAACATCGGGAAAAAGATATCCGCCGCATTCGTCGTACGTATCCAGGGCGATCGTCTCCGTCATCAACCCGGTTAGACACGTCAACGGTTTGACCGTCGAACCAGGGGCATATCGATTCGCCACCGCACGGAAACGCAATGGAAGACGGTCGGTGTCGTTGCGAAGCTCCGTGTACAGTTCCTGAAACCGGCTCGGATCATAGGAGGGATAGGAAACCAGCGCCAGAACCTCCCGGCTCGCGACATCGAGCACCACGAGCGAACCACCCGAGGCCTCGACCTCCCGATCGACGGTCTCTCCGAGAAGTGCATACAACTGGCGCTGCAAGTCGGCGTCCAGCGAGAGCACCACGTCACCGCCGTCCTGCGCATCGAAACACCCATCCGCCACCAAATGACCGCCACGATCTTTTGTACGCTGACCCCGGCGCCCGCGAAGACGGCGTTCCGCCGCTCGCTCTACCCCGCTGATGCCGAGCTTCTCATCCGCGCGATATTTCGCAAACGGGTCATCGGCCTGCGGGTCATTCGCAACGTGCTTTGCATCGACCCGACCGAGCCGACCGATCACATGAGCCAGGGGGACCCCATCCCCCAACACCCGACGCTGAGACGACGTCTCGACACGAATCCACGGATAGAGTCGCGCGAGCCCTTCGCGCGCAGCCACCTGCTGCCGCGCATCCAATCCCGTGATGATCCCGTGCGCGGTATGCTCCTCCGCCACCGGCGCGTCGAATCCGCGACGCCGCGACACCGCTCGCCGAATCGACGAGACCCGCTCAAAAACCCTCTTCGCCCGGCCGCGAAGTTCTTCGACGGAGAGAGGTCGAAACGAAGAGGCAAACTGTGACAGGTCCTGCCACATCCGGTCCAAATCGCCCGGAAGTACCTGCGAGACTTCCGGATCGTCGCCGAATTCGGCGGCGATAACGCTGTAGTCGATCGCGACATGCCAGCAAGGCTCTTCACGGACGAGCGTTTCGCCACGTCGGTCGAGGATGTCGCCGCGCACAAACGGAAGGGTGATGGGCCTCAATACGAGGGCCCGTTCGGCGCGCTGCCGATAGTGAGCGGCACGCACGATCTGCAATTGTCCCAGGCGAACGACGAGGATCAATGCCACCACGGCCAAAACGGTCAACAGCGCCTTGAGGCGGGCGTCAAACATGACCGCCCCCCGTGCGGTGGAGTCCGGCGTAGGAATATCGCGGTTTCTTGAAACCCAGCGGCACCGCGATTTTCAGCAGCAGCATGTGTGCGATCGGAGCCCAAGCCGCGGTGTAAAGGGTGACGAGAACGACATCGGTGGTCAGGTCTGCCATCAGTGTCACGTTGGTGTCATAGATGGCGCGCCGGTATCCCATCCACGCCGCCCGCACCAGAACACCGGCGATGATCGTCACGATGAGGTGGGTGGTCCATCGATGGCGAAAAAGGGTCTCGCGGATGCCGGCCACGACGACGGCGACCAGGAGGTAGCCCAGGGCGATCAGGCCGAAACGCTCGATGGTCATCAGGTCGGCGCAGGCGCCGATCAGCCAGGCGCCGATGACGGCATCTCGCTGGGGGGCGTGCAGCGCGATGAAGACGACCGTGATGATCAGCCAGTCGGGCCGGGCGCCGAGCAGCTCGAATCTCGGCGCGAAGGCGGTTTGCAGCGTGACGACGAATCCGACGAAGATGGCGAAAATCACCCAGCGCATGGCGTCTCAGTTTTCATCGCGAGTTGCGCGGCGCAAAGGGGAGTGCGCGACGGCGATCCGCGGCGAGGATGTCCAACACGGCCCGTGCGCCGGCGACCTGAACACGGGGGTCCTGCTCGTCGCCCATGAGCCTTGCCATCGCGGGTAATGCCTCGGTGCGGCCGATGGCGCCGAGTGCGGCGGCGGCCATCAGTCGTGCTCGCAGAATCTGACCTGGGGCAGGGTCGTTGGCGTCTTGGATCAGCTCGCGTCGTGTTCGCAGGGCGCGTCGTGCGACGTCGAGCCCCTCGCTGCTTCCCAGCGTTGCGAGCCCCTTGGCCGCGGCCAACCGAACTTCCAACGGTGTCGATGTGGCGAGTTTGTAGCGGAAGGTGTCGAGGTAGGTTGCATCGCCGGTTCGGGCCAGGGCATCGATGGCGAAGACCTCGGTCGAACCGATTCCGGCGTTGACCATGAACGCAAGCTCTTGGCGAGCCTCACGGTTTCCGAGTCGTGCCATGGCTTCGAGCGCGTGGTGGCGTACGCCTTCGTCGGCGTCGCGCATCGCGCGCGCCAGGACTTTGACGGCTGTTTTCTCGCCGAGCAATCCGAGGATCATGGCTGCGTTTCGGCGAACCGTGACGTCGTCGTGTTCCAGCAGGTAGGTCGGGATGCGCCCGGATTTTGTGTGATCGCCGAGTTGATGCAGCGCAAAGAGAGCGGCGACCTGAACACTGGCGTTCTCATCGTTGGGACGTTTGCTCACGCTTGCCGTGGAGACGGTGTCACGCAGTCGTCCAACGGCGACGCATGCGGCGAAGCGAACGGCGGGGTGTTCATCGAGCAGTGCGGCGCGAATCAAGGAGAGACCTTCTCGGTCTTCGCCGGACGACAGTGCTTCGACGGCGCCGACGCGGACGGCGGGGTTGTGAGGGTATTGCGCGGCGGCTTCGAGGACGGCGATCGCTCGGTGTTTGAGGGTGACGCGATTGACGGATCCTGGGCCGGGGCGCAGGCCGGAGCATCCGCCGGCCAGGGCGAGGAGGATGAGGGTCAGGCAGTGTAGGTGATGCTTCAGCACGGCGAACCTCCTTGGGGCTTGTTATTGCTTATGTGACGGGTGGAAGCAGGTGTCGCGCGGGCTTCCGACGGGTCGGGATTGCCTTCCGATCGGGGCTCGCTACGAAGTCCGAAGGACCGCGCGGACTGAAGTCTGCGGTTCGCCGTGACTCGTTTCGTCGCGCAGGCTGAAGCCTGCGGCTCGGAGGATGTTTCTGCCGGTCGAATGACTTCCTGTTGCATCAGTGATCGCTTTCGTAGTGTGTTCGTGCGCGGAGGACCCAGTAGTCCAGGAACAGTGCGAGCCACATGATCGCGCATCCCCAGGCAAACCAGTCGCCGTTTCTGGAATAGAAGGTGAATCGCGAATCGACGCCGATCTTTGCGACGGTGTAGCCGCAGTTTCCGGGCCAGGGTGTCGACGGGTCTCCCGTCACGCGATCATGGACGCGTCCGTTGGGTTGGATGAAGGCGCTGTCGCCGGTGTTGACGGCCCGAGCGATGCCGATGCGGTTTTCGACGGCGCGGAAGACGCAGATGGCGAGGTGCTGGGGTTGCTGAATGCCGCGACCGAACCAACCGTCATTGCTGATGTTGAGGAGGAAGTCGATCTGCTTTTGCCCTGCCCCCGCGCAGGTGAACTCGCGACTGACGTAGGGCATCACGTCTTCGTAGCAGATGGGGATGGCGAAGCGGTAGGGTCGGTCGCTGGGGGCGGGGGCGTCCATCGTGAATCGGCGGAATTCGGTCCCGGGGAAGATCGAGTACTCGTAGTCTCCGTCCGGGCCGCTGAAGGGCATCATTCGGTTGAGCCAGTAGTAAAGGAAGCGGAGGCGTCCGAATCGGAAGGGTACGGTTTCGCCGAAGTAGACGGTGTGGACCTTGTCGTATCGCCCGGGTTCGCTTCCGTCGGGCGAGAACACGGTGGCTGAGTTGTGCCGCCGTTCCTGGGTCAGTAGTTCGTCGGGCGTTCGAATCAGTGAGGCGCTTCCGGTAACGATGTAGGCGCCGAGCCTGGTTGCACGACTTTGCAGCTCCGCAAAGGCTTGGCGAGAGAGCGGGAAGAAGTCTCGCGATTCGGGGTTAAGAAACATGATCCACGGTGATTCGGGGAGCAGGAAGAGGTCGGGTTTCTCTTTCGATGCATCCTCGATCATCGAAAGATAGGTCGCCATCCGTTGCGTCTGGGAGAATCGGTCGTGGTCCTGCCCGTCGCCGGGGTAGATCGAGTCGATGAAGTCGCCTTGCAGGATGGCGATCTTTGGGCCTTGCTGGGTCGTTGATCGTGCCAACTGGACAAGGCCATAGGCGGTGACGAGCACAACAAGTGCTGCGGCGAAGGTCAGACTGAAACGGGCGTCGCGCAGATTGATCTTGCGTTTTGCCTTTCGCGCCCGGGAGAGCGTTGCGAAGATGACATCGGCGACGGCACCGTTGACGGCGGCCACCATGAACGTCACGCCATAGGCACCGACCAGGTCGCTCACTTGAATCAGCGGCAAGACGTCGTGGAGGCTGTGTGAAAGGAAGAACCATGGAAAGCCCGAGATGACGACGGCGCGGAGCATTTCGCTGCCGGTCCACACGATGGGGAGCGCGAGTGCGAGGGGCCAGCGGCGGCGCCGAACGACGTGGCGAAGGGGGATCGCCACGACGGGGAAGTAGGCGGCGAGGTAGGCGGAGAAGGCGAGGTATCCCCATCCGATTCGGAAGGGCAGATTCGGGATGACGGTCGCGGTGGATGTGTGAAGCCATCGCATGTTGATGAGAAAGAAGGCGAGGCCCAGGAGATAGCTATGGAAGTAGACGCGTGGCGCCAGGCTCGCGCCTCCGGCCAGTAGAAGCCAGGGTACGAGGCAGACGAAGGCGAGAGGCCACCATCCGATCGGCTCGAAGATCAGGCTCAACAGGAGAAGAGAGGCGAGTCCGAGCGCCGTCAGCGATCGGTGTGTGGCGAAGGGGGAGAGTGGATCAACGGCGCGGAACTCGACCGGATCCGGTTCCTTGTTCTTCGTTTTTGAACGTGCCTTTCTCGTCACCGCAATCCCATCCGTGGACTACTCGCTTTAGTCGTCTCGTTCTCTTCAAGTTCGATTGAGCGCAATGGTTGCAACGTTGTCTCCCTGCGATGCCGCTTGGGCGCGGGGCGGTCGCATGATGAGTGCGTCGGCGCCGGCCAATCCGAAGGTGTCGCCGGATCCGTGCCATGGCAGGGGGTGTACCTCGCGTTGACCGGACGGGTCGGCTTTAAACATTGCGGGCAGATACGTTCGCCGATCAGCGATGGGTCTGACGGTTCCGGCCAGCTTGGTTGAGATCAGGTTCGGCAAGACGTCTAGACCGCCTTGCATTGCAGCGATCGCGGGCTTGACGAGCAGCACGAAACCGACGAGTGCGCCGCCGGGGTTTCCCGGTAGCGCGAAGATCGGTTTTGCATCGGGCGCGGTCGCGAAGATGGTGGGGCGGCCTGGTTTGATCGCGATCTTGCGAAAGCGGAAGGTGGCGCCGCACTCCTCGAGCACGTCGGGGACGTAGTCAAACGCGCCCATCGAGATGCCGCCGGTGATGCAGAGGGCATCGGCTTGGAGCCCTTTTTCAATTTTGGCTTTGAGGTCACTGCGGTCATCTCGGGCGACGCCGAGTAGAACGGGCTGTGCATGCGCGGCAGCGACCATCGACTCGAGCAAGTAACGGTTCGAATCGCGGATCTGTGCATCGGTCGGTTTGCGGTCGATGTCGACCAGCTCGTCGCCGGTTACCAGTATCGCGACAGTGGGACGACGGTATACGGTCACCCGGGCGGCGCCGGCGGCGGCTGCGGCGCCGATTTCGAGCGGCGTGATCCTGGTGTGTGCTTCGAGGATGTTGTTTCCCGCCGTTACGTAGGTAGCGCGCCGGGTGATAAACGTGCCCTGCTTGACCGCGGTTTGAACCGTGACGGATTCACCGCCGGCCGAGAGCTCGGTTGATTCCACTCTCACGACGGCATCGGCGCCGCTGGGGATGGGGGCGCCGGTGTTGATCTGCAAGGTTTGGCCTGGTCGAAGGGCGGTGTCTGCCGTAGTTCCGGCGGCGACCTGACCGACGATGTGGAGTTCTACGGGGGCGTCGGCGACATCGGCTGCGCGGACGGCGTAGCCATCCATGACGGATCGGTCAAAGGGGGGGTAGTCGATGTCACAGGGGATGGGCTGCGCGAGGGTACGAAAGAGGGCCTCTCGTAGCGGGACCGTTTCGGTTTCGCCCGGTGCGATGTTGTCCAAAAGAATCCGTTGCGCCTGGTCAACGTCGATCATGAGCCTTCATCGGTGCCCTGGGACTGATCCGCGCCTCCTCTGTGCTCAGGGTACCCGAGCGGATGGTCTTGCTCAACTGTGGCGTTGGCGACTAGGCTTCGCGAAGGCCGACGAGGACTTGCCGGTTGGTGTCAGAGAGAATTCAACGGAGTCGAACGATCGTATGATGGCGCTCGCGAGCGTGTGGATTGCCGTTGTGTCGTTGGTGTTGGCGGTGGTGATGGCGGTGTACCGTCCGGCGTTCACCGATCTGACGGTTCTTTCGGTGACGTACTTCGGGACGCCGGGCGCTTTGTGTCTGGCGATTCTGTTGTTGTGGGCGTATCGGAAGGAGCGTGGAGACGATCCGGGCGTTTCCGCCCAGCGTTTGCAGGCGAAGGTGGCCATCGGAATGGCGGTTTTGGCGGCGGCGCTGGTCTATCTGCTGGTGATCTTCGCGAGCCCCGTGGCGCGAGTTGAGGGTTGACGTGGGGGGAGTATAATCCCGGCTGCGGAGGTGTTTCACGTATTCACCCCAGAGGCCATGAAGGATGCGGGTCACGATCAACGGTTGCGAGGAGACACTTCCCGGCGAGTTGTCGGTGGCTGAGCTTCTGTCGATTCGGAAGGTCGAGCCGGTTCGTGCGGCTGTCGAAATCAATGAACATCTCGTTCGGCGCGAATGCTTGGGTGAGACGATGATTCAGAATGGCGATCGGATCGAGATTGTGACGTTTGTCGGAGGCGGGTGATGTCGGAGGATGGATACCGGGTGGGATCGTTCGCGTTCTCGTCGCGTCTTTTTGTCGGGACGGGAAAATATGCGAACTACGATTTGATGCCGGCGGCGTTGGCGGCGTCGGGTTGTGAGGTGGTGACGGTCGCGATCCGGCGGGATGTTCTTGCGGACGGAGGCGGCGCCAAGCCGGACAACATCCTCGATCATCTTGATCTGGAACGATACACGATTCTGCCGAACACGGCGGGCTGCTTTACGGCGAAGGACGCGGTTCGGTCGGCAAGACTGAGTCGTGAGCTTCTCGAGGGGTTGGAGAACCCGGGCGCGAAGTGGGTGAAGCTGGAGGTGCTCGCGGAGAAGAAGACGCTTCTTCCCGATCCGGTGGGGACGCTGGAGGCGGCGAAGGAGCTGGTGTCGGACGGATTCGAGGTGCTGGCGTATTCGAGCGATGACCCTGTGATCGCGTCCAGGCTCAAGGACTTGGGCGTGACCAGTGTGATGCCGCTGGGTTCACCGATCGGTAGTGGGCGGGGCATTTTGAATCCTGACAACATTCATTTGTGTGTTGAGACGCTCAAGGAGGGCGACGCGTCGTATCCGGTGATCGTCGACGCGGGAGTGGGTACGGCGTCGGATGTAGCGATCGCGATGGAGCTGGGGGCGGACGGCGTTTTGCTCAATACGGGGATCGCGGGCGCGAAGAATCCGGTTCGCATGGCGGAGGCGATGTCGCTGGCGATTCAGGCGGGTCGGTTGGCGTATGGATCCGGTCGAATCCCGCGCAAGCTGTTTGCGACGGCGTCGTCGCCTGAGCAGGGTCTCATCGCGAGGGCGGCGAAGAACTGATGATCGTCGATTGCTATACGCACATGTGGGAGGCGGCGGATCAGCTCGGGCGATGTCTACCCACGGTCGCAGGCGGCGGTCCGGACGCGGATGACGCCGCCGACGCGGACCGCTGCGGTCCGGTTCAGCACTTCGCTGCGGCGGAGCCCGTCGATGTGTCGCTCGTCTTGGGTTTTTGTAGTCGTTACCTGGAGGCGGAAGTTCCGAATGAGCGGATCAACGCCTATGTGCGGCAGCATCCCGATCGGCTGATCGGGTTCGCAGGGATCGATCCAAGTCAGCCGAAAGAGGCGATCGAAGAACTGGGGCGTGCGCGTGACGAGTTGGCCATGCCGGGTGTCGCGGTCGCGCCGGCGGCTCAGGACTTTCACCCGAGCAACTCTCAAGCGATGCTGGTGTATGCGGAGGCGGACCGGCGCGGGATGCCGATCGTGTTCCACACGGGCGTTCATGTATCGGCGGCGACGAAGCTGGAATATGCCAGGCCTGTGCTGCTGGATGAGGTCGCGCGAGAGCTTCCGAACCTGAAGATCGTCATCGCGCATCTCGGATCGCCATGGGTGGACGAGACGGTGCTGCTGCTGGCGAAGCACAGGAATGTGTACGCTGAGATCAGCCGTTTGCTGGATCGTCCTTGGCAGGCGTATCAGGCGTTGCTCAGCGCGCATCAATCGGGCGTGATGGACAAGCTGCTTTTCGGGAGCGGTTTTCCCGCGGCGTCGGCGTCGGCCTGCATCGAGGCACTCTATAGCATCAATCATCTCTGCCACAGCACGAGTTTGCCGACGATACCGCGAGAGCAGCTTCGCGGGATTGTCGAGCGGGATGCGCTTTTGCTTCTTGGGATCGGGTCGTCCAAGAAGGCTGAAGCTCTTCAGTCGGCGGCTGCGGCGTCGGAGATGGACGAGCCGGAAGTGGTTTGAGGGGATGGCTCGTTGCGAGCCGGATTCCACCGGTTGAAAACCGGTGCCACACCGAAAAGACGACCATCACCCACCGCGCGGGCTGCCGATGGGTCGGGATGGCATGTCGCCCAGGGCTCGGTACACATCAACAAGAGGGTCTCTAACCGGCGCAGTCTTCCGGTCCCACGCGTCGGCCACGGATGAGTACGTGTTCGATCTGGTCGGGGCGGAGTGTGTAGAGCAGCGCGGATGTCTGTTGCTCGGTCGGGAGGTCGGCGATCCAGGGTTCGGGGCGAACGACGAGGCAATCGGCTTCGTAGCCGGGTTCGAGCAGTCCGATTCGTTCGCCGAGGTTCAGTGCGTCGGCGGCGCCCTTGGTGAGAAGCCACCAGGCTTCGGCGGGGGTTGGGACGGAGTGTGAGCCACGAGGGATGGCATGGACTTTTATGGTCTTGGCGGTTTGCAGGCAGGAGACGGCGACCTTGGGCATGAAGGGCTCGTATCCTGCGGCGAGGCTGCTGCCCAGGGCGATGGGGATTCCCGCGCGACGATGGGCGACGTAGTCCATCAGTCCGCTTTCGAGGAAGAGGTTTGCGGTTGGGCAGTGGACGACGGCGGTCTTGGTTTCAGCCACCTGCCGCCGCTGCGGTTCGGTGAGGCAGACGCCGTGCCCCAGCAGGGTCCTGGAGGTGAGCAGACCCATCTCGGCGAAGACGTCTACGTCATCGAGTTGGTCGGGGAAGCAGTCGCGCACGGCGGAGACCTCGGCCATGGATTCGGCGATGTGGGTCTGAATCGGGCATTTCACCATGTCGGCGAGCGCGGCGGCGCCGCGCATGAGCTTCTCGCTACAGCAGGTGGCCATGCGCGGGCTGAAGGCGTATTGGAGGAGACCGTCTTCGGCGCCGTGCCATTTGGCGGCGAGCTCGCGGGATTCGTCGAGTGCTTTTTCGGTTTGCTGGCAGAGTTCTTTGGGGCAGTTGACGTCGTTGAGCATCATGCCGTGAACGGCGCGGAACCCTCGCTCGGCGAAGACGGAGAAGGCGCGGTCGGTGGCTTTGGCGAAGGGGCTGCCGTAGACGGCGGCGGTCGTGGTTCCGTTCGCGACGAGGCCGGTGATGAAATCGTGGGCCAGTTTCTGCGCGAGGTCGGGCTTCTTGAAGCGTGTTTCGGCGGGGTAGACGATTCTTTCGAGCCAGTCGAACAGGGACAGGCCGTCGATGCCTCTGCGGTCCCACTGCGTGAGGTGGAGGTGAGCGTCGATGAACCCTGGGATCAGCCAGCAGCCGTCGCCGCCGAGGTGGTCGGCGGAGGTCTTCTTCTTGGTGTCGACCTCGGCGATCTTACCATCGTTGTCGATACGCACGACGGTGTTTGGCGCGACGTCGCATTGCGTAGGGTTGCGCGGGTTGAGCGTTGTTCCGCAGAGTGTCTGCATGGTCATGTTCCTCGCCGGTCCTGTTCGGCGCTTCGTTCGTCAGAAGCGGTGTCTTTCAGTGTAGAAGCTGGATCGGCGACCGGCAAGCTTGGTCGGAGTGACTTTGCGCGAGTGTCTGAACGGGGTGATCGAGGGCAGCGCCCCTTGACGCCGCGGGCTTCGTCCGCTAGCGTTTTGGCCGGCCGGGGGGAGGGGAAGAGCTGAAAACGCAAGGACCGGAGAGACCCGTGCCCTACCATTGTGTCGTTTGTATCAAGCAGGTTCCTGACACGTCGAACGTTACGGTCGACGCCATGAAGGAGGATGGGACCGTCAACCGTGCGGCCCTTCCAGCCGTTTTCAATCCTGATGATCTTCACGCGCTCGAGGCTGCGGTAGCGCTCCGCGATCAGTATGACGGCACGGTGACGGCGCTGACGATGGGCCCGCTCGGTGCGGCGGAGGCTCTTCGGGAGTGCCTTTATCGTGGCGCAAATCGGGCGATTCTGATCAACGATCGTCGCGCGGCGGGCAGTGATACGCTGGCGACGAGCTACATTCTCAGTCAGGCCATTCGGAAGATCGGCCAGTATGACCTCGTGTTTTGCGGTCGTCAGGCGATCGACGGGGACACGGCGCAGGTCGGCCCGCAGCTGGCGGAGAAGCTCGGGATTCCCCAGGTCACCTACTTCGAGCGGTTTGTCGAGGTGAGCGATCGGACGGTTCGTGTTCGTCGGAATGTGGGCAACGGCTGGGAGATTCTCGAGGCCAAGTTGCCGCTGCTGATCACGGCGTTGGACACGGCGAACGAGCCGCGTCCTTCGGCGGCGCGGCGCATGATGCAGTACAAGCGGGCTCGTACGGTGGCTGAGGTCGAGCGGGATGTGGCGGCGTCGCTTCCGGATGCCGGCGCGGAAGAGCGCGACATCGCGCAGGCGAATGTCATCGAGAAGCTCAAGCGGCGGGGGCTGTTGATCGAACAGTGGGGGATTGACGAGATCGATGCGGACCTGCAGTGGTGCGGTGTGGCGGGTTCGCCGACGAAGGTTCACCGCGTTCAGTCGATTGTGTTGACGAAGGAAGGGTTCAAGGGAATCGAGCCCACGGAGGAGGGCGTTCGCGGATTGATTCAGGAACTCATCGTCGACCATACGCTGGATTGAGTGCGCTGACCGGCAGATCGCCGGCGGCTGATAACCAATATCATGATCGAACCGAATCGACAAGGCGAAGTATGGGTGTTTGCGGAGCAGGAGGACGAGAGCCTCAGCGACGTATCCCTGGAGCTCTGCAGCAAGGCCCGAGAGCTGGCGGATCGGTTGAAGGTGCCGATGGCGGCGGTGCTGGCGGGGTGGAACGTGCGCGAATTGTCGTATCGACTGATCGCTCACGGTGCGGACACGGTCTACCACATTCACGATACCCGGCTCGAGCATTATCGAACGCTTCCTTATGCGCGCGTGGTCTGCCGGTTGGTCGAGAAGCACAAACCGCAGGTCGTTCTCTACGGGGCGACACCGCTCGGGCGCGATTTGGCGCCGCGCGTGGCTTCGGAGATGCGGGCCGGACTGACCGCGGACTGCACCGACCTGGAAATCGGCGACTATCTCGAACGCAAATCGAGGACCGAGCACAAGAACCTGCTACTGCAGATTCGCCCGGCGTTCGGCGGGAACATCATTGCGACGATCATCAACTACGATCGCTGGCCTCAAATGGCAACGGTTCGCGAAGGCGTGATGCGCCTCGGCGAAGGCGATCCGCGACGCAAGGGAACGATCGTCGACGAGAAGGCCGAGTTCAGTGACGTCGACCTGGCCGTCCGGTTGATCGAGCGACATCGCGAGAAGCGTAAGGTCAATCTGAAAAGTGCCCGGACGATTGTCGCGGGTGGTGCCGGGGTGGGAAGCAAGGAGGAATTCCAGCTCATTCACGATCTCGCCGGCGCCGTCGGCGGGGCGGTGGGCGCTTCGCGTGGCGCGGTCGACGGCGGATTCATCAGCAAGGACCATCAGGTCGGGCAGACGGGGACGACGGTGCGACCGGCGCTCTACATCGCGTGCGGGATCAGCGGGGCGGTTCAACACCGCGCGGGGATGGAGGAATCGGCCAAGATCATTGCGATCAATTGGGATCGCGAGGCGCCGATCTTTTCGGTCGCACACTACGGTATTGTCGGAGAGCTTCAGAAGGTGATCCCCCTGATGATTCGGGCGATCAAGGAGAAGTAGCGGAGCGCAGGATGCCGGTTTGTGTCCGGCGACTGTGCGGCGGATATTGCAGACATGGCGAACTTCTTTGAGGACAACGAGGACCTGCGGTTTCTCTTCGAGCATATCGATCTGCGAGCGATCGCGGCAGCGGTGGAAGATGACTTCCAGGGTGCAGCGCAGCGTGGCGAATCGTACGGTCCGCTCGATGCGGACGACGCGGTCGACAGCTATCAGCGTGTACTGACGATCGTCGGGGATGTGGCGGCCAATGGTATTGCGCCCCGCGCGACGGACATTGATTCCCAAGGTCATGCGCTCAACGACGACGGTACGGTCGCCCTGAATGAAGGCGTGAGGAAGAACCTCCAAGCGCTCGCCCAGGCAGATTTGATGGGGTTCACACTTCCCCGGCGTTACGGCGGACTACAGTGTCCGAACGTCGTTTACACGATGGCGACCGAGATCATCAGCCGCGCGGACGCGTCGCTGATGAACCTGTTCGGTCTTCAGGGTATCGGCGAGACGATCAACGCTTACGCCGACGACGCACTCAAGGACGAGTACTTGCCGCGTTTTTGCGATGGTGAAGTGACCGGTGCGATGGCGCTGACGGAACCTGATGCGGGAAGCGATTTGCAGTCCGTCGGGTTGCGTGCCTGGCAGGACGATGACGGGCAGTGGCGGCTGAACGGTGTCAAGCGGTTCATTACGAACGGTTGCGGAGACGTGATTCTCACCCTCGCCCGGAGCGAGCCGGAGATTAAAGACGGTCGCGGTCTGAGCCTGTTTCTGGTGGATCGTGGACCGCGGCTCAAGGTCAGGCATCTCGAGGAGAAGCTCGGTATTCACGGGTCGCCGACGTGCGAGCTGGTCTATGACGACGTTCCGGGCAAGCTCGTCGGCGAACGGCAGCTCGGGTTGATTCGCTACGTGATGAGTCTGATGAACGGGGCGCGGTTGGGCATCGCGGCGCAGTCGCTGGGCATTGCCGAGGCGGCGTACCGATCAGCCAGGGTTTACGCCCACACCCGCAGGCAGTTCGGCGGTCCGATCGAACGCCTTCCCGCCGTCGCCGAGATGGTGACGGAGATGAAAGTGGCGGTCGAGGCATCGCGTGCGTTGGTCTATGAAACCAGTCGCGTCTGCGATCTGGAGTTTAACAATCAGCGCGTGCTGGAGACGAACCCGCCCAAAGACAAGGATGACCTCAAGCGTCGCAAGGGCGACGCGCGGGTCTACAAGCGACTCAACGGCATGCTCACGCCGATGAGCAAATATTGGGCGTCCGAGATGTGCGTTCGGGTGGCCAACGACGCGTTGCAGGTGCTCGGTGGTTCGGGGTACATGACCGACTATCCGGTCGAGCGCTATCTGCGAGACGCGCGGATCACGACGATCTACGAGGGGACAAGCCAGTTGCAGGTCGTCGCGGCCGTCCGGGGTGTCTGCGGCGGAGCGTTCGAGAGGCACGTCGAATCGTTCGAGCAGCATGAGTACTTTGACCCAGCCGATGGTCCCAGACTGAACGAGTTGAAGAGTCGGCTCGTCGAGGGCAAGGCGAAAGTGCTCGAGAGTATCGCCTTTGTGAAGCAGCGCGGTGTCGAGTACATGGACCTTCACGGACGGCGACTGGTCGATAGCGCGATCACCGTGCTGGTGGGACATCTTCTTCTTCAGCAGGCTGCCGGTAACGAGCGAAAGCGCATCGTGGCGAAGCGGTTCATCGATTCGGGGCTTGCGACATTGGACCGGGACCTGGCGGTGCTTTGCAGCGGTGATACTTCGGCGATCACCGATTACGAGACGCTCGCGGGTCCGGTTCCTTCGATGTCGTAGCGCGAAGACGCATTTGCCGGCCTACCGTGTTCCCCCTCCCCCTTTCCTGTCCGCTGCTCCTGTGTCCACCCGTTGGCCGCTCGTGACGCGTCCGACGGCAGTAGCTTGAGAGCAACGGCTTCGCTGTCGCTGCAGCGAAGCTATGCACATACAAGGCCGCCGACGTGCGATCAACGGATGGATCGCCTGCCGGCGGCCTTGCTCTATGAGCACCTAAGGATCCCCAGGGAGTGGGTCCATGAGGCCCACCCCCCCGGGAGGAAACATCAGTCCGATCACGGAGGACACTGTCCCGGCGGCGGTGCGGTGTCTGCTTCGGTGAACGGGTAGTTTTCGCCACTGAAGGCCCCCAAGACGGAGACCGTTTCGCTGATGGTGATCTTACCATCGAGTCTTGGCTCGGGCCCCGCGGTCACACCGAGGAGTGACGCGTTCGCTTTGCTCGGTGCATTGGGGTCACCGGCGAACTTCGCCACCATCGCCAGCGTGTCCACGACGCTGACATTGTCGCCTGGAACTCGGTAGGTTCCGGCGTCCAGTTCCGTGACGTCAGCCCACGCGGCGGTACGAATGACCAACGGGTCGCTGTACGACGCTTCGAGGCTTGGCGGACACGTGTCATCGATCAACTGAACGGTGTAGAGCGCCGGGATGGCCACGGGACCGGCCGGTTGGAGCAACAGACTCGGCACGAGGGCCGGGTGGATGACGTGAACGACGCCGACCGTTGACCAGTCCGTGAAGTACGGTTGGCAATCCAGCTCAGCCAGCTGCAGGGTCTCATCCCCTGGTGGCGGCGGGTCGTAGAAGCTCGTGCCACCTTTTTCGCTCCCCAGCCAGGGCTCCTGGACGAAGAGCGATTGTCCGATCCAGGAAGTCCAGCCCGGCGGCAACGCCGTGAATTTCACACGAATCGCCTGCAGGCGTCCGGCGTCACCACCCTCAATCGAGAGCATTCGTGACTTGTTCCACGCGACCAGTGGCGGCGGTGTACCGGTATCCTCGCCCAGTTCCTGAAGTGGCGGGCTCGACGGGAAGCAGATCTGGCCTTCACATCCGACCGACATCAATCCACGACCCCGACTCCCTGTTCCCGGTTGGGAACCTGCGGGCATCCAGGATCCGACGCGAATCAGCCAACATTCGTTCGGGAAGACGGTCCGCTCGAGATAGCCCGATCCGGCGTCCGCGATGCCGTTGCAGCCTTCGTCCGATCCGGTGGAGTGCTGCAGTGGGCTCACGCCCGAGAACTGTCCGGGGCAGGGGCAGAGATTGCGGCACATTCCGATGGCTTCGTTGCTGCAGCCGGCCGGGAGACCGAACTCGTCGCAGACGGTGGTACCGGGGCACTGTACCGTATCGATGCACTTGGCCCGCGGCGGATTCCCTGGACAAACGCAGGGGGCATCGCTGTTGCTCCCGCCGTCACAGCTCGTCTGGTCCTCGTGGTACACCGCCAATTCGGCATCGATACCGCTGTAGCCGTTGCGGTTCCATGCCGTTTGTGTCGGGCAGGAATCGACGCTCATTTTGCCAGTGCAACTGGCGGTGTAGGCGTACCAGATATCGCCGTCCATGGCCTCATCGCCGCCGGTGGTCGCCACCAACGACGGACCATCCACATTGGCGCACGCGTTGTCGAACGGGTAGAGTCCGTCGCTGATCTTCAGCGCACCGTCCCCGCCAACGATGACGGGTGGGACGCACTCAAGCTGGCACTCGATCGTACACAACCCGGGACTCGGTGGATCGCATTGTTCACCCGGATCGATGATTCCGTCGCCGCACGTCAGCATCGACGCGACCATCCCTGCGCCCGCTGCGCCACCCGCCTTACAGAAGTCGTTGGTCTGTGGTGGCGGTTCGGCGTTCAGGCAGGAGGGATCGGTGCGATCCCAGACGTTGGTTTGCAGACTGCAGTCGGCCAACGTCCTGGGTTGACAACCTGGAACCGTAGCGCAGTTCCAGCAGGCGCCAATCGGGTCATCCGGCGCGGCGAAGTCCATGGACAGGCAGAACGCCATATCGGTGCCACCTCGCGAGCTTCCGTTCACATAGACAGACGGGCGCAAGAGCAGGTCATCGGGCGTGTCACCGGCCGGGCTGATACCGACGGCGACATGGCCATGGCGCCCCTCCGGAATGTGCTGCGCCCAACTCCACCAACAGGTGTTGCCCTCTGGAATTGGCGTATAGTTGACGACCTCGAGCCAGTGGCGAGCGCCCACCGACAGACCGGTAATCGGCGTGTCGAGCGTCAGCGTGTAGCTTTGCATGACGATGCCGTATGTCGATTCGAGCGTCGTTCCGCGTTCGGGGCCTGAGACGATGTTGGCGGCCGAGACCAAGGATTGCCCCACCATCGTTCCGGGAAGTCCCGCGGGCGTGTTAGGATCGGCGTCCAGCGCGCCGTCTTCGAAGACGCGTATGCGGAACTGCTCGCCGACGGTCAGCCCCACGCAGCTGTACTCTTCCGAATTCGATCCCGACGGACTCGGTCCGGACGGGTCCATGTAGGTTCCCCACACACAGACTCTGTCGAGTGTGTTTCCCGACGGTTCAAAGTCGTCCGCGACGGTCACCCCGTTCTCACCGAGGCTAAGGTCGCTGGTATACGTCAGTCCGGACCCGAGCGGGAACTGGCAGTTGGTGTCACCGATCATCTCACAGGCCGGACAGGGTGCCACCAGATCGGCACAGCCCGCACTTCCTCGGAAGGTGCCCACGGTGCATTCGGCGCGTGTCAGACAGGTCGTGGGATTGGCGGGATTGCACGGCGTCCCCGGAATCGCCTGATCTTGGCACAGCGCCGCTCCGGTACAGCAGGAGCCGATGTCGCACGGCCCGCCGAGACAGGATGTGATCGGGTCACTGCCCGCAGGATCACAGGCCTCGCCGTCGTGCTCGCCGTCGACGCAAGTGCCCGCTTCACACGATCCTCCCGGACACTGCGTACGGGTCGATCCGAAGCCGTTCCACTTTCCGAGGGCCGTCTGGCAATCGAACGAGTTCGCCAGCGCGCAGAGCCCACACGTCGCCGCACGGCAGGTGGATGTGCCGCTGCACGTACCGCCGGTACCACAGTCCGCATCCACGGTGCACGCTGCGTCAGGCGTTGGACCGCCAACGCAGGCCGGGCAATCCCCATTCACGGTGCACGCGACGTCCAGCGCGTTGTCGCAGAACTGCAACGCGGCGCACCCGGCGTCGTCTGCACAGGTCACGACACTGCCCGCGCCGTCAAACACGAGCGAGTCGTCGACCTTGACGCACATATCTTCGGGCAAGCAGCAGGCGGACTTGGCACAAGCAGACACCGAGAAGTGGATCTGGTATTGTCCAAACGTCCCGGACGCGCCACTGAACACGGGATACCAGTAGGTGCCCGGTCGGAGGGGACCGTACGTTTGCCAGAGGTCGTCCCGTGCGCAGAACGGACCGCCCCGGTCGCCCGACGCGTCCGCGCTTCCGACGCACCCGCCTTCGAACAGCCCGCCGACAACGGATGAAGAGACGGTCGCACCACAGGGGTTGCAGGCCGCCCACAGGTTCGCCCAGGCCGGCTCTTTGACCTCACCGTAGAGTTCCGCCGTACCGCAGAAGTCCATGCGGACGTTGGCGCAGGCGTTGATGGTGAAGGCATGCCACCATCCGCGGTCCTGGAACGCTCCATCCTGGGCGAACATACCGAACTCGCACGTTCCGGACCCGTCGCCGACGAAGTCGCCGAACGCCGCATTCAGGTTGTTCCCCGTAGCCGTCCAGACCAGCGTCTCGCATCCTTCGAGGGACGCGACGTCGAACGCGTGAAGGTTGCCCGGCAGCGCGGCCTCGACACAGGTGTCGTAGCCGCTCGAGGGATGTTCGCAGAGGTTGGGATCGCAATTGGTCCCGAATCCCCTGGACGTGTGCCCCGGGGGACAACCCGCGCCCTGCTCGACCGGAATACAGGCAATCCCGCCGGTGCCGTCCGGCGTGTCTGCGCAGCAGGCTTCCCTGGTGCAGGCCGGCGGGGCGGGGTCACAGTCTTCCGTGCCCGTGCACGTCCCGCCGCCGACGCAATCGACGTCGGGATCACAAGCGTTACCATCGTTGGATCCACCGACGCATGTCGTTCCGGTGCAGACGCCGCCGGGACAGTCCGTGTTCGTATTGCACGCGTGCAGAAGGCAGCGGCCGGCGCCGAAGGGGATGCAGTCCGCGTCGACGGCGCAGGCGGTACTTCCGGGGTCGCCTTCACAGGTTCCCGGTTCGCCGGAACAAGAGGGGCAATTTGCGCTGCTCGAGCAGGAGCTAAACGGATCATTTGAGCAGGCCTGACACTGTGTCTGTGCGCCCTGGAAGAATCCTGGCGGCAGGCAGGTATTGCCGGTACCGCAGTCGCCATCGACTGTGCACGGGACATTCTGGTCGTGACTGCAACGCGTTTGCTCGCAAAGCCACGGGAGCACCAGATCGCACGCCCCGGTCGCCGAGTCGCAGCAGGCACCACTGGGGTTTTCAATGATGTTTCCGGCGATCTCGAACGCCAGGATCCCCGGCGCCGTTGGACTTCCAGGCGAACCACCCATCACGAGTGAGGCGTCGACCGCTGCGCCGTTCAACCACATGACGTTCGGGCTGTTCGCACCGGTATCGGCGGCCGACACGCCGCCCATCCACGTATGCTTGCCGAATGGGGAGAATCGCACCGCGGCCCGAACGGCGACGAAACCGTTGGCGGGAATCTTGGGCTTTTCAGCAAAGATGATCGTACGAAGCTGGGGGTTTCCGCCTCCGATCTGCGTATTGGTGATCGTATCCTCGATGAAATTCCCTTGGGCGTCATAGAATGTCACGCGAATCCGCGATGCGCTGCCGGGGATGCCGTCCGTCTGGAATCCCCCGATAAAGCGAAACGTCGTGACCTCGAGGTATTCCCCGAGATCGAGCCCCGCGAGGCCGTAATCATCGCCGACCTCTTGCATCATGTTGCAGGAGGCTGCACCCACCCTGCCCACAGGAACCAGCGACGTGAGCGGAAGGTCGGCATCGATTCCTGAAGCGTAGTTGGGGCAGTTGAACGTCTCGCCCGCGTTGGGCAGACTTGCCGCGGCGGGTCGAGCGCAGTTCGCCTCGTCACCGTCGCTTCCCGGATCATCGCCGATGAACAGCCAGCGACCGCCCAACGTGATACAAGCTGACTTGTTGGAACGTGTGCAAGTCAGAAAATCCCCGCTGCCGTCATCCGCGCAGCATCGTCCGTTGACGACGCAATCGGCGCCGACCTGGCACTGGCCACCGAGGCCGCAGTCGCCATTTGTGGTGCATGGTGCACCGGCGTTTGAACCGGCCGAGCAGTACTGCTCTTTGCACGCGGACGCCAAGCCGCAGGGTACGCTCCCGGCGCGACAGACGCCGCCGCAGAATCCACCGTTTGCCGTGTCACAGTCCGCATCGGCGCTGCACGCCGTCCCGGGTGCCGGAGCGACGCCGTCGACGCACTCGCGAAGTTCGCAAGTTTCAATTCCGTTGCACTCGAGTTCATCGAGGCAGTCAAGGTCGCTTTGGCAGGGAGCCAGGCATTCGCCTCGCTGTGCCGGGCCACCGAGTTCATCGCAAATCGTACCAGGCGATCCTCCGCACGGCGTTCCGGGCGCGGGATCACGGCAGATCCCTGCTGCGTCACAGAGCTCCGGACCGTTACAGAAGTCCTGGTCGCTGCACGAACCGCACTGCGTCACGGGGTCGTTTGAGCAGGTGCCGTTGATCGACGGCGGAACGACCGTACAGACGTCCGTCGTACACGGGTTGCAGTCGTCGCAGTCGGAGTTGGCTCGGCAGGAAATGGTCGCCACGCCTGCGACGGATGCCCTATAGGTGCCGCCGTCCAGGTTCAAGGAAAGGGGCTCAACACCGCCTCCTTCACGCAGTAGTACCGTACTCGTTCGATAGGCGTGAACAGGAGGGGCATATCGAATCTCACCCGCAACGGGTGGTCCACTGCGGCGATCGCCCTGGCCCGGTGGCGCTGCCCTCAATGGAACGCCGCAGACCAACCATGCCAACACCACAACACCCGATACCGAGTGCCACCTTCGAAGACCACCGGAAGTGTTCATCGATCCGTTCCTCCTTTATTCACCTCTCGAGTTCAGATATGCGTGACGCATCGCGCATGTCGGCCGGTGACCATGGCTAGAACGTGCCTTTTGCCCGAAGCGATCGCCGCCGACAGGATCCATCCTAATGAAATCCGTTTCTCAAAGTCAACGTTTTTTTCGGGCAGGATGGGGGAATTCTACGCATTTGCGGCCGATCCGGGCGGTTTCCAGCCCAAAAACCGCCGCCCGGTCGAGAACGGCGGACGGGTCGTGTGGGTGGTTTGCTGAGAGGTTCGAGGATCTGTCTTCGGAAATGTCAGCTATTGGCACGATCTGACAGGACGATGGTGCGAGAGGCGAAGGCACCGGGAGATCTTGTTCAAGGTCGCGGGGTCGAGATCGAGACCACTTTGACGTCGGCGAGGGTCTTCCCGGTGAGGAAATCGACGAAGATCGCGCTGACGGTGACACGTTGTGGCACCAGCGGGAGACTCTCCTCGGGAAATGGGCATTGCAGCGTGTAATGGTCCGTGGCGAATCGACCGTGCCAGGCCTGCCGGAGGATTTGCGGATCGTCGAAGGTGCAGAGGGCGAGCACGCGGGGGGCGTTCAGGTCGGTATTGTCGATCAACTGAATCGAGATTCTCCCGGGGGCTTTGACGATGTCGCCGTCTGCGTCCCGCGGTCGCACGTAGGCCGTGACGCCATCGTCACCCGGCAACCCGTCGTAGTCGGCGCCACCGGATCGGCTGGCGATTTCCACGCGAACCGGCGTAAACAGGTCCCACGGTCGATCATCGCCCATCGCCGCGAGCGTGTCGACCTGGTGCTCGAGCGCTACGATCGCGCTGTCCCGCTGGTCGATATTCTTCTGAAGGCGCCGGTTCTCCACACGAAGTTGGTCGTTCGCGCGTACGAGCTGCACGCGCTGCCCGGCGGTTTGGCAGCCAATCGTCG
Organism: Phycisphaerae bacterium; assembly: GCA_029260135.1. GTDB lineage: Bacteria > Planctomycetota > Phycisphaerae > UBA1845 > UBA1845 > OFTM174. The sequence goes on along the minus strand of JAJDDV010000011.1, from coordinate 35,324 downwards.
ACAGCAGGAGCAGCGCCGGCCCGGTAAGCCAAGCGCCCGTTCGCCCTCCGCTGCGATGCGCAAATCGATTCGCCATCAGTGCTCTTATCTGTCGCCCCGCCGCACGGAAGAGCGCCATGTCGCCCTACTTCATCGCTTCCGTGAACACCCGCTGCGCCGCCGCGAGACCGGAGCCCATCTCGAGCCTGAAGCCCTGTTCCTGCAGGCAGAGTTCGAGAGCGGCCAGCACGCCGAGGGTGTCAAACGCGTCGACATAACCCATGTGCGAGAAGCGGACGATTTTTCCCTTCAGATCGCCTTGTCCGCCGGCGATCTGGAAGCCGTGCTTGGACCGCATGGTTTTTCGGAGGGCGGCTTCGTCGACCCCTTCGGGAACGACCATGGCGGTTACGGAATCGACGGGATCGGCCGCGAACACTTTGAGACCCATCGCTTCGGCTGCGGCGCGCGTAGCCTTCGCCAGCATGGCTGTTTCCGTCCAGATGCCCTCCAGCGTGCGTTCCTTGACGCCTTCCAGGACGAACTTCGCGCCTCGAATGAGGGGGACGTTCGGTGTGTAGGGCGCGTCAAACGTGTCGAGCGATTTACGATAGGCTTTGAGGTCGTTGTAGAGCGTCGGCGTCTTGCCCGAGTCGATTCGCTCCCACGCGCGGTCGTTGACGGCGGCGAAGGCGAGGCCTGGCGGCAGCATCATCGCTTTTTGCGAACCGGTGACGTACGCGTCGATCCCCCACGCATCCATCTTGACGGGGATGGCCCCGACGGCAGTGATCCCGTCGACCAGCAGCAGCATTCCCCGGTCGCGCGTGATTTTCGCGATCCCTTCCACGTCGGATCGGGCTGCGGTCGAGGTCTCACTGTGAACCACGATGACGGTGTCGAGCTTGGGGTCTGCGTCGAGGGCTTTCTGGATGTCGCCGGGTTTGGCTCCGTGACCCCATTCAATGTCGAGCGCGGTGTGATCGATTCCGAAGGTGTTGCAGACCTTGACCCATCGCTCGGCGAATTTTCCGTTCTGAACGACGAGCGCCTTGCTACCCGGCGGGCAGCAACCGACGATCACGCCCTCCATCGCCGATGTTCCGCTTCCGGTGAAGGTGAGGCACGTAGCCTGGGTCTGGAAGAGGTATCGAAGGAGTTCGTGTAGTTCCTTATGCATTTCTCGATAGGAGGCTGTCCGGTGGTGGTCCATCGGGCGTGCCATTTCGAGCATGACGTCCTCGGGGACCATGACGGGCCCCGGCGTGAAGAGTCGAATCTTTTTCATCGCGTCTCCCCTTTCATGAGAGTTTCGGGTAGAGGATTCAGCACGCGACAAACCTGCATGCGCCATGCCAGGTTGAACCACCGATCCCATGTCCGGTTGCCGGGCGTGACCAAAGTACCCGTCGACTTCCGGCAGCAACGCCCCAGAGAATCGCCGGCCCGCGGCTCGCAGGCTGGCGTTGCCAGCCATCGGCGGAGAGTATACGCCCAGCGGCGGGGCAGGTGAAGTCGGCCCCTCGAAGATCAAGGGGAAACCATGAGATTAAACGTCAAAGCGTGTGCGTTGACCGGTGGAGTGCTCTGGTCGATCAGCCTTTTCGTCATGACCTGGTGGCTGATCGTCCGGGGCGGCGCCGAGGACGTCGAGTCGCTGATCGGGCACTTCTACCTGGGATACAGCGTCAGCCCCGTGGGAAGTGTCATTGGGCTGGGATGGGCGCTGGTCGACGGACTGGTCGGAGGCGCCGTGGTTGCGTGGGTCTACAACTTGTTCGTCGGCCCAGCGGGAGCCCCGTCCGACGCGGCAACCAGCGGTGCGTCGGATCCGGCGCACCGATAGCGCGTCCCGCGCCATACGACCGGGGTTGCCCCGACGACCTTCAGCATGGCGTTGCAGAGCACGACCACTGTGGCTACGGCGCCAAGGACGTAGGTCAGCGACCATAGCGGATGGAGTCGCATCCTCCCATAGAGTCGCCAGTGGACGATCTGCTGCATGGCGACCACGGCGAACCATGCCCCCGCAGCCGGCGTCCAGGATCCACGCCCGGGGGCGTCGACCCACATGACGCCGATCAGCGCCACGACGGCGAGGGCCCACGGGAGAATCGACAGTAGAACCAGCAGCCACGCGGCGATCATCAAGCGGCTGACACGGCGGAGGCAGCCGGAGAAGATCCGGCTCCAACCGTTCCAGGCGCCCCGAAGCGTGTCGTACATCCGGGTACGGTAGAGACCGTCGGATTCCACCACGCGCAGGTCCATCCCCATCCGCTTGGTCAACCAGGCCAGGCGAACGTCCTCGCTGACCTCGGTTCGCACACTTTCGTGGCCGCCGATCGCCTCGTAGCACTTCCGGCGTATCAGCATGAAGGCCCCATTGGCGTAGGCGGTCTTTTGTGCAGGATTATTGACACGGTGGGGGAGGAACCAGACGATCAGGGTCAGTGCGCAGACGGGTTGGAGCACTCGCTCCCAGACCGTTGGTGTGTCGAGTTCGGGAATCACCGAGAGAAAGTCAGCGTCGTGGGCCACAGCCTCGGAGACGGAAAGCGACAGCGCCTTGGGCGAGGTATAGCGGCAGTCGGCATCGGTAAAGAGCAGCCAGTCGCCGCTCGAAGCCTCGACGCCTCTCCACACGGCATGCGCCTTTCCGAACCAGCCTTCGGGCAGCGCCTCGATGGTCAGCACGCGTAGACGCTCGTCCCCTTCCGACCCCAGGCGATCGAGGATCTCCGGCGTGTTGTCGCCACTTCGGTCATCAATGACGATCAACTCGAAGTCGGGGTAGTCCTGCGCCAGGAGGGAGCGAACGCAGGCTTCGATGTTGTCCTCTTCGTCTTTGGCAGCCACCACCACCGAAACACGCGGGGGCTGCTGAGGCGGTTCGGGGTAGGATTGGGCGTGCAGTCTCGGGCGCTGCAAACCGGTCCACTCGATCAAGAAGAGCCGCACGAGCCAGAAGAGCCCGATCGCGGCTGCACCCAGATAGAAGACGGCTAAAAGAAACGGCATCGACAACATTCCGGTGGATTCGAGGCCCGTCGCGACCGCATTTCGTCGGTGGCTGACCTACTGACGCGGCGAACCGCGAACACATTCGTTAGGGTAGCGGTGCACACCGTTGCGGTCCAACTTCCGACTCGGGCGGCGGACCCGTTCACACGGTCGAAATGACATTGCGTGTCGGCTTGACCGTCGTGCACGATTCATCGATAAGGCGACCTCGGAGAGGCCCGGTCTGTATTGTCTGGCGAGTGAGTGAATGCAATGTTTATGCTGAGCGAATCGACGACGGTGCGTGCGTTGCTGACCGCGTATCCACAGGTGTTTCCTGTTCTACTGAATCATGGGATGTGCGCGGATTGCAGAACCGACCCGCCGGAGGTGCCATTGGCCCGCTTCGCCGAGAAACACTGCGGCGGAGACCTTGCCGGGCTGATCGATGAGCTTCGTGGCGCGATGGACAGCCCAGCCGCCGGCAGAGGATGATCCTCCGGGGGGGGCGGGGCGCAGGTTCATTCTGAGGGAAGATCCAAGTCAGGCCGTCAGCGAGCCGCCGGGATGGAGGCCATAACGCTGCTGACGTCGCGGAGGTCGAAGTCGTTGTCGGCGTCGTGGTCTTGCCCACGGCAGTTGGCGGGAAGAACCGACGCAGAAGGCCCCTTCATACAGGCATCGAGCTGGGCAGCCATCGGGGCATAGGGGTTCGCCGACGCCAGCAGCATGTCGCCGGAATCAGGACCCAAAGGCACTCGCGTAAACGTCGTCCACGCTCCGGCGGCAAATGCCAGCACCGCGGCCGTAGCCAGAACACGCCGAGCCAGACTCCACGAACGAACCGGCGATAACGCGGCCGTCGTATCGACGGCCGTCGCCTTGAACACACCCGCCTCAGAGGCGTCATTGAACTCCCGGAGCAGTTGCTCGATGGGGTCAAGTTGTTCGTGATCGTCTTTCATTCGCTTCGCTCGCGGGACGCGCATTTTGCGTCTCCACACTAGGGGTCGCGGTCGAACCCCGGTGGCGCGACCGATTCCCCGGTTTTTCGCTCGATACACGTCCGCAAACGCGCCAAAACACGCGTCCAGCGTGATCTCAGCGTCGATTCGGCCATTCCTAACGCCTCCGCGGCCTCGCGCCAGCGGCGCTCTGTGATGAGGCCTAGCTGCGATGCCAGCGTCCGATCGCCCTGGGGAAGCTCCTCCAAACAGCCACGAAGGGCGTCGAGCGACTCGACTTGAGACAGCAGTGATTCCGGTTCTTCAAGTGTTGATGGAACGTCGACCTCGGCGTCTTCCGTCGCCAAGGGGACTTCCGTAGGTCCGGATCCGGCCTTTCGCCGCGCGCTGATGACATGGTTTCGCGCGATTCGCACGAGGTAGGCCCGGGTGGACTTGACCGCCAAGTTCGGGTCACGTCGGATCGCGCGCACGAAGCCATCCCAAGTGGCGGCGGCGACGGCGTCGAGAAACTGGGGGTCCTGCCGGCAGCGACTACGCGAGGCGCGGTAGATGGCGTATCGCACGAGCCGGTCGTAGCGATCCATCAGTTTTCGCAACGCCGCGGCGTCGCCACCCCCCACGCCGGCGATGAGGAACGCGTCGGTGGGTTGGGCGGATGGGCCACCGGCGCCAGCTGACTCTGTGCCTCGATCGCTCGACATGGCGTTACGATACGCCAGGCGAACTCAGGGAGCCACCTTCGAAGGGATACTCGCTGATGGAGGACTGCATTGGCCGCTGCTGCTATGCGCGCCGATGCCGGATCAGGCCGACCATCCCCAACCCCAACACACCCAGCACGACGGCACTTGGAGCGGGGACGACCTCGTGGCCGGAGATGTCCATCCCGTGCATGAAACCGACGACGAACTCTCCGCCGGTCAGTGGATCGATCGCAAAGAGCCTCAACGGATCGGCGTCGGACGGGAGCGGATGGAAGCCGGCTGGTGCAGGGCCGGTGAGGTCGACGAAGTCGCCGATGAGGGGGCTTCCTTCGTCGATCCACCCCGCCAGGGAGTAGATGCTGCCAATGGGTGGCACTTCGGAAATGGTACCCGTGTAGAGGTAGGCCGGGTCGCGGTTGTAGAACGTCGGGCCGCCCTCGATTTCGATTTCAAAGAACACGTCGAAGAAGCTGTCTGCCAGGAAGGTGCCAGGCGCGCCGCCGGGCGTGAGTTCGCGGACCAGGCCGACGGATGAACGCGTCGCGCTCTCATGGATCGTCGCGTTGACGAACCCGAAGCTCCCGTCCAGGTCCATCGAGATCATCTCGGTTGGGATCTGGTAGAGCCCGCCGGGGCCAAGCTCCGGATCGGCCCGGTTCACGACGGTCGGCCCGGAGAAGGAGACATTCGGAAGGTCGCCCACCGGAATGCCGAATGGGTTACTGAGGATTTCGAGCGCCTGATGAGAGAAGATGCTGTTGAAGACATCTTGCCCGGCAGGCGGAAAGGGGTCGCCCATGTCGGCCACCGCGGTGGGGGCAGCCACGATGCACGCACCTAACAGGAAGACGGGAAGTAATCGTGGGGATCTCATGACTGCTCCTTCCATCGGCGAACGAGCCTTCGCCAGGACCTGCTCCGAGAACCGCGGGCGACCACGGCGAACGCGTCGGTCTCCCGCGAGAGATTCATAATACAAATGATTAATGGAGCGTACTATCTGGTTGTATGATGCCGGATCGAGGTGCCAGCGTCAAGGCCCAAGAGGTGGCATCTCGCTGTGGGGCGGGTGGCTGCAAAGCCTCTCATGGCCGTTTCTCTTGGGGGGCAGGCGTATTCCGGCACATGGGAAAGCCGGTCGATCGGGAAGGGCCCGTGCTGCTGCGTTCAATCGCCACTCTTGTCGTTCGGACGTTCCCCCGCCAGAAACCGAACCGTCATCTGCAAATCGATCGGAAGTCGAGGCGTCTTCGGGTCGAGTTCAATGAGCACCTCGCGCACCTTGGTGTCTTTCTGTTCGGTTGTACGTTCCGTGCGGATGCTCGTGCGACCCATGATCGGCTCGAGGTGAACCACGCGACCTTTGAATGGGCGATCGGCGAACGCCTCGGCCGTCGCGACAACCTCCTGCCCGACACCAACCCGGCGGATGTCGGCTTCGTCGACCTCGGCGCGGAGTCGCACATGGTCGAGATTGCCGATGCTGAGAATGGCCAACGGCGATTCGGGGTCGACGACTTCGCCCGGTTCGAGATGGCGGTAGATGACGTGACCCTCGAGCGGGCTGACAATCGTGTAGTAAGACAGATCGCGCTCGGCGAGTTGGAGCGCCGCCTTCGCTTGGGCAACGCGCGCCTCGGCGACGGCACGCTCCTGAAGGGTGGGGCCGGCCTCGGCAATCTGTGACGCCTGCCGCGCTTCCTCGAGCGCGGCCGTGGCGAGTCGGTGGTCTTCCACGGCACGATCGCGTTCGGTCTTTGAGGCTGAGCCCCCCCCGAAGAGCGACTCGACGCGCTGCAATTCGCGAGCAGCGCGGTCGAGATGAACCTGCGCATACTCCAGTGCGGCCTTTCGTCGTTGCCGCTCTTCCGGTCGATGCCATGCGATCAGTTCAGCCAGGTTCGCCTCGGCCAGAGCGACCTCGGCTTGCCGTTGTGCGACCGCGGCCGCAGGGAGCGCATCGTCCAGCGTGACCAAGGTCTCGCCCTTGGCGATCCGATCGCCGGCGTGCTTGGTGATCGTCTTGATGCGGCCCGGCCGCTCGGTCTGCAGCTTGACGAGGTGTGTGACCGGTTCCACGACGGCCGGTGCGGCGGCGACAAACGTTGCTGAATCTTGCGTTTCGGACGAGGCTGGCGGCGGTGTCGAAGTGCCGCTGTCTCGCCCGAACACGGCGAACCAGGTGGCGGCGATCAAGACGATCGCGGCGCCCAACACCACGGCGAGGGGCCACCTGCGGCGATGTTCGGTGTCACCGTTTGGCACAGTATCGGTCAGATTTCCAGCAGTTGCCATCGGAGCGTCTCGGCGGCGCTCGTCGCCGCGTACTCGACCGTCTTCGAGCTTGATGATTCTATCCGCAAACGCCTCCACACGGGAGTCGTGCGTGACCATGACCACGGCCCGGCCGTCGCGGTGGGCCAGCTCGACGAGGCGCGCGACGACCTGTTGCGCGCTGGCCCAGTCGAGATTCGCTGTCGGCTCGTCGGCCAGAATCAGATGACCGGGACACGCGAGCGCTCGCGCGATGGCGGTTCGCTGCTTCTCTCCGCCGCTCAATTGTCGCGGAAGATGACCGGCGCGGCCGTCCATCCCCACGCGCTGCAGATGCTCGGTGACCGAGGCGTGTCGTCGGCGTCCGTTGGCCACGTGTTGGGCGATGGCGACGTTGTCGTGTACCGTGAGCGACTCCAGCAGGTTCGCCCCTTGAAAGATGAGAACGACGTTTCGACGCCGCTCGATGGAAAGGCGAGATTCCGGGAAGGCGTCGAGGCGCCGTCCACCGATCCACACTTCGCCCCGGTCGGCGCGCTGCAGCAAGCCGAGGATGTGCAACAGCGTGGTCTTGCCGCTGCCGGAGGGACCCTCGATCAGCGTCAGTTCGCCGGCGTGGATCGACAAGCTGACGTCCGTCAGCGCCTGGACACGTGTGTGACTCTCGCCGAATGCCTTGGAGACGCCGCGAAGTTCGCTGAGGGTTGCGATCATCGGAACACCTCCGCCGGGGCGAGCCGGAACACGCGCCAGGCTGCGGCGAGGCTGGCGATCGCGCAGATCACGAGCGTGAGCGGAAGGAGACCGAGCAACGTGGTCGGAGCCATGTCGATCTGGACAGCCGCGCCGCCTCGCCCCGCGAAGTAAGATACGCAAAGGCTGACTCCACAACCAAGAATATAGCCCAGCAGGGCAACGATGATCCCCTGGGCGAGGATCACGCCGGCGACGAAGGGGTTCGAGAATCCCATCGCCTTGAGCACGCCGTATTCGCGGAGCTTGGCGTGGACCCCCGTGACGAGTGTCTGGCTCACCACGGTGATGCCGACGACGACAGCCAGCGCGGCCATCAGCGTCAGCGACATGCCCATGCCCGTTCCCATGATCCAGTATCGCCAGCAGCGGCGGGCGAAATCGGCCCGCGTGAGGACTTCGACATCCGGGATCCGCTCGGCGAGTGAGGCGCGAACCGCACCGATGTCGGCGCCGTCGCTGCACCTGACCATGACGAAGACGGTCCGGTCGTCGTCCAGACGTGCGAAGTCGAGTGCGGCTTCGTACGAGGTGAACGCGTACGGCGTGATCGCAAAAGAGGCCATGTTGCTGGCATACCCGGCCACGAAGACGCGGTGACCATTCATTTCTCCGCGCGCGCCGACCTGAAGCGGCGCGCCCTCTTCGCCGAAACGCAGGCGCTCGTGGCTGTTGAACACGACGGCCCGCCCGTCACCGGTGCGGCCTCGCAGAAGACGCCGATCCACCGGAAGCCACGCGTCGTCCGTATCGGTTCCGACGACGATGACGGGTTCCTGGCGACCGGAGCGGAACCGAAGGAAGCTGAACCCGACGACCATGCGCCCGGTTTGCTCCACGCCGGGCACGCCCAGCGCTTGATAGCGTCGTCGACCGGGCATGGGGGCGGAGAAGTCCGCGTTCGAGGCGGAGTAGGGCACAAGCCACAGATCGCAGTCCACCTCGCGGGCCAACCGGGACGAACTACGAACGGCACTGAGGAAGATCGACGCCTGCACGGCGATCAGGACGATCGCGAACACCAGCCCCGTCAGCGCGGTGATGAACCGGACCTTGTCTTGAAAGAGATTGTGCCAGGCGATCTTCCACATGCTCGGACGGGTCCTCTGGGTCCGGGGCTGATGGATCAGGCCAGTCAGACCGGCGCGTGCTCCGCTCGTCGAAGCCCACAGGTCTTCGCGAAAGTTGACCCCCAACGCCGAGTTTCATTGTCGCCAAAGCGCATGCACACTTCAAGGACGATCGATCGTGTGACCTGGCCGCGGTGCTTCCGGAGGGTGCCCGGGAATTCTTCGTGCGTGCCATGCCCAAGCCCCAGGCGCGGGCATGCGGAGGTCGGGTGCATCTTGATGCACCTCCTGTAGACGGAAAGGCTGCAAGATCCTAACTGGTGTCGCCGCCACCGATCCACCCACCCTACAGCCAGACCGACCCTGAAACGGTCGAAGAACCTCGATACGGCATTCTCGTTCGGGATCGTCGAACGCAGACGCAGGGCAGCGTGGTTCTCCCGGCCACGCCGGGAGGTTCACCTGCCTCCACTCGCCGCTGGTTGCCGTATCGCTCCCGAGGAACAACGGCGAGTGGTACGGACAAACGAGTTTGTCCGTGAGGAACAGGGGGTGGCATGGGCAAACTTGTTTGCCCGTGAACCCCTGACGGCTTCCGCCTGTAGCGCCGTCCTTCATGGGCGGCGCAGGCTCCTCCCTCCCCTAAGGAGCGTGTTTGGACCGGGGACAAGGGTTACATCCGTCCGGAGACATGGGTAACACATTCTATCGTCTCCCTCCCGCTCCGGACACACCTTCAGCAGCCTGAAAGGCTGCAAGATCATGGCCGCGCGCAGAGCGAAGCGACGCCCAGGGATAATGCGCCCCGTGTTTCAACCGAGTCCGGCGGGGTCGAAGAAGAGGGCCGTGCGCGGCTCATCCACTAGGCCTGGATGCGCCGGAAAATGCAAACGCGGTGCAACGGCGGGTGCCCGCCATCTCACCTTGCTTGACACTCCCCGCGGGCGTGGTTAGCCTCTCCCGCTCGCTATGCCCCCATCGTCTAGCGGCCTAGGATATCAGGTTCTCATCCTGAAGACAGGGGTTCGAGTCCCCTTGGGGGTGTTTGATGCTGAAGACGTCTCGGCGCAGTCGCGCGCATTGAGGCGTTTGCCCGCCTTCCTGAACGAACTTCGTCTTGCACAGCGCAACTCACGGGTCGCCGACATCAGGGTCTCGGACTGCTCAACGCGTACCGTCTCGATGTTCAGTTCAACCAACGGCGCTTACTTGATACGGGTGGGACGTTACGGCGTTGCCTACCGGGCCGCGCGGTCCGGTCGTGCAATCTAACTTCTGCGCCGGGCGTGCTTTACGGGAATGGAGCCAGCGAGACTCGAACTCGCGACCTTCTGCATGCCATGCAGACGCGCTCCCAACTGCGCCATGGCCCCGCGGGACGAATTATGTCGCGATCCATCCGGTAATGCAACGCCATGGCCAAATCAATATCGTCCGATATTTTCACCCTGTTTTTAGGCGCCCTCCGTGTCCGGTAAGCCGCCACAAACCTTTGACTCGAACGCTCGTTCGCGTACAATAGTCACCGTAGCGATCGCGCACCCTGCCAACCGCATACGCATCGTGGTGCCACGCGCGGTCATCCTAGCTTTGTTTGGCCGTTTGGAGAATCATCGCGATGCTCGTTGCGTCGAAGCAGCCCCGTAGCGCGGATCAACCCGCGCCGCTGGTGAAACGCTTCCTGGATTTTCTCTTTCTCGAGTGTGGTCTGTCCGGTGCGACGGTAACCGCCTATCAGCGCGACCTGCGCGAATTCTGGGCCTTCCTCGTCACACATAGTGTCGAGCCGGCTGACATCGCCATCGACGATGTCCAGAAACACCTCATCGAATTGCAGCAACGCGGGCTGGCGCTTTCGTCCATCGTGCGCAACCTGGCGACGATCAAGGTCTTTCTTCGTTTCCTGTTGACCGAGCGCATTCTCCGACAGGACATCGCCTCGCTGATCGAATCGCCCAAGCGGTGGAGTACGATCCCCAAGGCGGTTCACTACCGTCAGATCGAGGCCCTTCTTCACGCGCCCGACATGTCCGACGAGTTCTACCTGCGCGATCGCGCGCTGCTCGAACTCCTTTACGCAACCGGCATGCGGGTCAGCGAAGTGGTCGACCTTACGTTTGAGCGAATCAACTTGAAGCTCGGTTACGTGCGATGCATCGGCAAGGGTCGAAAGGAACGCATCATTCCGGTGGGTCGCGCAGCCATCGACGCCGTCCAGCGATACCTCGACATTCTCCGCCCGCGCCTCCTCCACGACCGACCCTGCGATGCGCTGTTCCTGTCGCGAACCGGACGACCGCTGGACCGAACGAACATGTGGCGCCTGGTCAAGAAATACGCCTCAGCCATGGGGAGCGATCCGCGGATTTCGCCACATACGATGCGCCATTCCTTCGCGACGCATCTTCTGGCCGGCGGTGCCGATCTGAGAATTCTGCAAGAACTGTTGGGCCATGCTGACGTCAAGACGACGCAGGTCTACACCCACGTCGACGAGACCCAGCTCAAGAACGTACATCGGAAGTATCATCCACGGCCCTAGGAACGGGGCCGACTCAGCGAATGCCCGCCCCAAGATGCCGGGGTCTCACGGAGGTTGTGGCGAACTCGCTTGTCAAGGATTGACTTTCACAACTCGACGAACCTCGCGGATGCGCGTCTGCTCACGCACATTCGTGACGGCATGGCCGGGTGGGCGGTCGGAACCGTTACGATTCGCATCCGCTTCAGCCGCGGCGCCGATTTCTCCGGATCCTGCTATTACACCGACCGCCGGATCTTCGTGAACCTCGGGCGGCATCTGGTTTACCCCTACGCGATGAACACTTGTATCGCCCGCGCAAAGACCGTAGGCCGTCACTGGTACAAACCGCTCTATACGCTCGAACTGACGGACGCCTATCATCTCGTCGTCTTCGTCTTCATGCACGAGCTCTACCATCTGCTCGTCAAGCGCGCGCGGCGGAACACCCGGCAGAAGGAGTCGATGTGCGATCGTTTCGCCACGCGATATCTGGTTGACCGGTTCGGCGTCGGCGTTCACGCCCCGAACGGATTACCCGTCGCTCGAGAAATGTGGGACTTTCAGGATCTGGACGGCTTCGTCGACGGCGCACGCGATCGGCGCGTGTCTCGCCCGTCGAGGGCCTTTGCTCCGCTGTTGTGGGACGCCGCTTCCGTGTAAGATCGAACAGCACGAACGATTCCGCGGAGCGAACGCCATGGCCGACCGATCCATCCTGGAGACTTTCCCCAACCCCAAGTCCTCGCGCGATTACCTGATCGAACATCACGTTCACGAATTCACGAGCGTTTGCCCCAAGACCGGCCAGCCTGATTATGCGACGCTCCGAGTGGCGTACGTTGCCAACGAATCGTGCGTCGAACTCAAAAGCCTCAAGCTCTATCTTCAGCTCTTTCGCAACGAGGGCATCTTCTACGAGGACGTGACCAACGCGATTCTGGACGCCCTTGTTGCCGTTTGCCGTCCGACTTGGATGATCGTCGAGTCGACCTGGACCGTGCGAGGCGGTATTCACAGCGTGATAACCGCACAGCACGGTCAACCGCCGGCCGGGATGCCTCGCAGCTCCTGAGCTTGTGCCGCCAAAACGATCCGGCGAGCGAGGCGTCCGCCGGTCCAGCGATCAAACACCGAGCATCTGTAGAACCACTTCGTTTGACGGCAAGGTCGGGCGAATATCGCGAATCTCCTTCGGCGTCAGCCATCGCCACTCGGCCACCTCACCGGGGTGCGGCGTGAACGAGCCTTTGACGTGTCGCACCCGCCAGGCCACAAGGATGTGACGCGAGTCCAGCACGCGCAGCGACCCGACCCGCTCGGTCGGTACGACGTCGATCCCCAGTTCTTCATCCAGCTCGCGAACGACGGCGCGCGCCGGCGTCTCGCCGCGCTCGACGTGACCGCCCGGAAAGCACCAGGTTCCGCCCTTGGCGATGTCCGCTGCCCGGCGGATCACCAGTAGCGTTGACCCGCGCGACAGTATTCCGATCACACCGCGACGTACGCGCCGCAGGGCAGGGTCCGGGTCCGTTGGAGCGGGGCTGTCACATTTGTGCTGGGTGATTTGCTGCTCCCGTTCGAGATTGCAGACGCCGGCCGTTATGCACCACTTTCTCGATTAGCCGGAACGGCGTTCGAGCCGACCGCAGTCCAATGTACTGCCAACCGCGTGGCCGAAAACAAAAAAAACGCTGCTCGACGGGATCATTCATCCGCCGAGCAGCGTTGGAATCTCAACTTCGGTTCAGACGTTCCGGTCGTTCACGCGGCTCCGAGCCCGTGTCACTCGGTACCGAGATCACAACCCAAGGATGCCTCATCCAAGAAGATCGTCGCGCCTGTCGTGACGGCCCCGGTCGACTCGAAGATCTCGACACCCATCAGCTCGTAGCGCGTACCGTTGTGCCACGTACCGGCCGTCAGATGGGGGGCTGCGGCGAACTCGAAGGCGAGCATGTCGCCAACTGCGAGGTCGCTGGGGCTGCCCAGTCCTTCAGCCGAGTTGATCGGAATGTCGATCACAATGAACATGTCCTCCTGTACGAGGGGAGCCTCCAAGCCGTCTCCGGCCGGCTGGGGTGTGGGGAACGGATCGTCGACTCGGACCCAGCGAGTTGCGCCGTACGCCTCGATGGTTTGCGCATTTCGCAACCGACGTCCGTCGACGGTAAAGATGAAACAGGCTTCAGTGTTCAGCGGTCCGCTACGGTTGAAGAACACCCGCATTGTGAGTTCGTGGGCAGGCTCATAAAGCCCGGTCAGTGCCGCGCGGAACGCGACCACTCCTCCGTCACCCGTCTGGGGATTCGGGGCGCCGAGCGCCGGCTCATCGATGGAGACGAACTGGACGTCAAGCTCACCCAGGATATGGTCGGGCGTCGTGAAGAAGTCGTCGATAAACACATCGAAGACCGCCGCACCGTCCGCCCCTGGTTCCCCTTGAGGCCCTTGAGGCCCTTGGGGGCCGGCGGAGCCTCCTCCACCCGCGCCGGCGGGTCCGACAGGTCCCTGCTCACCTTGCTCACCTTGCGTTCCTTGCGCTCCGGCGGGTCCCCGTGCACCTGACGGCCCCGGTTCCCCCTGCGGTCCGGCAGGTCCGATTTCACCCGGCTCGCCCTGCGGACCGGCGGGGCCTTGCTCGCCGTCCGCACCCGGGATCGGCTGCGGAGCAGGGACGTCGGCGGGCTGCTGCACCTCCGACATCAACAAAGCGAAAAGTAGATCTCGTTCGAAGTCCTCAAGTCCGAGGAAGTCGTTGCCACCGCAGTTCAAGTTCGTTACTAGCGCGACACCGAGAATGGTGCCGGCGAGCCATCGTGCATGCCTTCTGAGCATCGTTGTCCCTTCCCGCGCACCGGGCGCTACATTGGACGTGAAGTCACTTGCCATGGTTTTTCCTCTTACGATCAGTGATAACAGACTGGGCAAGCCGGAGGTGTTGCCTCCAGACTACGCTTACTTGGACGAACCGCGTTTTTGACGCCGCCGCAGCAGAGCAAAGCCGCCGGCAGCGAGAAGACACAGCGAAGTTGGTTCGGGCACAATACTAAGCCCGCTGAAACCGGAACCGGTGATGACACCGGTAAAGTCACCGATGAAGGTCTGGTCCCCGGTGAACGGATCAAACGAGAACATCGCGTTACTGCCCGGGCGAAGCGCGCGGGGACCCGCAGTGACGTAGTACCCGACGCCGCCATCCATCGTCATACCGCCGATGCCGCCGACAGGCACGTTGGTGAACTTGACAGGGCCGATCGCCGCGCTGTTCGGATCGATGGTCACCAGTTCATCCAGCGTGCTGTCCAGCCCGATCAATTGCCCGTCGCTTCGCCAGGTAAGACCGCTGATGTCGCGCCGCTCTCCGAGGCCGCCGACCACACTCGCCTTGCCCGTTGCGAGATCGAGCGTAAACAGAGACGGGCGCAGCGCACCGACGTTCATGCCATAAGCGACACCGGTCGGGCCGAACGCCAGACCGCCCTCGAACGCAAAGAAACCCAGGTCGCCGACGTACTGGGTCGCGATGGCTCCCGGCGCCGTGCCCATCGTCAAGCGATGCAGGGCTGCCGGCGTTGACGTGGTGGCGCTCGTGATGGCGTACAGCATGCCATCGTGCGGGTTGAACTCCAGTGCGCCGACATTCGCCAGACCGGTCGAGCCGAGCCATTGCACGGACGCATCGGCCGTGGAGACAAGATGGAGATCACCAGTGTCTTCCTCGATGGCGGCAAGCTGTATAGGCGCACCGCGCGTCGCTGACGCGAAGGCCAAAACGAGGCCAAAAACACACGCAAGTAAGGAACCTGAACTGCGCATCTGAATTCCCCCCCGTGGTAGCGGCATGCGGCGGCACTAGCCGCTGCCTACATCGAACCACCAATAGTGACACATGTTAATGACGACCATAGGACGATGTCAAGACGGAATCGCAGTTAGCGCCGGCGGTTGCACTCTCGGTTCGCAAAGCCCTATATGATCGGACGCACAGCGTTTATGCGCCCAATGGCCTTTGATGTCCGAGGCAACCGACATTGAGCACCCACTCACAACCCCTCCTGAACATAAAGAACCTTATCTAATCAGGCACGGTCCCATAAGCAACCTCGCACGTTCCAATATAGCTTCCAGTGAGAAGCAGTCAACATCGGCCGACGAAATGCCGCACGGAACGCGAGGTGTCGTCGGTCCCAATAACGAGATCAGCCACCGCAATGGGACGTCTCGTTGTCCTGCGACAAAAAAAAGGCTGCCCGACGGGGTCGATTGCCCGGCCGTGCAGCCTCTGCATTTCCAACTCGAATGGTCTGTCGCGTTCGGATTAACCGCCCAGAAGGCTGAAATTACCCAAAGCGCCAGTGAACGTGGTGGCGGCCGTCGAATTCACGGCATCGCCGAATGCCGCGATCATCTCGGCACGGGCCTCACGCACGAAAGAACTCATGCACGAGAAGTTCGTGATCATCGGGCCCGCCAACGCCAGCGCCAACGCCAGTTTCTTGAAACGCTTCATTTCGTCTTTCTCCAAAAGGTCGTGGTTTTCTATATCCAGAAGCTCGCCGGGCGATCAGTCCCGCCGGCGGCGCAGAAACAAGAGGTATCCGTCAGAACTTGAATGCGTACTGTACGTAGAACAGATCGGCGTCCTCACTGACGCCCGTATTGATGATCAAGTCGCTGTCCCAAAAGTGCGAGTACCCAAACAGCATCTTCTGGTGGACATCGATCTTCCATACGACCGTCAGGTCCAGCTCGTGCCCGACCTCACGACCGCTGTTGCCGAATACGTCCCGGCGGATCACCGCCCCAGGTGCCGCATAAAGCGCATCATCCTTCGAGTTCAACCAGAACGTGTGAAACGCGGCCTTCGCTTTGACCTTCTTCGGAACCGCCCACGCCGAGACGTTGAGATTCAACGCCATGATGTTCTGGCGAGCCACCCGATCCAGGAAACCCAGATAGTAGTGGCTGAACGGGAACATCTGATCGAACGTCTCAATGTTACCGTCAAACGGATCGCGGTCACCGCTCGCCCAGTCAAACCCGATCCCCACGCGCGGCTTGCACCCGATGTCGCCGAACGTATATCCGCCGTCCACGTTCCAGGCCCACGCCTGGATACTGTCACCCGCCCAGCGACCCCACTGCCCGGCCAGCTCCGCCTCATAGTCGAATCCGCCACGCCTCCCCCAGAATCGTGAGCCCAGCGTGTGGACCTTGCGGTCACCCACCGCGCCGTTGGGGCTCAGCCGGGTCTTCGCGGTGTCCCGGATGTGGAAGAAATAGAAATCCAACCCGTGATCCGCAATCCCCTTATAGGTCGCGTAAGCACCGTAGAAGTCCAACTCCTCGTTGTTGCGGTCGCGCTGTTTGCGCTGCACCTGCGCAACGTCAACAGGCTTCATCCACCACATGTCGACATCCCACGTCGTACCCTTGGCAAACAGCTTGGCCCCGTCGAACCGGCGGCGCACGTTCGCCCAATCCAGCGGCGACACCCAACGCTGCCCGCCGTATTGCAGCTCTTGGCGGCCGACGCGCAACGTCAACGGCTTGTCCTCGCCCAGTAGACGAAGATCGAAGAACATCTGCTGGAGATCCCAACGGTTCTCGTCGATTCCGCGCAGGCCCAAGTCCCGATCTTCGTCGAACACGGCCACACCCTGCGCGAACACGCGAAACAGATCGCGATACCTCATGTCGGCGTGGACCATATAACGAAAGAGCCCGAACGTGTCCTGCGCCGGTTCGGTGGCGCCGAAGGCCTTGTTGGTCTCCGCCTCGAGACGAAAGCGGAACTCTCCGCCCAAACTCAAACGCCAATCGTCCCCGATGTGGATGTTCTTGAACCGATCGAAGAAGTCGGCCCGGTACGTACTGGGCTCCCCGTCGAGGTAACTGAAATCTTCGTCATACCGGAGGTTAAGTAGCTTCGGGCCAGCCAGCGGCTTCTCCGCCGCTTCCTCCTGTGCAAGCACCGGTGACACAAGCACCGCCCCGACGACCCAGACAACGACCGCTCTACTGCCATCCATGCGTATCATCGTTTCCTCCTGTGCATACCGCGCCTGCCCGCGCCGGGCGGGACCCGTCTCGCGAGTCCGTTGTGGCCGCCGTACGCCATCCCGCTCCACGCCGCAGGGCGGGGCAGTTCCATCGATCGTCGACCGTCCGGCAGGATCACCGGTCGGTCGTTCGAAAATCTTACTGAAAGTTCTCGGCAGAACGGTCCGTTTCCGGCCAGCCTTTCTGTACTGATAAGCCCGGTGACTCGCCGCCCGAACCTCGTTTCAGCCTCCAGGCACACGATCTCATTCCGCCTTCAACCTCGACGGTCTCGACCGAGATAGGGAGGAGGAAGAGAGTGCAATGTTCCGATAACCGGGATTCTGTGCGGCCCCAGGGGTCGAGCCGCCGGACCAGGACGAAAAGCCCGGCGCGGCGAACGCGAAACGTGGAGCGCCGGTCCGATAGCGACTCTCCGGTGGAAACCTGCGGATCTGGGGGCGAAAAAATGTTCCATTCCAAAGATCGCCTCGCTTGACTCACAGCCCTCCTTTGGCTTAAATTAGCACGACGTGGTAGACGGCATCCGGCGCGCGTTGATGGCGCGAGCTTAAGGGGTAACAGGGATGCCAAGGCGAGGGGGGTGAGACATCCCGCTGCCGCGTTCATCCACGCATCAAGAGGTAGTCGTGAGGGGAAGAGTAGCCGAGTTCTCGGATACGAGATTCTCCCGATACAGGTTGTTGGGTTATTGCGGAGCAAGAAGCAAATGCTATTACGCGCTTTATCGCTGAGTCTGTCTCTGGCCTTCGTGTCGGTTGTCCAAGCGGGCGGGGTCGTCACCCTCGTTTCGCCCGGTCCGATTGCTCCCGGTGCGACGGGAACGGTTGAGGTTCAGCTCAGCCAGTCGCCGACGGGTTCGGACCAGTTGCTGCGGATGATCCAGTTCGATGTGAACGCCTCCGATGCGGCGCTCACGCTTGATCTCCCGGTGATACACGATATCGACCTCGTTCCCGTGGTCATCTCCCCGCAGGACATTCTTTTCTGGTCCTTCACCGGCGTGCCGGCCTGTGATGCTCTTGCCGCGAGCTGCGGCGCCCATCACTTCGTCGTCGACGAACTGACAACGACTATCGCTCCCGGCGCCGGCGTTTTCTCAGCGACCTTCGGCTCCGACACTCAGTTGGCGGCGAGCCCGACGTTCCAGAGGACGCTGCCCGGTGACGGTTCGGCCGTAACCGTCGGCTACATCGACGTGACCTGCCCTTCCGGGGCTCCGGGCGTTTACTCGCTCGACATTGTCAACGCAGGCGACCCCGACCTCGATAAGGGCGGCCAGGTTCGCCTCGGTTTCGGGTGCCCCCCGGTGGGCGCGCCCTGCGCCGATCCGATCACGGCCTGGCGTGCAAGCGCGGGCGAACTGACCGGTGGGACGCTCAGTATCTCGTGTGGCGGCACCGATGCCAATCTTGTGAGTTCGGCGCCCGCCTGCGGCGTCAGCCTCTGGCGAAGTGCCAATAACTTCGCCCTTTTGACGTTTGACAAAGACGTAACCGCCCCCACGGGTGCGGGAGAGATCGAAATCCGCGAATTGCAGGCTGGCGGGGCCCTGGGGCCGGATCTGTCAGGGAGCTTCACGTTCAGCAACGATTCGCCGACCGTCGTGCGGGTCACGGAAAACGGCAGCGTATTGACACATCGCACGTGGTACGCTATAACCGCAAGTGGTGGTAGTTGGTCCGGCGTGGCCGACTTCAAACTGGATGTGGTTCTTCAGGTCGGTGATGCGATCGCGAACGGTCGCGTTCTCGGTGCGGACGCCAGTGCGGTGAACACGGGTATCCCGTGCTTTGTCAACTGCCCGGTCCGGCTTGACATCAACGGCGACAGTCGAGTTCTCGGTTCCGACTTCAGTGTCGTGAACACCTCGATCCCGTCGTTTCCTGTACCGAAGCCCAGCGGTCACACCTGTTTGCCGTGACGCTGGTTTTGGCTTTTTGGGGAAGTAGGAAGAAAACGGGAGTAGGGTAAAGGGGCGTTAAGTTCCAAACACATTCGCTCGGAATACGAAGCGTAAGCTAAGGAGATGGAAGATGAAGAAGTTCGCGGCAGTATTAACGATGGTAGCGTTCTGCGGCACGGCCGCATTTGGAGGAACGGTGGATTTCTCAGCGGGAACGTTCGATCTGACGGCGCCCGCCGACGTCAACATGGACGTGACCTTGAGCATGAACAATGGCACGGACCTTTTTGACTTTGCCGATATCATCATCGGTTCGAACGACGTGACGCTGGGTGCCTTCACCTATGCCAGTCCGAATCCGTTCGGCAGCAATGGTCCGATTACCCGGGACCCGATGGCGGTCTACGCCAGCGAGCTCTGGGTCGGCGGAACGGACTCGAATATCCCGCCCGTAGTCGGCCCGCGAGCATTGCTCGGTACGCTGACGATCAATGCGGCCGACATCCAGGGGACCGGTACCCCCGTCGGCGGCACGCTGACGGTGATGGTCGATCCCGCTCAGGACTTCGGCATCAGTGCGATCGGTGGCGGCGGAAACAACGAGGCGCTCAGCGGTATCGGCACGATCACCGTTGTCCCCGAGCCCGCGATGCTGACGCTCATGGGCCTCGGCGCCCTCGGGCTGATCCGCCGTCGCAAGGCCTAATTCAGCGGCCTTGAGGACGAAGTGCGGATCCCCAGCCGATGTCCAGGGGGTATGACGTGCTAGGGGATCGCGTACGCGACGGTCAGGAAGTAGAGTTGCCGGAGGCGATTCTGGACCGATAGCCGCGAACTCTCAAAATCGCCGGAGCCGGACTCGTGAATCAAACGAGTCCGGCTCTTTTTTTGTGCGACAATCTTCCGGCCCCCGCCCAATGTAGCGCCACCCTTCATGGGTGGCGCCAGCGTGCCACTGGTCCCGGCGAGCCTGGACCCGCCGGTTCTTTCCCGTGCATCCCACTCTGGCGCAGGGCTCCCCCACAGCCTCACCCGCCCAGATTCCACCTGGATAGGCCTATGGGGCTACGGTGCACCCATGCGATCGCCGAAAATACCGCTGTAGACTTCGCGCCTGTGGGCCCTCGTTGCGACCTGTAGGGTGTGATGGTCTCGGTGAATCTGCATCCGAAGCTCAGATTAACCTGAAGCTGTAATATTGGCACAAAGGCTTTGTTGAATCTGGATCACAGACGATAGGCCGTAGACGACTGATAGGAGCAACACAATGAAGAATGTTCTGATGACGACGCTGGTGGTGATGCTGGCCGGTTCCATGGCGATGGCCGCCGGCCTCGATCTGACGGTTCGCCGTACGTCCGACGGCGCCAGTGCAATCACCGCCTCACCGGGCGAGGTGATCGACTTCGAGATATTCGGCGTCCTCAGCAGCGCGGCCGACAACGAAGGCCTCGCACTCTTCGGTCTGGATCTCACCTTTGACGGCGGAGATTTGGATGAGACCGTCGTCGTCAACCCGACGGCGGATCCCATCATGGCAAACTTCACGCGGAATCAGGGTATTACCAACCCGGACAGCCCCTGCCCGCCGGCCTGCGGTTTCAGCGGCACCATCATCGCGGGCGATCTCGTGCAGATCGGCGGCGGACAGAACACCATCAACAACGTCGCGTCCAACGCGCCCTATCCGGTCGGCGGCGTCGGCGTGACTGTGGCCCATCCCCCGGCCGGTCAGGTGCTCGTGAGGGGAAGCCTTACGGTTCCGGCCACCGGCGGTCCGTTCACGCTCTCGATTCCCGTTCCGTCGGTCTTCGCCAACGTGATCAAGTCCGGCGAACTCTGCAATCCCGATCCGAACGATCCGTCAACGTTCTGTGCCGCCGAGGCCGCGACGACCGGGGCCATTACGAACTTGACCATCACACTCTCGAGCAGTGAGTGCCTCGCCAGTTCGGATCCGCCCTGTGGCGGCAGTCTCTGGCGCTCCGCCAACAACTTCACGCTGCTGACCTTTGCGAATCCCGTCACGGCACCGACTCTGGCGGGCAAGATCCTGATTCGCGAGCTGCAGACCGGCGGCACGTTCGGCCCCGATCTGTCCCCCAACTTCACGTTCACCAACGATTCGCCGACCGTCGTGCGCGTTACGGAGAACGGCAGCGTGTTGACGCACCGGGGCTGGTATGCCGTGCAGAACGTTGGCGGCTGGGACGGCGTCGACACCTTCAAGGTCGATGTCGTTCTCCAGGTCGGTGACGCGATCGCCAACGGCCGTGTTCTCGGTGCGGATGCCAGTGCGGTGAACACGGGGATCCCGTGCTTTGTCAACTGCCCGGTCCGGCTTGACATCAACGGCGACACGCGCGTTCTCGGTTCCGACTTCAGTGTCGTGAACACCTCGATTCCGTCGTTCCCCGTCGTAAAGCCCTCGGGCCATGCCTGTGAGAATTGCCCGGGGTAGTAGGCTCCGCTCGGCAAGCGGGCACAGAATAGCACCTGCAGATACCAACAGGCCGGGTCCGAGTCCATCTCGAGCCCGGCCTCTCTTATGCGCCCGACTTTCGTCAGCCCGATCGCGATTCGGAACGTCTCCGCACACCCCCTACTACCGAGACACCTCCGCCGCGGTATAATCCGTCGCAGACCGGATGACCGGTCCTGGCATGACGAAAGGAGACCGCGGTGGCTGACGAAGGATCGACGATCGGCTCGCAACCCACAGTCCTCCTCGCCGAGGACAACCCGCAGCACCTCGAACTCCTCGAGGTCTACATGGAAGCCCTGCCCGACGTTCGCGTCATCACCGCCACCAACGGCCTCGACGCCCTCACCAAAGTCCAGCAGAACCGCCCCGACATCGTCCTGCTCGACATCATGATGCCCAAGATGTCCGGGTTCGAAGTCTGCAAACGCATCAAAGCCGATCCCAAGACCCGCGACGTTACTATCGTCATGGTCACTGCCCTCAACGAAACCGGTGACATCGAACGCGCCGCCGAGTGCGGAACCGACGACTACCTCTCCAAACCCGTCGATCGCCAGGCGCTGGTCGACCTCGTCCGCAAGCTGCTCGCCGCCCGAACCCGCGGCTCCGCCGAGACCTGACTCCCAACCATCGACCATTGAATCTTGAGGACCCTCCCGTGTGGAACCGGTCTTCAACCGGCATTTGTCTGTGTGGCACCGGTTTTCAACCGGTGAATCGCCGGAATCCTGTCATCCAATCCGCACTCTCCGCCGTCTATCCTTATGACGTCGCCATCTCGCCGATGGCCAGGTATCGGACGATCGAGTGGGACCGCCGCCCGCCCTCCGATACGACGGAACGAGACAGCAAGCTGGAAGGAACGATCATGCGAAACGCCATGAAAACCACCGCCGCAGTCATCGCCGTAGCAGCCCTCGCCACTGCGGTTGGATGCGTCGTCCGTGAAGAGAGGATCAGTATCGCACGAGACGGAGCCGTCGTCGTCGAACTCGAGATCACCGGTGGTGTCGACGAACTGGCCGACGGCGACGCGATGCCCTCCGCCAAGAGCGGCTGGAACGTCACGCGAAAGATCGAAATGGACAACGACGAGGAGGAACTCGTGCTGGCCTCGAAACGCCGCTTCGAGCCGGGCCGCCCCCTCCCCGACTCCTTCGCCGCGGACGGCGACGAAGACGCCGACCTCTACTTGCACTTTCCCACCACACTCCGCACGGAGGATCGTGCCGACGGAATGTACTTCTTCTTCCGTCGCACCTACGACCCGCGACCCTGGGCCTACATGCAGCACTGGAAAGACTTTTGCTTCGACGACGGCGTCAAAAAACTCGGCGAGAAACGCGTCGAAGAACTGACCTTCGAGGAACGCCGCAGAGTCATCCAGGCCTTCGCCTGCGACGAGGCTTTCAAGCAGATCGAACTCGCCCGCGTCGCCCTGGCGGAGTGCGAGCCCGATCTCCCCATCGAATACGCCCTCATGGCCCGCGAAGCACTTATCCGCTTCTACAAGGAAGACGAGTTCTTCGTCGATCGTTCTGAGCTGCAGCTCTTCGAGGGCGAGGACGACTACCTCGACAGCCTCATCAAGCGCTGCGACGCCATGACCGAGCCCCAGCGAGACCTCTGCTACGACGACGAAGCCACACGACTTCTGGACGCGGCCTTGACCGCCTTCGAGGCCTCACTCCAAAAGGACGCCCGTTTCAACTTCGCCCGACTCACCCGGTTCGAATCCGCCTACGATCGGGCGCAACGCAAGTACGAAATCTCCAACGAACTCGGTGGACACCACTTCGAAATCGAAATTGAAATGCCGGGCACCATCATCGCTCACAACGCCGAAAACATGGACGTCGACAAGGACGATGCAGTATCCTCTGCCAAGTGGCAGTTCGAAGGAAAAGTCCTCCGCGACCGACCGCACGAGTTGATCGCCGTCTCGCGCCTCGCGTGGGATCAGGTGCAAGGGAGCACTCCGAATGAGCACAATCGGTAAGCCTCCCACCGACAGGTTCGAGGACTACACGAGCGAGGTCTACGGCTGGGCCTTTCGACTCCTGGGGCGTCACCACGACGCCCTGGATGTCGTCCAGGAGGTCTTCCTCCGTTGGAACACGCAGTGTCGTAGCGCCGCGCCCGATCGACCCCGCGGCTGGCTACGTCGCGTCACGCTTAACCGCGCCATCGACGTGCGAAGACAACGCCATGGCCAGGCGGCAATCGACGTGACCGGCGACGAGGTGCAGATCCGATACGAAGACGTCGCCGCCTGTCTCGACCACGAGACCCTTCGCAATGACATCACGCTGGCACTCGATCAACTGTCCGACGTCCAGCGAAGCGTACTGGTCGCCAAGACCTACGACGAAATGACATTCGCCCAGATCGCGGGTGAACTGGGCCTGGCGCTCTCCACGGTCAAGACGCACTACCTCCGTGCGCTGCGAACCGTCCACGATCGCCTCCAACCGCGATGGGCTAAGGAGACTCCGTCATGAACTGTGAGACATTTGAATCTTTGATGGCCGATGCGCTCGGCGATGAACTCGCCCCCGGGCAGCACCCCGCCTTCGACGAGCACCTCGCCGCCTGCACCACTTGCCGGCAAGAGTTCGAATCCCTGCGCGCGACCGCAGCGACGATGCACTCGCTTCCCGGCCCGCAGCGCGTCACCGTTCGGCGCGAAGGCAGCCGACTCGTCCTCGAAGAAAGAAGCGATCATCAGCTCCGCCTCGACGCGTCGCACCAAAAACCCAGCACCGCGGCATCGTCCCCGCTCAAGATCCTCCGATATGCCGCCGGTCTGCTCATCGCCTTCACCGGCGGCTACGGATTTCATGCCGTGATCATGGCACGAGACGCGATCCGAACCGCAGAGACGATCGTTCAAGCCGACAAACAAGACGACGGCGAGACGAGCCTCCAAGGCTCCATCGTCCAGGCCCATTCCCGCAAGCCCAAACGCTCCGACCTCGCCAAGTGCCTGATCGCGATGTCAGCCCGAAAGAGATGAGTAACCCCTATCGCCTCACTCAAACAGACCGCGCGGAAGAATCAGTCCCCGCCTCCTTCTCCTTCCGCGCCATGTACACGTAGAGCGAAACACTGCAGATCGACAGCGTCAGCGAAATCAGCCACACCCACCAACCGATGATCAGATACAACCACATCCCCAGCAGCGGCGCGATCAACCCGCGAAGCCCCGTCAAGAAAACGTGGATGCCCATGTAGATCTCAGCCTCTTCCGTCTTCGCGAAATGAAGGTGGCCGATGTTCCACGCCAGGGATCCGCCCCCCAGTCCCGTTCCGCTCGCCAATCCGCGCAGTGCAAAGCACCCCACCGCAAGCGGCAAGAACGCCGCCCCGAACCACTCCGCATATTCCGCCACCAGTGTGCCGAGTAGCCCGAACAACATCGCGAACGTCCAACACGAAATGTTGTACACCCGAAACTGCACCACACCCATCCGATCGAACAGCCGCGCCCACCGACCGATCGAAACCAGACGAACCAACTGCGGTATAGCCTGCAGCAGACCCGTGCTGATCCAAAAGCCCCACGCCATCCCCAGGTTCAACCCCTGCGTGACCACCGCGACAGCCACCGGAATCGTCATGAAGTTGCCCACGCCGATGAACGACTGCGCTATAAGATACTGCGCAAACCGACGGTCGGCCCGAAGAACATGGACCATCCGACCGAAAACATGACCCGGGGAGAGCAGCGCCGTCAGGCTGAACGGCTCAGCCAGACCCGTCCGCGGGATGGGGTCATCCGACGGACGCTCGTGGCGACGCAGCTCGCGCCGCTCCCCGCGAATGTGAAGCCGCTGGAGCAGGACGACCCCGATCGCACCAAACAGAGCCGCCGTCGGATAGATGTATCGATATGCCGTCGGATCACGATCGCAAATCCCCGCTCCCACCAACGCCGCAACGACGCTCGCCGAGAACCGAATCGCCTGGAGCTTCGCCGTGATCCGGCCTCGATCGCTGCGCGGATAGTTCGATTTCCAGACCGCCGAACGAACCGTCACCACCCCCGACAGCAGCACCTGAGCCCCAGCCATCTGACACAGAAACCAAACCGCCCCCATCGGCGTCGGCGGAATGATCGCTACCAACCCAACCAGCAGCGTCATGCCGGATGTGAACAGCGTCAGCAGCCGCACCTTCGGCCGCCCGACGCACAGCATCCCCCAGAAGAGGCTGAACAGAAACGCCGCCGCGGGTGTCGCGCTGGCGATCGCGATCAGTCTCGCGCTGCCCTCGAACGACCGCGCGATCACGATACTCGCGAACTGCCCCTCGACCAGACCGACCAGCAGACCCCAAGGGACGATGTGCTTGAGCTCGTAATAGTAGTTGCGCCGCGAAAGAAATGGCAGCGTACGCAGGCCCAGCGCGTCCAACGATCAAGTCCCTCCACGTAGTAGAATCGAACCCGCCAACGTAACCCGCCAATCGCTATCCCGCAAGCTGAACCCGACATTCGTGCGTGCCAACATTCGTGCGTGCCAACATCCGTGGGTGCCATGCCCAAGCCAAAGGCGCGGGCATGTTGATGCAGGGTGCATCTTGATGCACCTCCTGTAGCCCGGTGCCACTGATCTGTGAGCAGTACCAGGGCGGGTGCCTTCCATGAGCAAGCCTCTGTCAAGCAGGCTGCCGGATTTGAGTGGTGCTCGTGCCGGAATTGCGTTACGCTCGCGTCGACTCGAATCGTTCGGCTTCGCGGCTGATGGCTTCCGGAGGGTGGACCAGGTTTCTAGACTTGGGGGACTCGACGGGAAAGACGATTCGCCTGGAAGACAGGCACACGACGAGTGGCATGGGCATACTTGTTTGCCCGTGTGGTGTCGAGCCGGACCCCCGTCCCCACGGGAGGCGTCTGGATGGCACATGTTTTCAGACCTGGGGGATTCGATGACCGCCTGCCGGTATGATGAGCGCCGGCTGGGTGGCCCGGGTCTTCAGACCTGGGGGACTCGACGGGAAAGACGATTCGCCTGGAAGACAGGCACACGACGAGTGGCATGGGCAAACTCGTTTGCCCGTGTGATATCGAGCCAGACCTCACGGGAGGGGTCGGGAAGGGCCAACCTCATCACGTTCTTTAACACCTATCCCTACCTCGGCGGCTGCCTGGTCATCCTGCTGCTCGCCCTGGCGGCGCTCGCCGTCTCCGGCGCCCACAGGCGCCCGATGCTCCTGAGCGGCCTGCTCTCCGCCCCCTACGGTTTTGCATCCATTGCCTTCGTGCCCGACTATTGGCAGCCCGTTCGCATCGCCGAATTCGGTGCCGGACCTGAAGACCTCGTCTTCTCCTTCTCGAACGGTTGCCTCGTATGGTTCTGCGCGGTTCGATTTACGCGATCACGCTTCTCGATGCGCCTTCATCCAATCCGCCTGATCGCGCGTTTCCTCGCCTGCACGCTGGCCGGCATCGCCGTGGCCGTCCCCCTTTGGCTGGTCGGCTGCAAGCCGATGATCGCCGTCCTCTGTGCCATGCCCCTCCTCGGCGTAGCGCTGTTGCTCATGCGGAGGAGCTACGTGTCCATCGCGCTCGCCGGTGCCGTCGGCTTCACGGCGCTATACACGGTGGTGTTCGTTGGGATCTTGCAGCTTTGGCCGCGCTTCATTGACCAGTGGACAACCGAGCAGCTCTGTGGCCTGTCACTGCTGGGCGTTCCGGTCGAAGAGATCGCCTGGTCGCTGGGCTTTGGCGCCGTTTGGCCACTCATGATGGCCTACGCCTTCGACCTTGATGCACCTTCCGCGCGCTCCCCCCTTCGTTAAGGAGGGATTCAGGGGGGGTCTGTTTCTTCAATGGCAGCCGAGTAGGACAGACTGGCAGGGTGCATCTCGATGCACCTTCTGCACGCACTCCCTTCTGCTAAGGGAGACTCACCGGGCCGAAATGAAACTGCCACAGCGTTGGCATCCATATGTAGGGTCCGCTGTGCGGACCATCTCTTGCTGCACACTCAAACCACCTTCGTGCCTTGGTGCCTTTGTGGTGACGCCCGCCCTCTGCGCTTTCCACGATCTCTGCGGCGCAGCCGTCGACCTAGCCGATGGCTGACGGCTGATGGCTGACAGCTCCCGCCGCCACCCCCGGCCGACGACGGATCGATTCTTCCGGCGCAGGCGTCTGGGGTACTGGCACGACCTCCACCGCCATCGCATCCTGGAACAGCGCAACCTGCGACGAGAAGAACGACAGCTTCATCCAGATCCGGCCGAGGATGAACACTTGCTGCAAGAGGAACAACGCGATCAACATCGGCAAGGTCGAGGCCGTGATCCGATTCTCGATCAATAGATAAACCGCGAACATCGCACACAGCAGACCCAGGTTCATGAAGAACAGCGTCACGGTTCGCACAGGCCGACGCAGCACGAAAGCCAAACCACGCAGCGACGCAAAGAAAACGCTCCGCCGTCGCTCGACCACCGTGCGGATCTTCGCGTAGTCGAATACCATCAAGACCAGCGACGCGACCAGCAAAACCACGCCGACGTTGCCCGCGCTCCAGTAGAACGACTCCCGATCCGTCGTCACCAGCTCCTTCTGACTGTCTACATACGGCTTGACCCATTGCGCGTTCGCAGCCAGCAAACCACCGATGACGATCGCCATCACCACGAACACCCGCAGGAACCGCCAGAAATATCGCCCGGCATTTGTGAAGAACCGCCGCAACGTCACACGGCTCGCATCCGCCAGCGTCGCGACGATCCCCCCCGTGAGGAGAATACTCACCAGCAGATAGAGCCCGCCCAGCACCACCGCAGCCAGCCCGAGCGCCTGGAAACTGTCCATGTACTCCACCCAGAAATCAAGAAACGCATCCAGGTGGAAGCCGGTCACGAAATCGTCGGACAGATCGGTCTTGCTGATCTCGCTGACCAGATTGCGAAACGGAAGAACCAGCACAGCCGCGAACAGCACGTTGATCAAGTACAACCAAACCAGTATCCGCTTGTGCAGCCAGATTCGCGACGTCCCCGTTTTCAGTGCTTTCCACGATAACATCGAATCTCTCCCACGCGCGACGGCGCACCACTCTCTGCCCTGGACCGCGGGCTTCAGCCCGCGCGATGCAACAATCCCCTACTGAGCCGCGGGCTTCAGCCCGCGCGATGGACCGAGTTCCGTTGCTGAGCCGCGATGGAAACGGCATCCCGACCCATCGGGGCTCGTGCGACGCGTCACAACTCGATCGGTTGCCCACTCCGCATCACCTCGAATCGCTGATGCGAGTATCGCTCTATCCCGGCAAACTGAAGAACTGGAGCAGCGATTGCATCCAGAAGAACCCCTTCACCGTGTACTTGTTCGTAACCGTGTCGTTCTCCTCGATGCGAAGACTGTTGTTGAGACGATTGATGTCGAGGGGAACATGGTGCTCCGGATCAATCGCCGCCCGGACCACCTTCCCCTTCCGCGTGAACGTGACTTTTCGCACCCGATCGCGCCCGTCCCACGTGTCGCGAAGGATCTCCCCGTCGGAGAACTCGACCAGCGTCTCCATGGGAAAGATCATGTCACCCGCGCGCCGGAAGACGACCGTGCTCTTGTGAATCTCCTCTCCCTCCGCTTCTTCGTCGCCTTCGTCACTGTCGTCGCCGTCCTCATCGCCCTCGTCTTCGACCTTCGGCGGCAGTGTGAGCGCGTCCGTCAGAATTCCCTCATCAAGTTCATCAATCGGAACATTGACGATCGCAGCCACCGCATAATCCAGCGAGCAGGTCTGCTCGATCAGCTGATCGAAGAACCAGTCGAGATTCTCCCCCGCGACCTCGTTCGCCACGTCCACGAAGTCCTGGCGCGTCGGATGACGAAACTTCCACCGTTGATAGTAGGTCCGCATGATGTTGTCGAACCGTTCGCGTCCAAGTAGATGCTCCAGCGTCATCAGCATCAAGTTGCTCTTCAGGTACGACATCTTGTATCCGATACCCGATCGCCAATGGGAGAAGCTCGGGTCGGCAATCGCCCCGTCGGAACGGCTCCGCGATGTGGTGTAACTGGCACGGGCCGACAGAAGACCGCTCGCCGTCAATCCCCACCAGTTCACCCATGATGTTCGCTCGCCATAGAACGCCTGACCGAAACGAAAGTCGCTGTAACTTGTCAACCCCTCGTCAAGCCACGCCTCTTCGAATTCGTTGCTGGCCACCACCCCGTACCAGATCTGATGCATGAACTCGTGGATCGTGACCATTTCCGTAATGCGGGATCCCTCTCCGAACAGGCGATCCATCCACCAGAACGCGCCGCCCGTGAACAGTGTGGGATACTCCATTCCGCCTGCGCCGCTTCCGGAACGAGGATCGACGACCGTGACGTTTGGATACGGATACGCGCCCGCCCCTAACCAGTTCTCCACATAGTCCAGCGAACGCTGCGTCGCGTCGATGTACTTGTCCGCCGCGAGCTCGTGGCCGGGCTGATAGAGCAATCGAATGTCGACCGTTCGCTGCGTCGTCTTGCTTCGCCAGATGTCGCGCACTTCGAGAAACTGCGCATCCGCCACCCAGGCAAATTCGTGAACGTCTTCCGCGTGGGCCACAAGGGTCTTCGTGCCGTCGCCGTTGAGACTCTCTTCCACAATCAACCCGGTCGTGCCGACGATGTATTTCTCCGGCAGCGTGATCCGAACGTTGTACTCACCGAAGTTGGAGTAGAACTCCGTGCCCGCGTGAAACTGGTGGCAGTTCCATCGTCCGCTCGGCGCATCCGCCGGCACGAGGCGCATCCCCGGCGGCTCATAGACACCGATCTTCGGGAACCAGTGCGCCATCATGAAGAAGTCATCCTGCCACCAGCCCATGCGCACCTTGCATTGCGGTATTTGCATCTCGTACGTGATCTCGATACGCGCCGTCGCGCGCGGCGCGATCGCCGTTGACAGAGGCACGTAAATCACCGATCGATCGTCCGTGTTGTTGTCGTCCGGCTGTGCGAAGACGATGCGCTCCGTGACGTCCTGGCCGTTGACGGTCATCTTCGTGACATTCATCCCGCCCCAGCCGTTGTCCTTCCGCCATGGATTCTCCGACGGCGGCTCTCCCGTCTCCCAATCCGCCCGGTCGATGATCCCCTCACGAACGAACGTCGACTTCACGTTCCGAAACGCGTTCGTATACAGATGAAAGAACAGCTCCCCGACACGATCGTCCGACGGGTTGTTCCAATTCAAATAAACGGTGCCGTGGAGGCGCTTGGCCTCGTCATTCAGTGTCACGTCGATGTCATAGTTGGCCACGCGCTCGCTGAGCGGTTCTTCAAACATCGTGTTTTGCGCTGTAGCCGGTGCGAAAACGAGGATCCATGGCAACATGAGACAGGTGGGTGACGCGCTTGGTCGCGAACCCTTGATGACATGCATGTGTCGCTCCTGGTAACGTCCGGAAAAAGACGGCGTCGGGTCATCGCCCTGAGGCCGTCGGTGTCACGCGTGTGACGGTTGTGGGCCCGCGCGTGGCGTTCGTCGTCTCGTCGCGAGCAGCATAGCCTACTTCGCCGTTTACGGCGCGTTATTGTGGTGCGTCCCTGGCCGGTCGGTGTTTGTGGATCCAGAGACGGGATCAGGCCGCTGGAGGGAAGGCGTTTCAGTGGGAGTGGAATTGTGGTACTCGTGCATGGGTGTGTTCGGGCCGATATTACATCCCAGATACGGTCAACGCTTGCTCTCTCGGTCGTATTTGTGGAAGATAAGGCTGTTCGGTGAGGTGGGACAATTCTATGGAGATGGCGGAGGCGGATGGGTGGTGCGAGGGAGCGCCGCGTGGAGCGGTGGAACCGTTCCGGCATCGGGGTGTAGCACCTATTGAGCCGAACGCAACGCTAACTGAAAGGAAACGTGCAATGCGCAGGGTAAGGCGAGTATTGACGGCGACGGTCTTAAGCATAGGTGTGTTGGGGGCGCTGACCGCACAGGCACAGACGGAGTCGCTTCGATCTTCGAAGCGTTCGCCGTTGGAGCTGCGACTGGCAACAACGAGCCCGACGGCGGGGTACCAGGCGGTGACGATCGATCGAGATCGCACGATCTACGTGGCGGCGCGTGGCGCCATCGCGCAGAGCGATGTGTTATCGGCCACGGCCATTGCGGTTCGGGGCGGTAGTGACATCGAGGTGACCCTTGAGGAGGACGCGGCCCGTCGGCTTTCAGGTAGCATGAGCAAGCACGGGGTGAGCCACCTGGCGGTGTTTGTACACGGCAAGTTGCACACGTTCGCTTCGGTTTCAGTCG
Source organism: Phycisphaerae bacterium (assembly GCA_029260135.1). Classification (GTDB taxonomy): domain Bacteria; phylum Planctomycetota; class Phycisphaerae; order UBA1845; family UBA1845; genus OFTM174. Next base: position 3,327 of record JAJDDV010000011.1, on the reverse strand, counting down.
ACGCGAACCAGGCGACATTGGCGAACGTCGCCGAGGTGCAGGCCAAGCGTCTGACGCAGTTGATCAATCGCTCGGACGTTTCGGGTCGCCCGGTGATCAAGCTGGTTCCGTCGCAGACGTCGATTGCGGCGGATGGCGTGCTACGGGTCGACGCGTTTCTGTCGGGCAGCGTTCCGGGCCTTCGCGCGTACCAGGTGAACCTGTCGGTCACCGGCGGTAACGCGGGTCAGTTGTCGCTGCAGGATGTTGCGGTCGAGAAGACGCGAACGGACTTCGTGTTCGTCGGCAAGCAGCAGCTCGACGCGGCGGACAAAGACGGCGGCCGGTTGGCTTCGGCGCTGTTCGAGGGCGCGCTCGACGTGTCGTCGGGCTACCTGGGTACGTTCATGCTTCGGGCTTCGGCCGATGCGGCAGGTTCGTTCAAGGTCGCGGCGATCACCGAGCCCGGCGCATCGACGCTGGTCGACAACGACAACATGCCGATTCCATATGCGACGTCGGCGATCACGATCGGCGTTGGCACACGACCGGTTACGCCGACGAAGCACTAGCGGCAATACGCTAGCGATTGAGCAAGAGCAAACATCAACGGGCCACCGTAAAGGGTGGCCCGTTTTTTGCGCGCTGCGGGAAGGGATCTCAGTGATCGGCCGTTCACCGGGTCAGGGTCCGTACCGCGGAGATCGCAGAGAGCGCAGCGGACAGAGTCTGGGTGGCCCACCTCGTTAGCGAAGCGCTGAGGTGGGGGAGCCGATGAGCGCCGACGCGTGGCAAGACCAAGCCCGTAGGGTGCATCTCGTTGCACCACGCGCAGCCCCAAGGGCTACAACATCTAAACTGACGCCATCGCACGGGGGTGGGCATCATGGTATGCTCACAAGAGCGGCGGCCGGCAAATCCGGCCCGACGAAGAGCACGACCTACCTGGCCTGGGTATTCGCTCAGAAGGCGAACAGGTGTTGCTACAAGAAGGGTGTGTGTGGCGGCGAGTCGTGGACGTGGGAGTACGACGAAGTTAGGGATTACGCCCCGTCGTACGGCTTCATATAGTACACATTTGGATATAACTGTAATGCTCAGTACAAGAGGCCTGGTGTACGACCGGCCATTATTCCGAGTAATACGTCGAAGACAATGTGTGACTGCGCGGAGAAGTCATGATAGTGTGGCATCCGACTGGAATCGGAAGTCGCGCCTTAGTGTCTTGCGTATTGTGATGTGCTCGTCTGTCGGGATTGCGCTTGCGCTATTGTCCGACGGGTGCGATGACGGCGATGCCCGGACCGATGAAGGACGTGGCAAAACGACGTTGCCAGTGGAACATTTGCCGGCCGTCTTTGTTGTGCCTGGCTACGGCCCACATCTGCGAACGGTCCAGCCGTCGGGTATCAGAACAGGGATTGAGGGAGTAACTGAGGTCCAGTATGTACTCCAGGGTGCAGGTCCTCCGGAAACATTCTTGAGCGCAGTTCACGGTAGTTTGGTGAGGCAGAAGTGGGCAGAACTGCAGTATTGCCTTAGAAGCCCGACAGAGCCATGTGGTAAGGGCGCCGGCTGGCGTCGGCAAGGCACGAATTCGTACTGGGAGGAGTGGTGGCGCAGAGGTAACGAGGCAATGTGCGTCGCTATCTACTGCGAGGCAGCCCCAAGTGCCCCGAAGGCGTTCGGAGTATTCGCCAATCTGACACATTATGCGCCAAAGGCGGCCAATGCTCTAATCAAGGACTACGAGGTACATCATCCTCTATCAACGCTGGCTGAAGTGAAGCCGGGTGCAGCCGGAGGCAATGAAGTGCAGAAGGAGCCGTAAGGTGTTGCCGGCTCGCCTGAACATATAGGCTGCGCCTGCGTCTTCGGCGAGGGTATCATCCACCGGTGCTCCCATGATAGCGACGTCACCATCGATGGCGACGGATCTACCGAGGCCGGTGGTTGGAGGCGGAGCGTCGATCGTCAATACGGATTGTACCGGCCATTCGACTCCCGCGCGGTAGAAAAGGAACGCGTTCGCCGAGGAACCAACGAGCAACGCATACTCGCCACTTAGCGCCACAGAACCAAAGCTGGGCGTGAGACCGGATTCCTCCTGCCAGGATCCTGCGAACCTGCGGAACATGAATGCCGCATCGCCGGATCCGTCGGCGACCAGCGCGAAATCGCCATCGAGCGCGACGCCGGAGCCCAGCGACGCACTACCCTCCAAGTCACGCGCGACGAGGCTCGCCTCCTGCGACCAGTACGTTCCACTTCGGCGAAGGGCGTAGGCAGCTCCTGTCTGGCGAGAATGAAACCCGGTCTGCGGCACTGCAGCCGGGGTGCCGATCAGCAAGCGATCGCCGTCGATGGCGACGTCGTGGCCGAATCTGTCACCATCTCTGCCATCAGGTGCGGTGATCTTCGCGAGTTGGCATTGGGCGTGGGTTGCGGAGGTCGAGAGAGTGATGGCCAGGAGGCCCGCGACGAGGTGCGTGAGCGATTGTGTCTTGCGCGAACTCATGTGTACTCCTCCGATTTGTGATGGGAGTCACGAGTATTGGACAGGGGAGTCTATCACAATGTTGGGGTGGGTGCAAGTGCGGTCGAATTGGGCTTGCACGATTGGATCCATATCATGAGTCCCTGTAGGGTGCAGCACGCACATGAAGCGGGGAGTGGCGAGGAGACGCCGACGGAGACCTGCACCCATACGCCAAGGAAAGACAGAAAGGGCGCCGAGATCCGGACGGGTGCCGCGGGTCCCGGGCAATCAGAACCGCGACAGTCATGGAGCGGGCCGACTGCGAACGATGCGTGGTCGCCGCCTGCCAAGACACCTCTCATCCTCCGTTGCCCACGGCGCCCGCCACATCCGCCCCGCCACCAGTGTCAGATGGTGGCACTGTGTCGAAAGACAATGTGTCCCAACAGACTCGATGAGGCCCGATCGTTCCGGGCGCCCCGGCTCACTCTTCAAGGGTTGGGAAGGACCCGCGAGCAGGTGCATCAAGAGGCGTCCCACCTCAGCATGCCGGCGCCTTCGGCTTGGGCATGGCACACGTCCGCTCCATGATTGTCGCGGGTTGGATCGGGCGAGGCGCCACCCACCAGGGGTGGCGCTACAGTGGTTGGCATGGCACACGTCCGCTCCATGATTGTCGCGGGTTGGATCGGGCGAGGTGCCACCCACAAGGGGTGGCGCTACAGTGGTTGGCATGGCACACGTCCGCTCCATGACTGTCGTGGGTTGGATCGGGCGAGGCGCCACCCACAAGGGGTGGGAAGGACCCGCGAGCAGGTGCATCAAGAGGCGTCCCACGTCAGCATGCCGGCGCCTTCGGCTTGGGCATG
>JAJDDV010000002.1 GCA_029260135.1 Phycisphaerae bacterium | reverse complement strand
GACGGCGACCGTCGGTCAAGACGATGTGATTGACGCCGTGGACTTCTCCATCCTCGCCAGCCGATGGAACCAACCGATCAACGCCCAGCTCAGCACCGGCGCCGACGCCACAGGAAACGGCGTACAAGATACGGCAGATTTCAGCAAGCTGACCGCCAACTTTCTTGAACAGAGCGGACCGCTGGATGAGTGCCCAACGGTGAAGACCGGCGTCGAAGATCGAGGCGCACCAAACAAACATCATCTACTTGGCGGTAGCGTGAGTCTAAATGTGGTCGGCGGAACTACCTTCGCCCCAGGCGATGCCGTGAACATAACACTGGATGCAGCCGACCTCCTGGCGTCAGTCAATTCGGCCCAGTTCTTCCTTCACTATGACGACAGCGTCCTGACCCTGACGGAAATCGCGCCGAACTCGACGATCGGTGGTGTCGGATGGACCGAAGGCGTGGAAACCCACAACAATGGGAACATTGACTATCTTGTCGCAATGACCGGTGGCCAGACGCAGGCGGATCATACCATCGCCACACTCTCGTTCATCGCCATAGCCGAGGGAACCACTCGGGTCACGTTCCGTGCCGACAATCTGCCGACCGTCACCAAGCTCGTTGACATGTACAACGTTCCGCTTTCACCGATCCTCAGGAACGACTCTGCGGCTCTAACTCTGACCTGCGATGACGGCAGCCCATGCACGATTGCCGCAGTCGTTGACGGCCTTTGTGGATACTCGCCGGCGACCATCGGTACGGTGTGTCGCGCTTCCGTTGGAGCGTGTGACGTCGAGGAGACGTGCGACGGCCTATCGCCCACCTGCCCGGAGGACGTGGCGGGCTGCGATGACGGCATCGCCTGTACGTTAGACGTGTGTAATGAACTCGCCGGATCGTGCGATAACATCCCGGACGGCCCTTCGTGCGTCGAGCACGACGTGTGGTACGTCGATGCACATGGCACGGGACCCGGCGATGGAACAGGTTGGACGAGCGCCTACCGCGACGTGCAAAGCGCACTTGCGGAAGCTCGATATAGCGATCACATCTGGGTCGCATCGGGAACGTACTATCCAGACGAAGGAATCGCGCAGACCCCGGGCGATCGAAACGCTACGTTCCGACTGCGCAACGGTGTCGCCTTGTACGGAGGATTCGGCGGCGGCGAGACAGACCGTGTTCAACGCAATCCGGTAGCCAACCCGACCATTCTCAGCGGCGATCTCAATGGCGACGACGGACCGGCATTCACCAATGTCGACGAGAACAGCTTTCATGTCGTAACCGGTAGTGGAACCGATACGGCGACTCGGATTGACGGATTCACCATCACCGGCGGCAACGGACCAACCGTGGGAATTCCACAGGCCCTCGGTGGCGGCCTGCACATCAACGCAGGAAGTCCGACCGTCGCCAATTGCACCATTCGCGACAACTGGTCGGGCGCGGGCGGAGGAGTAGGAAACACAACTGGCGCGCCAACCCTCGTCAACTGCGCGTTCATCGGAAACGAGTCGGACATCGGCGGAGGAATGTACAATCTCTCCGGCGCGCCTACCTTAATCAACTGCGCCTTCATCGCCAACCTGTCGGGTCACCGAGGAGGCGCCGTGGCGGAGATGACGGGCTCCTCAACACTTCTCAACTGCACGTTCTTCGAGAACAGCGCAGTGGAACTAGGTGGTGGCCTTTATAAATGGGATCACTTGGCCTACCCAAGCCTGACCAACTGCATCTTCTGGGACAACACGCCCGATCAAATCGCCAGCCTCCTCGGAGCGTCGCCCAGTATAACCTTCAGCAATGTGCAGAACGGATACGGAGGAACCGGGAACACCAACGTCGATCCGATGTTTGTCGACGTTCTTGGCCCGGACGGTCTTGCAGCCACCGGAGACGAAAACGTCCGACTTGCACCCGACTCTCCCTCTGTCAACGCCGGCTTGACCAGCGCAGTGCCACCGAGCGTCACAACAGACATCGACGGCAACCCCCGAATCATCAACGGCCGCGTGGACATGGGCGCGTACGAATCCCAGGAAGAAGACCGGCGCATTCCGACCGTCTCCGAATGGGGACTTGTGGCGATGACCATGCTCTTCCTCGCCGCCGGAAGCGTGATGGTCAAAAAACAAGGGCCACCAAATGGTGACCCTTGTTGCTGCGTTGCGGTTTCGTGGTTTAGTAGCGGTCTCGGCGACCCCCGCCGCCACCACCGCCGTAACCACCGCGACCACCACCGCCGCCGCTGCGCGGTTCACGCGGCTTGGCTTCGTTCACGGTGAGCGCCCGGCCCCCATGGTCTTGGCCGTTCAGGGCCGTAATCGCCGCTTGGGCTTCCGCATCGGAGCCCATCTCGACGAATCCGAACCCTTTGCTCTGCCCCGTGCTGCGGTCCGAGATGACTTCCGCACTTTGGATGGTTCCGTGCGGCGCCAGCAGCGCTTCCAGGTCCGAGCTGCTTACATCATAGCTGAGGTTTCCGACATACAGTTTCTTACCCACCGTGATCTCCTATCGATGGCGTAAACGACCCGCTGTTTTGCTTTCAGGGTCGCGATTGAAAGTGTCCGACATACCAGCCTCGTAGGGTGGGACGACGATTTCGACAATGAATTCCAGACTTGGCTCACCAAGGTCAGGTACGTGCCTCGTTCGACAAACCAACCGGGAGACAGTCTACCGTGAGATCGGCAGAAGTAAACCCCGATTGCGGCCTTGGCGGGCTGTTTTCCCCTCCCGTGTCGCTGCTTCACCAGTTCCGCTTCTGAGATAGGCGGTCGCGGGATCCGCTTTCGCACGATTCTTGTCCACTCTCCGCCCACAGCCCTTCGGGGCAGCCTCGACACGATTCAGGTCGCTGATTGTTCGTAAGCGCTTTCGTGTTCGAACGTTAGCGACGCCTCTCGGATTGGATTTGGACGATTCCGAGGTTCAAGCAGTCGGCGGTTCGGATCGTCTCGCCCCGCGTGCAGACCGTCTCCGTGTCGCTCCGATTCGTGAGTGGTGCTGACAGTTTCTTGCTGAAAAGACTCGGTTGGGGTGTGCTGCGACGCCTGCGGAGCGATCGAAGCCGCAGACAAGTACACGTCCGGGTCACCCGATGTGCGAGTTGGCCAGCGGCGATCCCGTAAGGTCGCGGCCACAAACGCCAGCCCGACCGTGATCGATTTTACCGCCATTGTCCGCCGTACGCGGCAGTCCGAGCGGTCCCATCTGAGCGTGGTCGGCGGATCGGCCTGAGCCCGACGTCGCCGTCTGTCGTGGATCGGCTGCGTCGTCGTTGTCGAACCGCCTCGACGTCGCGGGAAGCTGCGTTTTCAGCGAATCGAGCGGCACTTCCGTGTTTCGCCGAGTGAATGGATAGGCCGCTTTCGGCACTCCGCGGCAGCGCATGCGCCGGATTCGCGACGGTCTTGACACTCGTAGCCTCAATGCATACGCTTAACCGTATATGACTTCAGTGCTATCGACAACGGCGGACGTCTTCCGAGCTTTCGCGGACCCGACACGGCTTCGGATCCTGAACCTTCTGATCGAGGGTGAGGTCTGCGTTTGTGATCTCTGCAGCGTGCTAGACGCGATTCAGCCGAAGGTTTCTCGCCACTTGGCGTACCTGCGGCGTGCGGGGCTGGTCGACGTCCGGCAGGAGGGTAAGTGGAAGCACTATCGAATCAAACGCGATGCGCGAGGCGTGGAGCGCACTTTGATCAACTGCTTGAAGTCCTCGCTGCGCGACATCGACGTGGTGCAGGAAGACCTTGATCGCCTACGGAGCGGACAAGGCGCGTGCTGTGACTAGGCGTCGCGTCACGGAGATGACGCTGTCGGAGCAACGATGATGGACCGCGGATGTGAGGCCAACCTGACTGAGGAGCGCAAACGGCTCTCGTTCCTCGACCGCTTCTTGACGCTGTGGATCTTCCTGGCGATGGCGGTCGGCGTCGGCGGAGGCTTCTTGTTCTCCGGCGTTGAGGGCTTCATCAACCGGTTCCAGGTTGGGACCACGAATATCCCCATCGCGATCGGCCTGATCCTGATGATGTACCCGCCGCTGGCGAAAGTGAAGTACGAGGAACTCGGCGACGTGTTCCGGAACTTCAAGATTCTCGGCCTATCGCTCGTCCAGAATTGGATCATCGGTCCGATTCTGATGTTTGCGCTGGCCGTGCTCTTCCTCAGGGGGTACCCCGAGTACATGGTCGGGTTGATCATGATCGGTCTTGCTCGGTGCATCGCCATGGTCATCGTCTGGAACGATCTTGCGGAGGGCGACACGGAGTATGCAGCCGGGCTCGTGGCGTTCAACTCGGTATTCCAGGTGCTGTTCTTTTCCGTGTACGCCTGGCTGTTCATCACCGTCCTGCCGCCGTTGCTAGGATTGAAGGGCGCGGTAGTGGCGGTCACGATCGGGCAGATCGCCAAGAGCGTGTTCGTTTATCTGGGGATTCCATTTCTTGCGGGGATGTGCACGCGATTCGCGATGCTCAAGCTCAAAGGCCGTGAGTGGTATGAAGCCAAGTTCATTCCGAAGATCTCTCCGATCACGCTCGTCGCCCTGCTGTTTACGATTCTGGTGATGTTTTCGCTTAAGGGCGAGTACATCGTGCAACTTCCGATGGACGTTGTACGGATCGCGATTCCGCTGTGCATCTACTTTGTCATCATGTTTCTGGTTTCGTTTTGGATGGGTCGGAAGATCGGGGCTGGATATCGGAAGACCACGACGATCGCCTTCACGGCTGCGAGCAACAACTTCGAGCTCGCCATCGCGGTGGCTGTCGCCGTGTTTGGCATCAATTCCGGCGTGGCGTTTGCGGCCGTGATCGGCCCGCTGGTTGAGGTTCCGGTACTGATCGGTTTGGTGAAGGTGGCGCTGCGGTTCAGGCAGAAATACTTTGTGACGGAGACTCGCGTCACGGCGGCCCTTGTGGGCTGACGTGGATGGGCATCTGCGATCTAGTTTGATCGTCGGCTCTTTTTGGGTGAGGACAACGATATGGGAAAGACTCTGACTCTGTGTGCGACGATCGGATTGCTTCTGGCATCGCTCGCCGCGCCGGGCATGGCGGAAGATGGAGCCAAACCACCATCGAACGCAGAGAAGACGGCGCGTGCGGTGCCGAGCGCAGATCCGCACGTACACAACGGCATCTGTGCCCTTGAAGGTGCGTCCACGCATGACAAGTATGCCTTCGTGTTCTTCTACCGAGACCAGGATGCCCGCACCGCACAACGGCTCACGGTGTTCAAAGGTGCGCTCGAGAAAATTGCCGATCGCGCCGATTCGCTCGTTGTTCGCGTGGATGATCCATCCGAACGAGACGTCGTTGACCGGTTCAAGGTGCGCACGGCGCCGATGCCCTTCGTTCTTGTCGTGGCCCCGAACGGCGCCGTTGTGCGTAGCTACCGGATGGCGTTCTCCGAACAACTACTGATGGATTCTTTCGCGAGCCCCGGAATGGAAAAGGCGCTGAAGTCGCTTCAGGATGGCAAGATGACGTTTCTGTGCATACAGAACGACAGCACGAAGCTCGATGCCGAAGCCATGAAAGGTGTCAACGAGTTCAAGAGCGATCCGAAGTACGCCGAGACGACGGAGGTCGTCACGATTGATCCTAGCGACGCCGCGGAGGCCCCGTTCCTCAAGAACCTCAAGGTGGATCCGAAGACGACTGAGGCCGTGACCGTCCTCCTCGCTCCCCCGGGGAAGACTGTGGCCACGTTCAAGGGCGCGACCGACAAGAAGGTGCTGCTTGCCTCCGTCACGAATGCCACGAAGAAGAAGCCCTGCTGCCCGGACAAGAAGGGTGGTTGCGCGCCGAAGAAGAAGGGCAAATAGGTGGAGGGGCATGAAGCTTAGAACCCTTGTTTGGCGTGAGATCTTCGAGCGCAAGAACCAGCTTGCGACGAGTTTCCTGGCGATCTTCCTGGGCATTACGGCCATCGTAGCGATCAAGAACATCACGTTCTACTCGGAGAAAGCGGTTGCGCGGGAGTTGGATGCGCTGGGCGCGAACATCCTGGTTCTGCCGAAATCGGCCACCGTCCAGGACTACTACAGCGCCGACATGCAGGACGAGACGTTTCCGGAGGCGTACGTCACGCGATTGTCCCTGTCGGATCTGCAGGGCTTGGACAACCTGTCCCCGAAACTCTCCGTTCCGGCCGAGGTGAAGGGCAGGCGCCTCACGCTAACCGGGATCCTTCCCAAGAGCGAGTTCCAGGCCAAGGCGATGTGGGAAGGGGCTGGGATCTTCACGCGCCCGGAGGAGGGTTGCGGCGAGATCGCCGACGTTCCGGACGTCTTCAAGCCACCGGTCAAGGAGACGCTGGTTCGCACGCGGATCATCGACGACCTGGGTCCTGAGGAGGCGTTGGTCGGTTCCGACATCGAAGCGCTTCTCGGCGTCGGAGAAGGCGACTCACTCGCCCTGCTCGGCCGAACGTTCAAGATTTCGGCCGTGCTGCCGCAAACCGGCACCGTCGACGACTCACGCGTGTTTGCCCACCTGCACACCGTTCAAGCGATGACGGATCAGGGTGCGGTCATCAACGCGATCGAGATCGTTGGGTGTTGTGAGGAGATTTCGGCCGGGCTTGTCGAGAAGATCAACAAGCTTCTTCCCGACGCGAAGGTGGTCACGGTCACGCAGGTCGTTGACACGCAGGTCAAGACCAACCAGATGATGGCGAGTCTGTCCACCGTGTTTCTGGTGATCATCGTACTCGTGGGCGGTGCGAGCATTGCCAACTACATGTACGCCAACGTATTTGAGCGGCGGCGCGAAATCGGCACGTTGATGGCGTTGGGGGCGGGCTCGTCCGTCATCGTTCGCATGTTCATGCTCAAGGGGCTGCTGCTCGGGTTGGTCGGTGGCGTCGGCGGCTATGTTCTCGGAACTGTCTTTGCGGTGACATTTGGTCCGCGCGTCGCCGGTATCGCCGTGATGCCCATGCCGGAATTGGTGCCATGGGCGGTCGGATTATCCGTGGGTATTGCTCTCGTCGCAAGCTGTCTTCCGGCGCGGAACGCGGCGTGTCTCGATCCCTGCGCCACGTTTGGGGAGGTTTGACCGTGCTACGAATGGAAGGGGTCTGCAAGAGCTACAACCATCGCGCGTCGACCGTGACGGCGCTACGCGATGCCAATGTAACGATGGACCGCGGAGATTACGTGTCCATCGTCGGGCCGAGTGGAAGTGGTAAGAGCACACTTCTTCTGATGCTTGGCGGGATGCTGTCGCCCACAGGCGGGCGAGTCTTCGTTGACGGCCGTTCGCTGTACGACATGACGCCCAATGCCCGGGCCGCATTCCGCAAGGAGAATATCGGATTCGTGTTTCAGACGTTCAATCTCGTTCCCTATTTGACCTCGCTCGAGAACGTTCAGATTCCCCTCTTCCTTGCGGGGGAGGACGAAGCGACACAACAAGACCGTGCGACCCGATTACTGGAGCGTGTGGGTCTTGACGACAGGTTGGATCACAAGCCATCTGAGTTGAGTGTGGGCCAACAGCAGCGCGTAGCCCTGGCGCGTGTGCTCGCCAACGACCCGGCCGTTGTCCTCGCGGACGAGCCCACCGGAAACCTAGACCCCGAGACAGGCCGACGCGTCATCGACTTCTTTGATGAACTCAACGACGAAGGCCGGACCGTCGTGATGGTCACGCACGACCCGCGCGCCGCCGAGCGGGCCAAGAGGACGCTTCGGCTTGTCGAAGGTTCGGTGATCAACGGACAGGGCTAGTGCAAGCTCTATTCAGTTCAAGCGTCTTGAAGACACCGTATGCGGGAAACACGCTGGTCTCACTGCCGCACTTGATCGCTGCACGCTATGATCCCGCTCGCCGGCGCCCGCGCGTTCTGATTCCGCGTACCGGCAACTCCTGCCGACGTCACCCGGCTGATGGCTTGTGGCGGTGAGACTGACGAATCGCGCGAAGTCGGCCGTTCACGCCGGTCCTTCAAGTCGCGCTACGACGGCATCGCGATAGGAGCGCCCGATGGGCAACGTTTCACCCGTCCGCAGGATGACCTCGTAGTCGGTGCCGGTGCCGGACAAACGGATCTCACGGACGTGGTTGACGTTGGCGAGGAATGAGCGGTGGATTCGCAAGAAGCGCGAAGGGTCAAGCCGGCGGCAGAAGTTTGCCATGGTCTCGCGAATCAAATGTTCTTCGCCGGCGGCATGCACCTTGAGATAGTTTCCAGCCGACTCGACCCACTCCAGCTCGTCGGGTTCGAGAAAAACCAAGCCGCGCGTCGCTTTGAACGCGAGCCGATCCGGGGAAGCGGTCCGGCCGGAGAGACTGACGAGCAGATCGCGCAGTTCGGTGGTTCTCTGCCCCGCCCCTGCGGTCTCGACGCGCCGACGGATTCGCTCCAGGGTCCGAGCAAAACGCTCAGGCTCGATCGGCTTGAGCACGTAGTCCAGCGCGTAGTGTTCGAACGCTCGGACAGCATACTGATCGTAGGCCGTGACCATCACGGTGATCGGCGCTTCGTCGCCTAGTTCGGTCAGGACATCGAATCCGTCCACTTCCGGCATTTGGATGTCGAGAAAGACCACGTCTGGAGCCAGCTTCCGGATGCGGGCGATGGCATCTGCGCCGCCGGAGCATTCCGCGATCACATCGAAGTCGGTGCAGTCACGCAGCTGTCCGCGGACGGCCTCGCGCCCCAGCGCCTCATCGTCGACTATGATCGTGCGAATCATCTTCGTGTCGCTAGGTACCTACGACGTCCATCGGCGATTCATGATAGGGGATACTGAGGCGCACCGAGAAACCGGCGGTCGAGCTTGTTTCGATCGTCAAGCTCGCCCGATCGCCGTACAACTGTGCAAGCCGGTCGCGCGTGTTTCTCAGTCCCACACCCTTACTGAAAAGGTCGCCATCCAGGGCACCTGGACCGTCGTCCGAAACATCGATCAGGAGATTCCCGCCGTGGCGACTCGTCCGGATGTTGATCGTCCCGAGTTCGGGGCGCGCGCCGACTCCGTGAACGATGGCGTTCTCGACCAGGGGCTGCAGGCAGAAGGAGGGCACGAGTGCCTCGTGGACATCCGATTCGACGCTGATCTGCACGCGGAGCTTCTCGCCAAAGCGCACCTGTTGAATCTCGAGATAGCTGCGTAGCAGCTCAACATCGTCTCGCAACGGTGCCTCGTGCGCCTTCATCTCGGAGAAGGAAGCGCGCAACAGATCGGCGAGCTGATTCACCATTCGCCGGGCGCCTTGGGTGTCACGCGGCATGAGCGTGGCGATGCTGCTCAACGTGTTGAATAGGAAGTGCGGGCGGATCTGCATGCGCAGTGTGGCGAGCTGTGCCTGTGCGAGCTGAGCTTCGAGATGGTCCGTTACGGCTTGTCGCTCGCGTACGTCGCGATAGAGCTGAAACGCCATCACGACGACGACCAGGGCGGCGTAGGTCAGCAGTCCGGAAGCAAACGGACCGAACCACCATTCACCCGGTTCAGGGATTAGAAGATGGGACATCTTCGTACCCACAAGGTCGCCGATCTCGCCGGTCATTTCGGGGGGCCAATTCTCTTCACCCAAACCGGTCAGATCGATGGTAACGGGCCGTCGATGAACATGATCGGTCACATTCTCGAGAACGTCGCGCGGAACCTCACCCGATCCGAATATGATGGGCGAAACCTGCGCACACATGGCCGCGCCGCCTACGCCCATCACGGCGCCCACGAGGATGTGTGTAACGCCGACGCGAAGCCAGGATGCCGTGCCGGGGCGAACGCGCTGACCACAGAACGCCACAACCGGTGCGGCCGCCAGCCATATCAGCCAAGGCGTGAATGTCGATTTGAGTAGTTCGCCGATACCCGGTTTCTGATTCGCCCCGGACACCATGTTCAGGAATCGAAGGAACTCGAGGGTGCCCATCGTGAGCGCAAGGGCCATGACGACGAGCGTCATGGCTCCGTACGTCCGAATGAGCTTTGCGATGCCTTTCATTTTCGACGGTCAGCTTAATCGCTGTGGTCTTGCTTCGCGACCACAGAAGACACGCGCGTCGGTCATCACGCTGCCGCCACTCATGGGACGTTGCCGGGACCACCCGCATCATCTGGAATACACAGCAACCCGAGTTCGTCGGCGGTACACGCTCCCGCGAACGTTTGGCCAAATGCCTCGACGGAACAAACATCGCCAGCGGTCAGACCCTCGCAGGCGTCGAGCAGATCCTGGGTCGCGTCGTCACCGGGCGGCAGGTCGCCGGGACCTGGTGGCGAGCCAAAATCCATTGGCTTGACCACCTCCGCATATTGCCCGGCGTCTGCCTGCAGCTTGTCCCAATCGAATTCGGATTGAGCATCACTGAGCACTTCGGCCAGTTCTGCGTCCGACATGCCGAAATGCGCCTCGGCGATTCCGAACGGTGTCTCCCCTTCGGCGAGGGCGTTGCGGAAATCGATTTTGAGCGTGTCCATCATCCGCAGGGCGATCGCCCCGGTTTCGTACCACATGCCGAAGCTGAAGACCTGTCCGGCGTGCTCCGCAAGATCCGCATTGAAGTCGAGAAACGGCGCGAGTTGCGGTCCATGGAATTGCTTCGGGTAGTCTGGATCAAACGCCTCAAACATCTTGACTTCCGTGTATCGAGCGGTTCCCTCGCTGTGTTCCTGCGCGTTGGCCATGTTTCGAGTGAGCTTTGCAGTACTCGGGTCGATTCGCATTCCCTCGGTCCTTGCGGCGACGTACATTTTCAGGAGTCGTTCATGATCTCCCGGTTCGTTCGTGTGGAGTGCGGCGTTGACGATGTTCAACTCCAACATGGCCAGCGCGATGGTTTCGGATGTCAGTGGGTAGTTCTCAAAATCCTGGATCGCGCCGGGCGGATCTGCCCAGTCCGCGATCTGATGTCCGTGGAATGCCTCGTGAGTGAACGTCGCGATCCACTGGTCGTTCTCCACGTTCAGCCGGAACTCGCTGGGGACATCCTCGTTTTGGTCACTCGTCAGCATCACCGTGTAGTCGTTGCCACCGATGTCAAAGAAGAGGGCGAACAAACTGTTCTGCACATCGGAGGCCTCCTCTGCGTCGGCATCATACTGATAGGCGATCACGCCTTGCGCGGAATCACCCGTGATCGGATCTGCTCCCTCGGGTACGGAAGGTGGATTGATCAGGTATCCGCGTGGCGATTCTCCCTCGGGTACGTCGACGATGTAGAGCGGCTGGTTTGCGAAATCGAACGAGCCATCCCAAAGTCCGTCGAGCCCCTCGCCTCCGCGACGAACCAGGTAGAAGGCGCGTTGCACCTTGCAGGGCAGCGATGGATCTTGCGTAACGCACTCAAAACCGCCTGAAAGCGCCGTCTTCCCTTGGACCGATTGCGAGCCGCCCTGACCCTGGCTATCGCCTTCCTGTGGCAGGATGGAAGGGCATCCCGTTCCCAGCAGCAAACACGCCAGGGGCAGCAGTCTGGCGCCGAAGTATTTTGGTTTACTCATCAACATTTTCGACTCTCCGATCTCTGATCCTCGGGGGAGACATACCCGTAACTCTTGTGCGGTCTACCCGCTCAACGCAAGCGAGCTCAGTGGAGGAGTCTTCGCCGTCAGTAGGTGTCGTCCAATGGTGTCGGGGCAGAGCGCAGTGCCTTGTGATGAACCGCTGCGTTGCGGGCTGGAGAGCATGGCTGCGCTTCGCATGGGCATGGCGCCCGGCCTGTCCAGGCTGGGAGGACGAGGTGTGAGCCGCCCCGGTGGGCGAGCCGCCCGTGGCGGCCGACCGCACGGGCAAACAAGTCTGCCCATGTCACCCGTCGCGCGTCATCGTCTCCCCCATGTCCAGAGGACACGGGCCACCCGACCCGAAATGCTTCACCGGTTGGAAACCGGTGGCACACAGCATGGCAGCGCTTCTCTAGCTGCCCTTGCCTTCTGCGTCACTTCCGCCTTCCTTTCCGTCTTTGAGCGCCTCGGCGACGAGATCCTCGACGACGCTCTCCAGTTGGAACGGCATGACATTCTTGTGGCGGATGAGTCCTTCGTGATCGATCATGACGATCGTCGGGAACGAGTTCACGCGCCATTTCCTCGTGATTTCGCCTACCTCCGGTGAGCCATCGTAGATCGTCGGCCAAGTGATCTTCTCTTTCTTGATCGCCGACGTGCAGTCCGCGAGTGATTCATCGACATTGATGCCGAGGATCGTAAACGGCTTGCCTGCGTGCTTTTCCATGAGCTCACGCTCGTGCGGAATCATCTGCATACACGGCATGCACCACGTCGACCAGAAGACGATCGCGACGACTTTGCCTTCAAACTGCGACATGCGGATTTCCTTGCCATCCGCACCCTTTCCGGCGAGCTGGGGTGCCTTCATCCCCACTTGGAGGTTGTCAATGGCGTAGAGGAAGTCGTCGGCCTGCTCAGCGAGTTCGTTTCCGGCGAACTCCGTCCTGATGTCTCGCAGCATCTTGACGGCACGTTTCTTTTTGGCCTTCGTTTGGTCCGTTTCGGTCATGCCTTGCATCATCATGGCGAAGGGCGACCCTTCGTAGAGGACCTCGGCCATTGCCAGCCGCGCTCTTCCCTTGGTGTTGCGGTCGGAGTTCTTCTTCGCCACTGTCTCGAGGAAGTCGACTACGGGCGTCTCGCCGACGGACATCGCGGCATAACGCACCTCTGTAAGATGATCCGCGATCTTCGGATCGTGTGCGTGATTGTTCTTGAGTTGGGTGAGCGCCCATTTGCCTGACTTGTTGGTCCCGCCCATCATCATCATGGAGCCGCTCGTCAGCATATTTGTCAGCGCCGGCAGCGCCGCCGGCTTGCCGTCGTGCTTCTCGGCGTACGCGCGAAACCGGGAGCGAAACTTCTCGATGGGGTGTGGCGGTATGCCACCCGGACCCACCATCATCATACCGCCTTTGCTGTCGCCCTTGGCCTTCTCCATGGCCTGTTCCCACTTTTCCATGGCCTGTTCGTACTCGGATTCAAGCTTGTCCCATTCCTGGTCTGCTTGAACCGGTTGAACAGACCACAGCGCCAGCCCAATGCCGGCCAACATGATCAATCTCTTTAACACGTCGTTCTCCTCGTTGACTGATTGGATCTAGGAGCGTGCCCAAAAAGGGTCGCCTTGAACCGAGTCGCGACCGTCCGGGAGCGGATTCTCGGCGGTTCTTGTCCGCTTCCTCACGGGCGCGGCTCGGAAGAAGGGCTTCTTAAACACGCACTAACGCATACGCCACCCACTTAGTCGTTACGCGCTGGCGGCTGCTTGACGGTATCGTCTCTGCCAGCTGGTCGCGGCCGATTCCTCGACAGTTGTCATCGGCGTCAATTCGATGACTTCTTCCGTACCTGCCCGGTCGCTTTGGCGAGCGCCTCAGCCGGCAGGATGAACTGTGTCGCCATTTGGATCATGTCGCCATGGTCATCGTCGCCGTCTTCATCGGGCTGCCGGATCAGGAAACCGGCGAGCCTTCCGTCCTCCGTGAATACGGGTCCGGAGCCACCCATCGCGACGAGTAGATCTCGCGGCGTCGTGATCCTCCCGCTAACGGTTCCGCCGTGTACGATGGGAGCGCGATGAAAGCGTTCCTGCAGTCGAGTCATGGTGTGGAACGCATCACCGACTTGAAGCTCGGCCGAATCGCCCAAGTGCAGGTACGGAAAACTCCGCCCCTTGACCTTGGTCATCCGGAACCACGCCAGGTCCCGTTCGGAATCTCGCGCGACGAGTCGGGCTTCGTTCTCTTCGGTTTCATCGCCGACGATGATTCGATAGTCGCCGGTTTCGTTCTTGGGTTCGGGCATTTCCATCCCGGGCATTCCTCCCATGACCTGAAATCTGGCGCCTCCCATGGGATCGAGGGATGAGTCGGCGATGACGACCAGCCCGTCGGCGCTGACCAGAACGCCTGGAACTTCCTTCTGGGACTTTGTCTCGTGGCCGAACATCTTCGTTGTGGCGACGAACTTGAGCGTCACGATGGTTGGCGCGAATTTCTCCGTAAGGTGCTGAATTCGCTCGCGCCTCTCGATCTTCTGGCGCTTCTTGAAAGCCTTGTAGTCAACGTCTCCGGCGGTGGCGGACACAGCCACGACGAGAACACCCAATACCGAACAGCCAAAGCACTTTCGCATTATCCTATCCTCCTCTTCTTGGTGACTAGTCCCAATCCGGCTGAAGAAACAGGAAGCGGGTCTCGATGCCGCGCATCACCAGCATCCGTAGCGTTTCCGGTTTCGTCTCTTTGGTGGACTTCAGAGCGGCGGCAAAACCATCGACGTCAAGAACGTCTTGCTCGCCGACTTGTAGAATAAGATCGTCGCTGCGGAGATGTCCTACGCCGGCCCATCCCCCGGCCTCGACTTCCGTGACAATGGCGCCGCGTGTCCCCGTTTTCCAGCGGTTCTTGGCGACGTCGAAGAAGGTCACATTTCGCACTTCCACATCGAAGTCCCGGTCCTTGGCGCGACGCGCTTCGTCCGCGCGCTGCGGTGTGGCCAACAACTTCGGACTCATCGTCCGTGTCTTGCCCGCCCGCACGACTTGGATCGCAACGCTTTCGCCGACACTTGTTTTCCTCAGCGCTCTGGTGAATGTGCTCTTGTCCTTGGCACCACGAGGACGAAGCTGGGTCTCGCCGATCGAGGTGATGACGTCGCCGACCATCAGACCGCTCGGCGTCGAGGATGCTCGTTCGTACACGCGTACCACGCGAAAGCCCTCGGCACCTTCTGCACCCGCACGCTCAGCCAGAGTGCGACCGAGGGGCTGAACCTCGACGGGCAGCCAGGGTTTGTCGAGCTCGTCGGGGCGCTGATCGCGCGGCTCCTCGCGCGGCGAAATGACGGTGAGGTAGCGCCCACCTTCGCGCTCAAACTCGACGAGCATCTCGCTGCAAGTTTCGGCCTGGCGTTCGGTCGCTTGCTCGAAGTCCTTCAATCGGACGATTTGCGTCCCGTTGACCACGCGGATGACGTCCTCCGCCTGCAGCGCGGGCTTGGCCCGAACGGCTGGACCGCCGGGATCGACACTGGTGACGAGCACACCCTCATCATGGGGAAGGCGCCGGTTTCTGGCCATGCGCTGCGTCATGCCTCGGAGTGTCACGCCCCATGCCTTCACGGCGAGTCTTGGCCCGAGGTCCTTCTCATACTTCTCTGTGACGACTTCGGTTTCGCGGTTTTGTCCGTCTCGCTCGAAACTGATCGTCAGTTTCGAGCCGATCGGAAGATCGCTGAGGTGCCGGCGAAACTCAGGCATCTCGTCAGCGTGACGAATTGTGAACGGTTTGTCGTTGATCGTGAGAATCAGGTCGCCGGGGCGCAGGCCGGCCTTCTCGGCGGGTGAGTCTTCGACCACGGAGTTGGCAAGCACGCCGCGATCATGTTCGGTTGTCTGAATCGGTTTGAACTTCAATCCGACGAAGCTGCGAATCACCTCGCCATGATCGATGAGTTGCCCGGCAACATCTTTGACGATGTTGCTGGGGCTGGCGAAGCCCATATCGCCACCGAATGGAACACCGCGTGTGTTCACGCCGATGATTTCGCCCTTGAGGCTGACCAGCGGTCCGCCGGAGTTTCCGGGCGCGATGGCTGCATCGTGCTGGATCCAGCGATAGTAGGAACCCGTCGGCTGATCTCGACCGAGTACCGACTCGTAGTCGGCGTCGTCCTCGAAGAAGTTTGACAGCAGGCGCTTGTCACTGTTCACGATGCCAAACGACATCGAGTGCGACATGCCCCATGGCGCGCCCATCGCCAACACGGCATCACCGATTTCGACTTCATCTGAATCGCCGAACTTCGCGATCTTGAAGCTTGCGTTCTGGTCCAGGTCCTTAGGGGCGAACTTCAACACGGCGATATCGGACAGTGGATCCTCTCCGACCAACTTGGCGTCGATCTCGGTCTTGTCTGCCAGGATGATCTTGAATTTCGTGCCGTCCATGGCGACGTGCGCGTTGGTGACGATGTGCCCGTCTTCGGAGATGATCGTGCCACTACCGCCGTGCCGGGTAAGGCGCGCTCGCCCGTCCTGGTGCGATTCGGTCACGGTCACGATGCTCACGACCGCGCCGAAGACACGATCCCGAGCCCAGGCCACGCTGTTGGGCGATTCGAGCGTATTGCGTCCCGGAAGCTGGGGGTCCTTCCCGGTGTCCGCAGGTGTCTGCGCCCTGGCCGTTATGGTCGGCCAACACACTCCCGCGATACTGAGCAAAATGAATGGTACACGGCACTTGGTTGCGTTCATTGCGACTTCCTCGTCATAACGGGTCTTCCGGCTTTCCATCCGCCGTTGTACCGACTCAGACGCCGCTCGCGATGCCATCCTGTCGCGTTGGGGCAGAGTGCAGCCTGGTGGGGCAAGTCGCGGCGACTGAGGGATGACAACGATAGCGCGTACCCGGTGAAGGCGTCTACTTTCTCAGCCCCGTGTCGATGGACGATCGCCGGTCTCGTTCGCTCGTTTTCCGCGCCGAGACGCCTGCGGAGAAGTCAGGGAACCCAATCGAGATACCGCGTCACAGGCGATGGCACTGTGCGCACCAAGCCCATCTTCCCTGAGTCGGTGAGCGGCCTGCCGGCGCCGTCGGAAGGGGAACGGCGACCGGCGTGGTGGTGAGGATGGACGACTGGAGTGCTTCACCCAGCCGTACGCTACGGGAGTTCACGGCGCGGTGCGGCTTTGTCCCGTTGGTCGGTCTCTTTATACGAATCGATCAGCCGGTCGGTGCAGAGGCGCGTTCAGACATGACCCGCGCCGCCGCTCGTCGCGGTTCATCATTGCCCCGTTCGTACAGGCGACGGCCTACTCACGTCGCAAGGATTGCTGGTCCAACACACTCCGAGGAGAGCCTTACGGCCAATCCGGAACGACGACAAGACGGCTGGCCCCACACACGACCTGCAGTCAGTCACCGGCCGAGAACGCAGCCCGTGCAGCAGAGGTTGCGCATCCGCGTTGCCCCTGCTGCACGTGAGCGAACCATCGTCGTCGCTACTTGACCGTGTTCATTCGCGATCAAGGGGCCTCGCAGGCGTCGTCGATTCCGTTGCCGTTACCATCGCCCAGACACGTCGTGCCGTCTCCCTGGTAGCTTCCACCCCACCTCTCACACTTGGAGGACGTAAGATCGAAGCATCCGCCGTCGGCGGCGCGGCAGCACGCACCGGTGCTGGGTCCGGGGGGTTCGCAGGCGTCATCATATCCGTTGGGTTCACTGTCACCCAGGCAAACGGTTCCCGGTCCTTTGTAGACTCCGCCGCCAACTGCGCAGGCATCGGGAGGCAGATCGCTGCACGTGTCATCGACATGGCAGCAGGCACCATCTTCGCACTCGTCAGGAATACCGTTGCCGTTAGCGTCCGGTGAGAAGCCGCTGTCGATATCGCACTTGTCACTGATGAGGTTGTCGTTGCAGTCGCAGTTCGTTGTCTGGATCGGATCCTCGATGGCTGGATGAAAACCCGTGCAATAGGGAGAGGAGAGATGTAGATCCGGACCCGCGGCGTGCGCCCAGGGAGGATTGCTGTCCTGCACGAGCCGGACGGGACAAAGGCCCCACAAGCCTGTATCGAGCACCTGTACCGTTCCGACGGGCACACCTGGGCCGGAGACTTTGGTGAAGGTGAACCTGGGTTGGACTTCGAAGTCAGATAGATACGTCCCGCCGTTGCAGTGGGTCTTGCGCGCCGTCAAGGCGCCCATGGGCTGTGGCTCGGTCGAAAGATCGACGTCGACATCCCAAGTGGTCTCCTGCCCGCCGACCATTACCGTCATGGGCGACTTGCTTTGAAGGCTCAGCGCCATGATCTGAATGCCGACCTGGACGTCTGCCTCCGTGGGGATTCCGCACGGATCGAAGGGGTCGTCCGATCGCCAGATGAGCGTATCGGCGTCTCCGAAATCCTCTTGAAACACCGCGGTATCGGGAAGCGGACAGGGCCCAGGCGGCGGTGCGATCGACGCCGGCAGGAACGGATAGTGCGTTCCGCCAAACGCGCCCAACACCGACACCGTCTCACTGATCGTGATCTTGCCATCGAGGGTGGCCTCAGGACCGGCCGTCACGCCGAGAAGACACATGCTGGCCTTGCTCGGCGCATTGGGCACACCTGCGAACTTCGAGACCATTGCGAGCGTATCGACAACACTCACGACATCGCCGGGCACGCGGTAGGTACCCCCGTCCAGTTCGGCCACATCGGCCCATGCGGCGGTACGGAGGACGAGCGGATCACTGTAGCTCGGTTCGAAGGTCAACGAACAACCCTCGTCGATGACCTGCAGGGTGTAGAGCGCTTCCACATCGACCGGACCCGCCGGGACGATCAACTTGCTCGGCGCGATCGCCGGGTGGATGACGTTGATATCACCCCACACGCTCCAGTCGGTGAAGTACGGGTTGCAGTCCAGTTGAGCCAACCGCAGCGTCGGGTCGCCGACAGGCGCCGGGTTCTGATAGAAGCTCACGCCGCCCAACTCGCTGCCGTCCCAGGGCTCCTGGACGAACAGCGACTGACCAACCCATTCGCCCCAACCAGGAGGCATCTGTGTGAACGTCACGCGGATGGCCTGCGACGCTCCGGCGTCGCCCGCCGAGAACGAAATCATTCGCGGCTTGATCCAGGGAATCAGCGGTGGCGGGGTGCCCGTTGACTCGCCGAGCTGCGGTAGCGCCGGGCTGGACGGTAAGCATGCACCCGCAAGGGGGACTCCTTCGAGGCAAACCGAGCCCTCCCATCGCCCTGAACCGGGCTCGAAGAAGTCCGCAGGAATCGGCGGGGAGCAGGTGTGCTGATCCCCGAACTCATGGCAGGTGTCTTGGTCTGGTCCTCGAGCCGTCACCCAGGCGTCAATCTTCTCGCCCGGGATGCACTGGGCTCGGCGAAGCGTCCCGATCGCGTAGCAGTCTACGTTCGGATCGGACCAGTGAACCGTCTCCAAACCTTGGTGGTTACCCGGCACCACGTTCTGGTCCGGGCATTGCGTTCCCTGCCCACGGAAGTCACCTCCGGCGGTGCTGCAGTCCGCTGCGGACACCTCGGCACATCTATCGCGAGCCAGGCAGCAGGCGCCGATGTTTGTGCAGAAGCTGGCGATGCGCGTGCCCCAGCTTGAGGACGCGGTAGCCGAGGTGGCCACGTATTCGTTAGCGATCCAGAAGCAGTCGTCGTCCGGATCCACAACGGTTGATGAGTAGTCGCCCCAGCGTTCCGG
Organism: Phycisphaerae bacterium; assembly: GCA_029260135.1. GTDB lineage: Bacteria > Planctomycetota > Phycisphaerae > UBA1845 > UBA1845 > OFTM174. The sequence goes on along the minus strand of JAJDDV010000002.1, from coordinate 50,113 downwards.
GTCCATCGTAAAGAGCGTGTCGTAGAATCCTGCACTGACGATAGCGGAGACCGGCTTCTGAAACGTCCCCAGCGGATCCGAACCATACCGCGATGCGTAATAGACGCCTGGGCACTCGGTGGCTGAGGACTGTGTGAATCCAATGACGGCGTCGCCGATACTGTTGACGTTAATCGAGGGCATATAGGTCCAAGGGTCGGTCCCGGTCCCGTCAATGAATCCGGATTGGGTGATGGTGGGTGCGGTCGGGGGATAGGAATTCGTTGAGATGTCCTGCCAGACGACTTCCGTTCTGACGTCGAGGTCGGGGTCCTCGGTCATGCAGCACCAGAGATGCCCACCGCGATAGACGGCGCTCATGACGCGTTCGGGAAGGGTATCGATGTCCGGCGTCGCCACGGTACACTGATCCGCGCCGGTGTCCATCGGAAAGGCTCCCGCGGACCAGGGAAACGACCCGGTGGCGGCCACGGGCGTCGCCGGGTCGCCGACGATGTTGTAGATTCGGTAGGTTGTCATTCCGATGCGGTTGATCAGGTAGAATCCGCCGTTGTCTGTGGTTCCATAGACGTGGGCGGGCTGAATGGACATGGCGGTCGGTGTCGTGACCACATCGTAGGTGATATCCACAAACGCGTACGTACCGGCGATTAACAGGGACTTGTCAAAGACGCGGATGTTCGCTCCCAGGAATGCGAAGGGCGGAGCGCTGAACATGTTGGTCGTTACGAAGAGGGCGTCGTCGTCGGCACCGATGCCGGGATAGTCGACCCAGCCGGGCGTGGCTGCAGCGCCCATCAAGATCAGCCCCGGGCCTGACATGAAGATCCAATCTGCTGTCGTCAGTGAACTGGGCGTACTGGAAGTGGATACGGCGATGTGCATGACGGCGCTGGCCGGAAGAAAGGTCGCGAAGTCCAGTTCCAGGCAGACGATGAAGAACCGTCCGGAGTGCTGATCGTAGAGTACCTTTGGATCGAAGACGAAGAACGTCGGACCCGAAGTCGTAAACATCATGCCCAGTGCGGTGGGTCCGGCGATGACCGTTCCGGTCTTGTCCCAGATTTCGCTGGACTCGTTGGTGACCATGACGACCCGTCCTGCCGATCCGGCCCCGGGTCCCACGGCCATGTTGGTGTCCGGCGGGACGGATGTCCCTGTTTGCATGACTCCGTCGAAGGAGACGGTTGGTGAAGGCGTCATGGCCTCCTTGTCGGGAGTTCCAACGATGTCCGGATCGGAGCGGAGCAGAGCAAGCGGCGTGGGCCCATGCATATAATCGTTCAGCTCGACCCATTTTGACTGGCCTCTTGGTCCTGCGTGGGCGCGGGATCCGCTGGAGGGCAATGGAAGGGGATCCCTCAAGACGCGCTGGTTGATCGGGGCCGGGTCCGGCGCCGATGCACTGGCCTGACCGACCCCCATCAGAAGTGCGCTCGACACCCAGATAACTCCAAGACCAGAACGGACGATTCGCCGCGCTCGAATGCCGGCGCTGGGTGGCGTACCTCCACAGATCCAGCGTCTTGAAACGGCGCACGACTGCCAGTTCGTTTCGGCCACAGTCTTCATGACTTGCTCCTTCTTTCACTGTAGGTTTTGGATATGAGGCGCGCCACCGCGACAGAACCGAACGTCGCGAATTGCAGACGCTCGACGCGCAACGCAGACCACTACCTCGCCCACGCTGACAGCCTGACATGCTCGTGAAGCCCTAAGGCTTCACGTCAAAGGAGTCACTATGGTACTGAGTAGAGACAACCGTGTCAATCGAGAAAGGTCCTTACAGGACCGCTAGTTTGCTTACCTGATATGTCGCGGGTCGCTCTCGTTCCAGCCCTACGATGGCGCGAACTCCCCAGCGGGAAGTTCGGTGGACCAGCACCGAGGATCCGAATCCACGCACTTCAGAAACAAGCCCCCCCTTAAGTACTACTTGATGTCCCGGGCGAGGCGGGCTGACGGTGAGGATGGATGACCGGAAGGCTTCACTGACCCGTAGGCTACGGAAGCTCACGGAGTTGTGCGGCCTTTCCCAGTTGGCCCGTTTCTCTGTACAGCTCGAGCAGCAGGTCGCTATAGAGGCGCGTATAGACATGCTCCGCGCCCAGTGCAGTGCGGAGGTCGTCGGTGCTTCGTTTCAGCTGGCGCTGGGCTTCTGCGTAGTGTTTGAGTGCCATGAGTGACCTTCCATAACCACCGCGAAAGACGGCCGTGTAGTAGCTGTCGACCGGGAGATGGTTTTCCGCCTCCCCGACCATTTTTCGCGAGAGATTCGCGGACTCCTCCAGGGCGCCGCGGTTGAAAAGGAGCCCGGCGAGGTTGTTCATGGTGATCAGTGTGTCCAGGTGCCCATCGCCGAGCGTTTCTTGAAACCCCGCCAACACCTCACGGTAGAGCGGTTCTGCTTCATCGAGTTTTCGCTGGCTCTTCAGCGCGACGGCGAGGTCATTCTTGGAGACAAGTATGTCCAGATGCCCTGCTGGAAGCGTGGCCTCCTGAAGCACAAGAAGATCGCGAAGCATTTTCTCCGCCTCGATGTACTTGTGGTATTTCGAGAGGACGTTCGACAGGTTGTTCATCGACACAAGCGTATCGGGATGGGTATCGCCCAGTACCTCTTGTCGGCGCGCCACGACATCGCGGAGTAGCGACTCCGCCCGGTCGAGCTTGTGCCATTCCATGTTCAGCACACCCAGTTGATTCAGGGTAGCCAATGTGTCCGGGTGGTCCACGCCGCAGACTCGTTGACGCCTTTCGAGGACTGACTCGAGAAGTGTCTTCGCCTCGTCCATTCGGCCCTGGTCTTGGCGCAGCACGCCGATGTTGTGCGCGGCGCCGAGCGTCGCGATGTGTTCGTCGCCGTGGAACAGTTGAAACGTCGAGAGGGATTCCGTCAGGTGTCGTTTGGCCTCATCGAACATCCCCAAGGCAAGGTAGACCTGCCCCAACGTGTTCTTCAGGGCGGCCTTGACGACGGGAAGTTCGGAAAGCTCACGTTCGATCCGCTGCGATGCCTGATCCGCGAGATCGCGAAGCAGCGCGGCGTTCTTTCCTTCCGCCTTACGCGGATCCAGCGACAGCAACATCTGTGTCAGGAACCGGCTCACGTCTTGCGCGACAACTCGTTGTTTCGCTTCTGCCTGGCGCGCCCTGTCGGCCCGAACGTACAAGGCAGCGCTGACGACAAAGCCCAGGATGGAGACCGTCACTGCCGCAAGGATCGCGGTGGATGCCACGCGATGCCGCGACACAAGCTTCCTGAGTTGGTAGATTGCGCTTTGCGGGCGCGCCAAGATCGGTTGTCCGGCGAGGAACCTCTTGATGTCGTCACCGAGTGCGTCCGCGGTCGCATATCGCTGATCGGGGCTCTTTGACAGTGCCTTGAGAATGATCGTTTCCAGGTCTCCGCGCAGCGCGGGGTTGAGCGTTCCGGGGCGCGTCGGGGGTGTCTCGCAAATCATCTGCACTGACCTTCCCAAAGCGCTACTCTTGATGTCGTACGGAAGTTGGCCCGTCAGCATCTCAAAGAGTAGGATCCCAAGCGCATAGACATCGCAGCGTGTGTCGATGTCCGCGGGGTAGCCTTGGATTTGCTCCGGCGCCATGTACGCGATGGTGCCGCGGATCTGCCCGTCCTCCGTCGTAACAGGATCCGCGACGTCCGCGTCGATCATTCTTGCCAGTCCGAAGTCGACCACCTTGATGCGGGGCCCGCGATCGAAGGCGCTTCCGGACCCACTCCCTTCGCCTGATTCCGCAACCAAGACGTTGGACGGCTTGAGGTCCCGATGTATCACGCCTCGTTGATGTGCGTAGCTAACCGCGTCACAGATCGCATCGAACATCCTGAGAAGCATTCGGACTCGATCAGACTGGTTGCGCGCGTCGATCGGCAACTCCGCGATGAACTGCGTCAGTGGTGTGCCGCTGACCAACTCCATGGCAAAGAAAGGCCGACCATCGTCGGTCGTACCCGCCTCGTAAATGTCTGCCACACTCGGGTGTTTCAATCGGGCAAGTGACTGGATCTCGCGTTCAAACAGTCTGGTTTTCTGTTCGTCCGGAAGGCGACCGCCGCGGATGACCTTCACGGCCACGGATCGCGACGGGTTGTGCTGACGTGCTTCATAGATCACGCCCATTCCACCGCGTCCCAGTTCCCGGATCACCGTGTATCCGGCGATAGAAGGCGTCTCGTCCGTGGCGGCGGCGGGCAGACCTGTGGAAACGGCACCGCCAAACATCGAGCCGACGCCGGCCTCGCCGTCGCCCTCTCGTTGGAGGAGGTTCTCAAAGGCACCCGATCGCCCTTTCCAAAGCGTTTCCAGCGCCTCATCGATCTCGTCGGGCGAGATTCCCATGCCGTCCACGTCGGAATCCACTAGTCTTCCCTCCAGTCCGCCTCACTCAAGCCGGTCATTCTCTTTCGAAGCGCCCTCACCGCGCGCAGCAAGACCATGGAAGCCGCCTGCCGCGTCGTACCCATCCGTTCTGCGATTTGCGCTGTAGAGAGTTGGTCAAAGAACGCCATGGTGATGGCTGCGCGGTACTCTTGTCGAAGGTGTGCGAGTTCGAACATGGTTCGCTGCAGTTGATCCTCTCGTGCGGCGGCGCTGAGCGGCGAGGTTGCCGCGGCGGAGAGAAACTGCCACAGCGGTCCGGCAGCGGAAGCCGCGGCGACGGTCGAATCGAGTGATCTCGGAGCCTTCTTTCCGCGGCCGATTCCCGCCGGGTTTCGAATGTGATCGGCCACGCGGCGCGCCACGATGGTGGATGTGAACGCGCGTAGACCTGCCAGCGTCCGTATTTCCAGTGTGGAAAGCCCACGGAGCAAGGCCTCCATCGACTGCTGTGTAAGTTCTTCGACGTACTGTCGCTGGGCGTCCGTCGGATTGAGACGGGCATAGACCATGAGCCTCACCTGATCGCTCATCGCGGCGACCACGCGGTCCATGGCCGTGCTCGATCCTCTCACGGCCTCAACAATCATCTCGTCATTCAACTCCGCCAGCGTGCCCATGCCGACGGTATCTTAGTATCAACATCGGTCCAACACCAAAGATGTTTCAACATCGAGCGCCCTGTTGCCGTACTGCCATCATCCATAGAGTCGCAGTCGTGGGCGAGGCGCAACACCTCGAATCGAAGTTCCCGGCGAAGTGCCCACGCTCAACTAACTTTCCTCATAGCGGTGTGACGTCCACGCAGAGTCCGCGACTCGATCTGTACGTGGCCGTCATTCCAGCAACCGGAGATGAGGAGAATGTTGATGAATCGAAAGAACTTTGCGCTTGGGTGTATCACCCTGTGGATGATCACCGCCTGCGTTGCGCAGGCGGACGTCTCGGACGGGAGTTTCGCGTATCAGGGCCAGCTCAAACTGGTGGGCGTTCCCGTCACCGACACGTGCGACTTCCTGTTCACTCTATGGCGTGATTCGGTCAGTCCATTACCGGCGGACCAGATCGGGCCGGTGCTGACGTTTGACGGGCTGAGCGGGAATCCGGCGCCGATCGATGTGGTGGGCGGACTGTTCGCCGTCACGCTGGATTTCGGTGCGACCGCGTTCACGGATGAAGCCCGGTGGCTGGAGGTGGACGTGCGCTGTCCGGCGGGTGCTGGGACTTACACTACGCTTGCGCCGCGTGAACCGATCACGGCGACACCGCGATCCGTCCATACGCGCGGTCTTGCGGTGGACGGTAGAGGCCAAGTGGCCATCGGGAAGGATCAGCCCAATGAGATGCTTGACGTGGCGGGGAATATCAGCCTGCGGGTGGAAGGCTTTGATCCGTACGTCGAGCTTACGAGTGATGATGCCTCCGACAGTTTGAGCATGCGTCTGAAGTCACTCGACGGGGTCGGCTTCGCCGTCACTGACGTTCGTGACACGCCGAGAATGGTCGTCACGGAGCGTGGCCACGTCGGCGTGGGCACGGCGATACCGGGGACGCTGCTTCACGTTTCGGGAAGGGCGAATCTCGCGGGCAACCACATCGCGTTCTTCGAGAATACGGCAGGACCGAGTGCGGACGGCATCTTGATCAAACTCAACAATCCGAGCACGAATCGCTTGAACAATTTCGTTACGTTCGTCAACGGGAATGATCAAGTGACCGGACGAATCGAAGGATTCGACGCGGAGTTCGGCGACTGGGTGATTCCTCCGCCCATTCCGAATATCGGCGTCACGCTGGACCCGGCCATCAGCTACAACCCGAATTGGCTGAATCCCGGTTCGCTTCCGACGGCATCGTTCAGTCGAGGTCAGCTCCCGAGTTTGACGTTCGGCCCTGGGACCCTTCCGACGGTCAGCTTCAGCCGGGGGTCATTGCCTACGGCTACGTTCAGCCGGGGCTCACTTCCGAGTCTCAGTTTCAACGACGGTTCGCTTCCGAGCCTCAGCGCCACGAACTGCAACGTACTTGGGGTGCGTGTACTCTGCGGTTTCAGTTGGAGCGCCGGATCGACGCCATCGGCGACGTTGTCGGGCGGATCGCTGCCGTCGCTGACGTTCAATCGCGGCTCCCTGCCGTCTCTGTCTTTTCGCGGCGGCTCGCTGCCGTCGGCGACGTTTAATAAGGGTGCATTACCATCGCTGACATTCAGCGGCGGATCACTTCCGTCCATCAACAGCCCACCGATTGTCTTTGGCGAGCCGTCACTTGTTTTCGATCTGCCGACGCGGGAAGAACTCGAAGCGCTCTTCTGCTGGGCGGAAGAGACAGGCAACTCCGATTTCTTGCAGCTTGATCCCGTGGCCATTGCCATGACCGCGATCAAGCAGGAAGTGGCGAAACGCTGCAAAGATGAGGGCGTGACCTATGGTTCCAAAGGTGCTGACTATGCCGAGTGGTTGCCCAAACTGAATCCCACAGACCGCTTTCAGATCGGTCAAATCGTCGGCGTACATGGTGGCAAGGTCAGCCTGAAGACGGAGGGCGCCGAACAGATCATGGCCATCTCACGTGCGCCGGTCGTCGTCGGAAACGTGCCGCAGAAAGAGGACGAGCACAACCACGTGACCGTCGGCTTCATGGGCCAACTTCCGGTTGTCGTTCGTGGTAAGGTCGAGGCCGGAGACTACGTCATCCCGTCCGGACTCGAAGACGGAACGGCCGTGGCGGTCACTCCTGAAAACCTGGAGCTGCGTCATGTCGGCCGCACACTGGGCCGCGCGTGGTCCGACTCGGACGACGAAATCTACAGCCTGGTCAATGTGGCGATCGGTCTCAATGGCAACGAAGAGAAGATCATCCTCGAAAAGCAGCGGGACCGGATGGACGCCCAGAGCCACCGACAGTTCGCTCTGGCAGCGGAGAACATCGAACTCAAGTCAGAATTGGCGTCGCTCAAGGTTGAACTGCGGAATGTGCTGGCGTCCGTACAGAGACTGGAAGACCAATCGCGCGAGTGCGGCCGCGTCGTGACCGTCGCTGACGTATCTGGGCAAGTGTCGCATGAAGGAGCTTCAAGATGAGCCATAGGACTCTGGTCTCTTACGTCCTGGTTTGCACCATTGCGCTGGCAGCGTATGCAGTGGCTGCGGGAACCAACGAGTACAAGATCGTTCGCTCGTCGACCGGTAGCGGCGGTGTGATTTCCAGTTCCGGCGGTGACTATCAGATGTCGAGTACGATCGGCCTGTCGCAAAGCCATGTGCTGGCGGGTGACGAGTACTCCGTCGATAGTGGATTCTGGTACCGCATCGCCTCGGGTGACTGCGCGGGCGACGGCTACGTTGACCTCGCAGACCATACGCGGTTCTTCGATTGCGCCGAAGGACCCGAATCAACAAGCGACCTCGTCCAATGTCGGTGTTACGATACGGATCAAGACGGCTCAATCGACCTGCGCGATTTCGCCAGAGTCCAGACGACCTTCACGGGGCCGTGACGTCGCTGTGGAAGAAACGTGCCAGGATGCTGCGCGAGTGCGGGCGCCTTGGGCAGTGCAGCGGCGACCATGAGATGCCACGCCGGTCGGCGCCGCGCGACGGACCGGCGCTGACCGGTCACTGATGGTGGGCGAGGCTTGCCTGGAGTTGCGGGTCCGCGACGGGAACGGGCGCGGCCAGGCGGAAGTTGCGAACGAAGACCAGCATGAAGAGGCCGGGGGCGCCAAGGGCCATCCCCAATTCCCAGATACCGAACGTCACGGACTCGTGCCCGACGGCGGACGGGTAGATCAGCAGGTAGAGGTCGAGCCACCGACCGATCAGGATCATGCAGCACACCTTCACGAGCATGCCTGGGCTTCGCTTCACCGGTTTGGGAAGGAGGATGAAGAAGGGAATCAGCCACGTCAAGCACATGTTGGCGACGAAAAGTGGTCCCCACCCGCCGGTCTGCCGTCGAATGAAGTGCCCGGTCTCTTCCGGAAAGTCGGCGTACCAGATCAGCATGTACTCGCTGAACCAGATGTACATCCAGAACGTGCTGAAGCCGAAGATCATCTTCCCCAGATCGTGCAGGTGCTCGTGGGTCAGTACATTCCGAAGCGGCCCGGCGTGCTGAAGCCAGATGGCCAGAATCGTCATCGCCGCCAGCGCCCCCAGAAACAGGCCCGCGAAGTGGTAGACGCCGTACATCGTGCTGTACCACTCGGGCTCGAGGGACATCACCCAATCGAAACTCGCCATCCAGAACGTGAGACCGAAAACGACGAGGAATCCTGCGGACAAGCGCTTGTTGCTCATCGACAATCCGGTGTCCGCCGTCTTGTCCTGCCGGCGCGATCGTTTGATGATGGCTCCCACGAACAAGAGCCAGAGTGTGACGAAGATCACGGCTCGCCCGACGACAAAGGAGTAACTCAGCAGTACGCCCTTCATTCCCTCGAGGTGTGTGTCTGTCCAGGGGTAGATGGACCGCCCCACGAGAAGTGCGATCAACACACCGAGCGATGCCCATGGCAGAATGCCGCACATGGCTTCGGGCACGCGGCGCAGTGCGACCGCCCAGTGCGCTCCGCAGACATATTGAAACGCGATGAACAGGGCGGCACCGAGCCCCATGCCGAGCAGGCCGATCGTGACCATCAGGAAGCTCGACCAGGCGCGTTGTGGCGCCACCATCAGCCCGACGACGAACGTCGCCGCGCCGAGAATCGCCAACCACTTGAAGATGGCGTGGGTCCGCTCGGAAAGCCGCAACTCTTCATACTCGCGGATCATTACGGCTGGGCTCCTGTTGTCTTTCTTTGCGCCTCGGCCTGTAAGGAACGGATATACATTATAATGTTCCACCGATCTTCGCGCGGTACCTGGGCGGCATGTCCCGGCATGTTCGCCTGCCCAAGCGTGATCACGTGAAACATCTGGCCGTCCTTCATTTGGATCGCATGCTCCAGGAGCAACGACGGCGGCGGGGGAAACCCTCGCTTGGCGACCATTCCGTCTCCCTCGCCGGCTGGGCCGTGGCATTGCTGGCAATAAACACCGTACGCAACCGCGCCGCGCGCCAAGGAGGCCACGTCGTCGGGTGCGTTCGGGTTGATCAACTCTTCCCCTGCACGCTTCGCATCTTGCTCTGTGGCCTCGAACGGAAACGGCAGATACCCACGCGGAATGCTCCCGGGAGCGGGATCACGAAGCGTTTTTCCGTCCGGGTTGTTCTCGTTCGCCTCGAAGGCCCGGTAGGTGGGGCCATGCACCATATCGGGAAGAACTTCCAGGTTCGGCTTCGAAAAATCACGGGACGCAGCGATGCTGAAGACGATGGCTCCGAACATGATCCCACCGAGAACGACGTTGAGTGATCGAAGTGACATCAAAACGCCTCCCGTTCCACACGCTCTTCGATCTGCGAAGCGCCCATCTCTCGAAGCCACGCACTGACCTCGCCCAGGCTGAAGGACGCGTCTTTCTGTTCAATGACCAAGGCAAACTCGTTGTCGGTCACGCGGGGCGATGCCAGTCGGGCTCGTTTGCCGGGCAACAAGCGTCGCCCGAACAGAAACGCGGCCACTGTGCTCAGTGCTGCGAAAAGTACCATGACCTCGAATGTCACGGGTACGAAAGCGGGCAGAGAATTCCACGGTTTTCCACCCACGTTGATCGGCCAGTCCACCGCTGACGTCCAGAACTCGAACCAGACTTTGAAGGATGCACCCGCCAAACCGAGTGCGAAGCAAACCCACGGGAGGCGGGACGGTCTCAGGTCCATCGCCTTGTCGAGCCCGTGTACGGGATACGGTGTATAGACATCGGCGATGGTCTGCCCGCGCCGGCGAACCTCGGCCGTCGCCGCGAGGATGTCCGCTTCGCGCTCGAAGATCGCGATGAGGAATCTGCAGTTGTTACGGGATTCAGTGTGGTTTCTTGCCATGGCTCAATACGCCCTTCACTTCGGCCATCGCAATCACAGGAACGAAGCGACAGAACAGCAGGAACAGCGTGAGAAACAGTCCAAAACTCCCGACCAGCGTCGCAATCTCGATCCAGGTCGGTGCGTATCCCGTCCAGTTGGAGGGCAGGTAGTCACGGTGCAGCGACGTCACGATGATGACGAACCGCTCGAACCACATCCCGATGTTGATGAAGATCGTCACCACGAATACGACCGCCATATTCGACCGAACTGCCTTGAACCAAAGAAGTTGCGGCGAGAGGACATTGCATCCGACCATGATCCAATAGGACCAGCAGAGCGGCCCCATCGCGCGGTTCATGAACGCGAACTGCTCGTACTGGTTGTTCGAATACAAGGCCGTGACGAATTCCGTCAGATATGCGATCGCGACCATTCCGCCGGTCGCAATGAGGATCTTGCACATCGCACCGACATGACGCGTGGTGATGTAGTCCTCGAGGCGCATCGTCTTTCGTGCGATCAGCATGAGCGAAAGAACCATGGACATGCCGGAGAAAATCGCCCCCGCAACGAAGTACGGCGGTAGAATCGTCGTGTGCCAACCCGGAATGACCGACGTCGCGAAATCCCAGCTCACGATCGTATGGACGGAAAGCACGAGTGGCGTCGCCAGCCCCGCAAGCAGGAGATAGACCGTCTCATAGTGCAGCCAGGTACGGAACGACCCGTTCCATCCGAGGCTGAAGAACCCCGCCACTCGCTTGCGCCAGCCTGCTTTGAGGCGATCGCGAAGGGTGGCCATGTCCGGGATCAAACCGACATACCAGAAGACGAACGAAATCGTGAAGTAGGTCGAGATCGCGAAGAAGTCCCACACCAGCGGAGATCGGAAGTTGATCCACAGTGAGCCGCGGGTGTTGGGATACGGCGCCATCCAATGGGCGAGCCACGGTCTTCCCATGTGGATCAAGGGAAACAGACCCGCGCAGATGACGGCGAAGATCGTCATTGCCTCCGCGGCGCGGTTGACTGACGTGCGCCATTTTTGACGAAACAGAAACAGGACGGCCGAGATCAGCGTTCCGGCATGACCGATGCCGACCCAGAACACGAAGTTTGTGATGTCGAACGCCCAACCGACCGTGTTGTTGAGTCCCCAGGTACCAATGCCGGTTGCGATTTGATACGCCACTGCGACGAGCCCCAGCAGCAGCATCGATCCGGAAAAGGCGATCGCAATCCACCAGGAAGGCGCCGGCGTTCGTTCGAGCGACGAACAGATATCCGTCGTCACGATGCCCGGCGTCTTATTCCCCAGTATCAGGGGACCCTCCGATATGGCAACGGCACTAGCCATGGTGTTGGTGGTCCTCGTCTTCTTTTCTGTTGCGTACCAGGCCCAGATAGCCGACCGATGGTTTGACGTTCGTTTCCTCGAGCATTCGATAGTGGCGTCCGCTACGAATCAACTTCGAGACGGCGCTCTTGGGATCATTCATATCGCCAAAAACGATCGCGCCCGCCGGGCAGGACTGCTGACACGCGGGGCGGACATCGCCGTCGGCGATCGGTCGCCCCAGCCGCTTGGCAGCGATTCGTGCCTCCTCGATCCGCTGCACGCAGAACGAGCATTTCTCCATCACACCCCGGGTGCGAACGGTGATGTCCGGATTGAGCGCCATGTTGGCGAGCTTGTCCTCGCGGGCGTATTCGAACCAGTTGAAACGGCGTGTCTTATAGGGGCAGTTGTTGGCGCAGTACCGAGTCCCCACGCAGCGGTTGTAGGCCTGCTGATTGAGTCCCTCTTCGCCGTGAACGGTCGCCAAGACCGGGCAGACGGTTTCACAGGGCGCGTGATCGCAGTGCTGGCACATCACCGGCTGATGGGAGATGTCGACTTCGCCGTCGGTCTCACTGTAGTAGCGGTCAACGCGCAACCAGTGCATGATGCGCTTGCGCCGTACTTCGTCTCGTCCGACCACAGGAATGTTGTTTTCGATCTGACAGGACACGACACAGGCGGAGCACCCGGTACAGGCGGCCAGGTCGACGACCATGCCCCAGTGATGCCCTTCGTATTTGTGATCGTCGGGCCAAAGATCGCCGAGATCTTCGTGATGGGTGCCGTGCCCAAGAACCGGAAGGGATCCGTCTCGCTTGTACGACGCGAGTGTCGTCTCTCGAATCATCGGCCGACGACGGTCCATTCCGGGAATCACCAACGCGGCGGGCACTTCGATGTTGTGATAGTCCTGCGTCGACGCGAGTTCGTGCTTTCCGCCCGTCGGAGACACGGTTACCGATGCTCCGGACAGTTGAAGCGTACCCTTTTGATACGTCAGTAGTCCGGCGGCCCGCATACCGACCAGACCGTTGGGACCCAGCGTCGGCTTCTTTTCCAGCCACTCAGGTCCGACGTCGGCAAACCGTGCGCTCTGGGCATGACCGTAGCCCAGCGCAATCGCGACGACCCGGTCATGCTGTCCGGGCTGCACCAGCGCCGGCAGCTCGATCGAGGTCGCTGTTCCGCCTTCAGGGGAATGGCGAACGCTGACGAGATCACCGTCCGTCACTCCCAGCCTCTGCGCGGCGGCGGGTGAGAGACTGGCATAATTGTCCCACACGACCTTGGTCACCGGGTCGGGCATCTCGTGAAGCCAGGGGTTCGACGCGACGCGACCGTCGAGCATGGCCACCTTGGGGTAGAGCACCAAAGCAAAGGCATCTGCCGACAGCTCATCGGGTGTGGGAACGGCACTCACCGCGTCCGCTCTAAACGTCGTCGCCCGCGCGGGCTCTTCAGAAACGCTCGCGAAGCCGTCATGAATCGCGCGGTCCCACGAAACACGATCGCCCCACGTCTGGCGAACGAGATCCTGCGCGGTCGTGGTCGTACCGGACCAACGCGTGAGGCTCTCCAGGCAGGATCGCGTATCGAAGAGCGGGCGCATGACCGGCTGCCTGAATCCGACAACGGCGTTCCCGAGTGAAACATCGCCCCACGATTCCAGGTAATGATGGTCGGGGCAGACATACCGTGCCTGCTCGGACGTTTCGGTGAGTCGATCCGCAAAGCTGACGATCAAGCCGACCTTGCCCATCGCCGTGGCGAATGCCGCTCCGTTCGGAAGATCATAGACCGGATTGAAATTGTCGAGAAAGAGCGCGTCCACCCTCCCGGAAGCGAGTTCCTGCATCAACGACTGAACGGCACCGTCGCCATCGCCGCCCGTCGCCGCAGGTTGGGAGATGTCGAGCGTCCTGCCATAGTTCCCGAGCGTCTCATTGATGAAGTTGCAGAGAACTTGAACATCGACGTCTTGACTGCCACAAACGACGAGCGACTTGCCTCGTGACCGCCAAAGATGCGCGGACACTTCTTCGAGTACATGCTCGTCGATCGGCAACGGCGTCTGCTGACCCGAATCGAATGACACACCGGCGCGTGCGGCAAGCGTTGACGCGAGATGGTTCACCACAGCGCCCAGCTCGCTCGGAGCGATCCGTATCCGCCGGTCCGCCTTCGTGCCGGTCACCGACACACGTCCCTCGAACTGCGCATGATAGGAGAAGTCGTCTGCGGCCTGCTCGACCTTGCGACGATCCGACCAACCTGCCGTGAAGGCAACCGGTGCTATCCAAGTCCCCAGGAAATCGGCGTCGAATCCGACGATGACATCGGCCTCTTCAAACAGGTAGCGTGGTAACGCACGCCGACCGTGGGTGCGCTCATGGGCCTGGTGGATGGCGGCCGTAGAGAGCGTCTCATAGGAAACGTGCTTTCCATCATCAAAGCGGCCAAGGAACGTCTGGATCACTCGACGTTTCGTCGGGCTCGTGATGGGACCGGATAGAAACCGAACGGAACCTCCACCCGTACGTATCGCGTCGAGCAGTGGCGAGATGTCGGCGTCGACTTCATCCCATGTGGCAGGCTCGCCGCCACGCAGCGGATGCCGCAATCGCCGATTGTCATACAAACCGAGGATTGAAGCCTGCCCCACCGCGCAAACGCCGCCGCGTGACACCGGATGCAGATCATTCCCTTCGAGCTTGATGGCGCGCCCGTCACGATTCTTTACGAGCAGTCCACACCCGGCGCTGCACGCACCACACGTCGATGCGTAATGAACCGCACGCCCGGGTACGATCGCCTCGGGTTGGACGAGGTACGGAATCGCCTTCTCGACGGGCGTTCGACGGCATCCACCGAGCGCAACACCACCCAGCGCAAAACCGGCCGCCGCAAGAAAGTCGCGACGCCGTACTTCCTGTCGAGCCGGTTCGTGCGACTCAGGGAACTCATCCCCGGCGACCGGCGGAGAAGGCGCAGCGCCGCACGGCTGCGACAGGCTCTTCCAGTAGGTCTTCGGGTTCTTCTCTGGCATCACCGCTTGACCGCTCCTAGTAATGACAGGCTGCACAATCCAACGAGGCGTCGACAGCGCGCCCTCCGACACCGATTCGATTGACCGATCGGTGGCAGTTCACACACCACCCCATGCTCAGGTCCTCGACCTGCCGCACGCGCTCCATCGTCTCGACCGCCCCGTGGCACCTTTCGCAGGCAACACCGGTGGGCACGTGCGCTGCGTGGCTGAAGAACGTGAAGTCCGGCAGGTTGTGGACTTTGATCCACTCGATGGATCGAGGTGTCCGCCCGGGGATCGGCTTCATCTCTTCGTCCACTGCGAGGGCGTCATACAGTTTCTGCAACTCGGCGGACACCATTCGGCGAGGTTTGCGTTGCTCTTCTTCGGCCCGTTCGTCTTCCGCGCGGACGGAGCCCAGTGTATCGGTGACGATCGAGTGACAGTTCATGCAGATGCTGCCGGCGGGAATCCCCGCGTGACGGCTGGTTTCCGCGCCGTGGTGGCAGTAGAGACAGTCGATCAACAATTCCCCTGCGTGAAGGCGGTGCGAGAACGCGATCGGCTGCTCCGGCGCATACCCCTGGTGGTTTCCCGGAAGATGGAACGCCCCCAACCTCGCGACGAGCGTCGCCAGGCTGAACACCGCGCCGATCGCAAGTACGATCGTGACGCTCTGAGATCTACTCTCGCGTGTTAACACTTGATCTCCGCGTTACGCCGTGCGTAGTACCACCAGTTCACGACGAGGCAACTCAGATAGTAGAGTGCGAATCCATAGAGCGCGTATTCCGGCGTACCGCCCTTGATCTGCGTACCGACGATCTTCGGGATCAGAAACGCACCGTACGCCGCGATGGCCGACGTCCAGCCCAGGACCGGTCCGGCCTGTTCCTTCGAGAAGATGATCGGGATCATCCGGAACGTCGATCCATTCCCGATACCGGTCGTTGCGAACAGGACGATGAAGACCAACAGGAACGGAATGAAGTACTGCTCGGGCGTGAGGGATTGGCTGGCCAGGGAGACAAAGTAGCCCGCGGAGATCGTTGCGATGATCATCAGGAGCGTGTCCCAGTGCGTCACGCGTGCCCCGCCCCACTTATCCGACAGCCAACCGCCGATCGGTCGAATCAACGCGCCGACGCCGGCGCCGATCCAGATGTAGGACGACGAGATCGGAGCCGAAGGATTGATGATGGACTCGGTCAGCGGGTTGCCGTCCGGCCCCACGCGAATGACGCCGAACACATCGTCGATCAATTTCGGAAACGCGTTCGCATACCCGATGAACGATCCGAACGTCATCGTGTACAACCACGTCATGATCCAGTTATGCTTGTTGGAGAAGATCGCAAACTGATTCTTCAGGTTGGCCTTGGTTTCCTTGGGCGTCAGGAAACGCATGGCCGCCAGCGTGATGACAGCCGCGATCGCGACAATCAGGAACACCTTCAGCAGAACCGGGAAACCGCCCCACGGCGTCAGTAGAAGAACAATGCCGACCGTCGCGCCGATGTAGCCCAGAACCATCAGCCACAGGTATTTTCCGATGGCGATCGGCGCCGCCCCGCACTTGTGCTGCGGCAAGTTGTTCATCAACAAACCGGCTAGGATCGCCAGGAAGGCCAGCACCGGGACCCACACGAGACCGGCGTTCTGGATCCACACGCTCTTCGCCGCTTCACCCGTCCCAATGACGTAGGGGTCACCGCCGATCGAACCGAACGCGCCGAACGTGATGATCCAGGGGAGCAGAAACTGCATGACACTCACGCCGAGGTTACCGAGACCGGCGTTGAGGCCCAGCGATAACCCCTGAATCTTCTTCGGGAAGAAGAAGCTGATGTTCGACATCGACGAGGAGAACGCCCCACCACCCACGCCGGACAACGCCGCCAGGATGATGAGTGTCAGGAAGGGGATGTCCGGATTCTGCAGCGCGAATCCCGCTCCGATCGCGGGAAGGATCAGCAAGAGCGTCGTCATGAACTTGACGTTGCGGCCACCGCAAATCGCGATCATGAACGAGTTGGGAATGCGTAGCGTCGCGCCGGCCAAACCCGCCACTGCGGGAAGATTGAACATCAGCGCGCGATAGGCGTCACCCTGATAGGGCTCCCCGTCGTGGAGAAACGTGAAGTTGAACAGGTCGGGGTTGGCGAAGTGAAGTTTCTGGATGAACTTCGCCAACATGCCCCAATAGAGCCAGACCGAGAACGCGCAGAGGAGGTTCGGGATCGAGACACACAGGTTGCGCGTCGCGATCGCCTTGCCGGAACTCTGCCATTCTTGTGGATTGTCGGGGTCCCAGTGTTCTATTCTGCCCATAACGACGTCCATCCTCGCTGTGTGTTCGGTCTCTGAGGCCTTTTCAATCCTACGGTTCAAGTGAACCGAACGCGTCACACTCTCCGTCCTGCTCGGCGGTCCCACCTCTAGAAAACTTCCGGTTCTTTCTCTGCATCAATGCGCAACAGATGATCCAACGAGAACGGGCCGGATCCGCGCCACACGAACAACGCCAGCAAGACGAACACAAGCGACGTAAACTGGAAGTTCACGTTGGTCCCGATGAGGCTGCCCGTGGCTTGCGTCGCCCCGACCAACGTCACAACGACCGCGCCAAGAAGGATGAGCGCGTTGGCCGCCGCGCCGACGCGCGTTACGAACCCAAGAGCGAGGCTCGCGCCGCCGATCACGTGCGCGAACACGACGGACCAGGCGATCATCGTCTGCCCCTCTCCCATATCGCTCCCGAGCGTGCCCTCGAGCTCGGCCATGTTCATGATGAAGTAGATGCCCTTGATCACCAGCGCGATACCGAGGTAGATGCGCAAGACGTCCATCGGGCGAACATGCCTGATACCCGGAATGAGATCGTGAATCGGAACGCGGTCTTTGAGTTGCTCTCGCCGTCGCGTCATCGCTTCGTTATGTTCTTCGGCAACAGCCGTTTCAACCTCGGGGGCGAACTTGACCAGGAACGTGGCGAACGCCGTAATCGATACCAGGCCTCCGAGAACCAACAACGTCGTGGGCTCGTCCCATCCGCTGAATCTGAAGAGAAGTCCCGCACATACAGCGCCGAAATTCCCCCCGGCTCCGACGATTCCGGCCACAGGTCCCAGGGCCTTCTTGTTGATGAAAGGAACGACGGAATAGGTTGCCCCCTCGGACATCTGGACGAACAGGCTGAAGATAATCAGCGATGGAATCGCAAGGGCGAGTACTCGCATCTGCGAGAAGAAGATCAGCGCAATCCCCTCGGCAATCAGTGCTATGAAGAGCCAGCGGACGCGCCCTCTGAGCCCGCCCTTCTGGACGAACTTGTCACTTATGAATCCACCCGTTGTTCTGGCAAATATATTCATCAGCCCGAACAGGCCGGCCACAAGCCCCGCCGTTTTGATTCCGAGCCCGAAGTACTCTCGAAAGTACATGGCGGCCATGCCGTTAATCGTCAACTCGATCCCGAAGCAAGCGGCATAGATGAAGAAGAGCGCCCAGACACGGTGGTCTTTGCACGCCAACCAGAACCCACCCTTGGCCTTTTTGGGAAGAACCAACTCGCCTGATGCCCGAAGTTCCTTGAAGTTCCCGTTCGGCAAGTCGGTCGTAAAGAAGTAGTAGGCAATTCCAGTAAGGAAGCACACACCCCCCGCAACGAGCATGCAAAGCCGCCAGGAACTCGATTCGGAGAGATTAAACCAAATGAATGCGGAGAGAAGTAGCGGCATGACCATATTGGTGACGCCGCCCCCCAGATTGCCCCACCCCGCGGAGGTCGCATTGGCGGTTCCCACGCAATTGGGCGCAAACATGACTGACGTATGGTATTGAGTAATGACAAACGATGCGCCGATGACGCCAATACCCAGGCGAAACAGAACAAATGACATGTACGAATGCGAGAGGCCGATCGCCATTACAGGGATCGCACCGAATATGAGCAGGAACGTATAGCTCAAACGCGGTCCGATTCGGTCACACAGCCATCCGATGAAGAGGCGCGCGAAAATCGTAATCGCAACGGAGGCGATCAAAGAGTTGTATTTCTGGGCCTTCGTCAGACCCAGGTCTTCGCCGACGATCTCTAACAGCGGCGCGATGCCGAACCAGGCGAAGAAGCAGAGGAAGAACGAGAACCACGTCATGTGGAACGCGCGCATCGGCCGCGTCTTCAGCGAAAAGAGATCAATACTCGTTGCTTTGTTTTGTACTTCCATCAGGTTCGCCTACGCTACCTCACCCATCTGCCCATTCCGGCCCGACCAAGAAGTCCTCACCTTGCGCCCGTCACGAACCCCCTCGCCCCGCGGCTGGATCCCGATTCCATCGCACGACTTGCGGTTTACGCCACAAGTAGGGGTTCGGAATCACAAGAACGTGGACCAGGCGTGTAAACGGGAAGAAACCAATGGTTATACACGCGTTGACGATATGTAACTTCACCGCAAACGGCATCGCCAGAACATACGAAATGTCCGGGTCGAGCGTGATGATCGACCAGAGGTATGGTGCCGCCGAGGCCGCAAACCAGGACGACCCCCACGAGTGCATCACGGCCAGGTAGACGCCGCTGCCGACTTGAACCAGTAGCATCAGGTGCAAGACAAGGTCGGCCGGGGTCGTGACCGTTCGGATCTTGCTGAAGGCCAAGCGTCTTGTCAGCGTACTCAAGAGCCCGAGCAGCGTGAGCAACCCGAAGATCAGCGCCGTAATTTCGAGGATATACAATCGAACCGGATGCCCGTTCCACGCCAATAGCGTGCGAGGGAACAGGAAGGCCACTACATGGCCGAGCAGCACGACAAGGATCCCATAGTGCAGCGGAACCATGCCCCAGAAATGTCGCTGGTTCTCCAGAAACTGTGACGACAGGCTCGAGTAGGTAAACGCCTGCGCCCGATAGCGCTGGATCGTCCCCAAGAAGAAGATGATCAAGGCGAGATAGGGCGCCACGCCGAACAGGATTTGATCGAGGTATTGTTGTGCGCTATCCATGGTCTATACACTCTCCGCGCGAAGCAACGCCTCATGGTCTTCCGACAGAATCGGCAAGTCCGTAGCGTCGCGATCGGACGCGCCGTGGCGCGATTCCAACCACGAGCAAACACCGTTGATCAGCAGCCCATAGGGGCTGTCCATCGTCTTGAGACCGTCGCGAATCGTCTCCATCGCCGGTAGCACGCACGCGCGAGAGAACTTGTCCGCCGCTGAAGGTTCCAGCCGCCCCAGTACGGGAAGCACATGCCGAACGTGATCCGGAAGGTCCGTCGTCTCTTCCAAAGAGAACCCGCGTAGTTGACCGCGCATCCAGACCAGGAACGTGCCCCTGTCATACTGTTCGCCGAACAGATGCCAGCCCAGCTCGAGCGTACACTTCGGCGACAGATCGAAGGTTCGCGTATAAACCTCCTGGCGATCTTCCGCCGAGAGGTCGCGCATCTGCTGTGCCCATTCCACGAAGCGATCACGGGCCTCGTCATCCAACGCGCCGAGCGACGCCTCACACGTCGCGAGCCTCTCCTCGAACGTCTCGTCCGGATAGATCAGCACCGACGCGATCAGATCGTATGTCGCCGCATGGTCCATCGTTACAGTCCTCTTCGCGGGCCGGACAGGAAACCGAATCCCGCGCTCTGGCGGCGCTCGTGCGGATCCTGAATCATCTCGATGGCCTCTTCGCGGTGCGACGGCGGAATGACGAACCGCTCCTCGAATGTACAGAGGGACGTCAGCCGGTAGATCGCATCCGCCTCCTCTTCCGTGCAATCCGCCTCGTTGAGCATCCGCTTGGCCTGGTCCATCGTCACGTCACCCACCGTCAACGCTCGACGAAGCCAGCGAACCGCCTTCTGCTTTCGCAGTGCGTAAACAACCTTGGCCTCGTGACCGCCGCCGAAGAGGTTCGCCAGGAACTTCAGCGGGACCCTCGCCTGATCGATGTCGTGGAACAGATTGTCGCTGACGTGCTCGATGGTCTTCTCGTTCCGAACGGACATGACCGGCGACATCGGCGGAACGTAGTACAGCATCGGCATTGTGCGATATTCGATGTGCGGGGGCAGCGCGATCCGCCACTCTTTGACGAACTTGTAGACCGGCGACTTCTGCGCGGATTCGATGACCGAATCATGAATGCCGTTACGCCTGGCCGCCTCGGCGACGACTGGATCGTTGGGGTCGAGTACGAGCGATCGATGCCCTTCGATCAGCTCTTCCGTCGGGAGATTCGCCACTTCTTCAATGCGGTCGGCGTCATAGAGCAGAACGCCGAGATAGCGAATCCTTCCCACGCACGAGTGGAAACACGCGGGTGCCTGCCCTGTCTCGACGCGCGGAAAACACAGAATGCACTTCTCACTCTTCCCCGTGAACCAGTTGAAATAGGTTTTCTTGTAGGGGCACGCCGACACGCAAGAACGCCACGCGCGGCATTTCTTCTGATCGATCAGGACGATACCGTCCTCGCCGCGCTTGTAGAGCGCGCCGGACGGACAGGACGCGACGCACGCCGGGTTCAGGCAGTGGTTGCAGATGCGCGGGAAGTAGAAGAACACCAATCGCTCGATGGCTGACAACTGCGCCCGCTGATCTTCCGTCAGGCCTTCGAGGTTCGGATCGTTCTCCGCATAGAGCGGCGAACCGCCAAGATCGTCGTCCCAGTTCGGACCCGACTCGACGTTGATCTGTTCACCCGTCACTTTTGAGATGGGCAGCGCCGTCGGCTGATCAGAACCTTCCTTCGCGTTGAACAGGTTCTGATAGTCGTAGGTCCAGGGCTCGTAATAGTCGTCCATGCTGGGCATGTGCGGATTGTGAAAGATGTTCAGCACGATCCGCTTCTTGTCCGTGGACTTCAGATTGATGGAGCCGTTGTTCTTCTCCCACCCGCCCTTGTACTTCTCCTGATCCTCCCAGCGCGTGGGGAACCCGGTTCCGGGTTTGGTCTCGACGTTGTTCCACCACATGTAGTCCGTACCCTTGCGGTCGGTCCAGATGTTCTTGCAGGCAATGCTGCACGTGTGGCACCCGATACACTTGTCCAGGTGGAACACCATCGATACTTGCGAACGTACATTCATCAGCCGACTCCTCGCCTCACCACTTCAAGTCCGGACACTTGCGCACCAGAATGTGCGTATCCCGATTCACGCCCGTCGGACCCCAGTAGTTGAAGTGATACGTAAACTGTCCGTAGCCGCCGACCATGAGGTTCGGCTTCAATCGCGTTCGGATCAGGCTGTTATGACCGCCGGCCCGCCGATAACCGCGCTTGGGAGACCGCGGAACGGAATAGGTCCGTTCCGGCGAGTGATATTGAATGCAGATGCCCCGCGGAATCCGAGCGCTGACGGCCGCACGCGTGACGACCACGCCGTGGTCGTTGAAGACCTCGACCCAGTCGTTGTCTACGACGCCCAGATCCTCGGCGTCCTTGACGTTCATCCAGAACGGCTCCACGCCGCGCGACAACGTCGTCATCCGCTCGTTGTCGCCATACGTCGAGTGAATATGCCACTTACCGTGCGGCGTGAGGTAGTTCAGCATCAACGTGTCGCCGCCCGCCTCGGTGAAACGCATATCCGCATACTGCGTCGGGAGCGGCTTGGGCTTGTACGTCGGAAGATGCTCACCGAAATCCAAGTAGCCCTCGTGATCGAGATAAAAGTGCTGTCGACCGGTGAGCGTGCGCCACGGAACCTGACACTCGACGTTGTAGGTGAATGGCGAATAGGGTCGACCGCTGTCGCAAAGCCCGGACCACATCGGACTATTCACAAACCGGTGTGGGCCCTTCTGAAGTTCCTCGAAAGACGTCTCGACACTTCGCGTTCGTTCGGCCAGGTGTGCCAGCGGAAGACCGACCTTCTCTTCCATATTCTTGTAGGATCGATACGCCAACTCACCGTTGGTCACCGTCGCCAGCTTGAGAATGATGTTGCAGACGTCCTCATCCTGCTCGATCGACAGATACTTCTCACCGTCCCAGGAAGCGACGGGAAGCTGCTCCAGCAGGGCGTCGTGAACGTCCGCGACTTCGTAGTGCGTTCCGTGCGCGCCCAACCCGGATTTGCGCGGGAGCGGACCGAACGAGATGAACTGGTTGTAGAGGTTCTTGTAGTCTCGCTCGACGATCTTCATTCCCGGCATCGTCTTGCCCGGAATCGCCTCGATCTCTCCGTCGATCCAGTTCTTGATCTGAGGTTGAGCAATCTCCGCAGGCGTGTCGTGCGCCAGCGGGGCAGCGACCAGATCTCGAACCGGCTCGGGGAAGTGCTTCTGGGCCAGCTCGGAGAACTTCTTGGCCAGCGAGCGGAAGATCTGCCAGTCGCTTCGCGATTCCCACGACGGCGGCACGGCGGGCGTCAGCGGATGAATAAAGCTGTGCATATCCGTCGAGTTGAGATCCGCCTTCTCGTACCACGTGGCTGCCGGCAGCACGATGTCCGAATACAGCGCCGAGGTGTCCATACGGAAGTTCAGATCGACGACCAGATCGATCTTGCCTTCCGGCGCCTCGTCATGCCACTTGACGCTCTTGACCGAATCGCTCGCGAGATCCTCCGCGATCGCGTTCGTATGCGTTCCGAGATAGTGCTTGAGGAAATACTCGTGCCCCTTCGCACTCGACATCAGCGCATTGCCGCGCCAGATGTACCACACGCGAGGCCAGTTTTCCGGTGCGTCCGGATCCTCCACGGAGAACTGGAGCTTCCGCTCTTTGAGCTGCTGGACGGTGTGATTCACGACCTCCTGGTCGTTCTTCGCGCCCGCACTCTCCGCCTCGGTCACCAGATCGAGCGAGCTCTTGTTGAACTGCGGATAGAACGGTAGCCATCCGTTGCGCACCGCCTGCACCTGAACGTCCATCGTGTGGCCGGACGTCAGCGGACCACCCTCGCTCCGCTTGGGAACGGTGTGATAATCCGTGAATGACTTCTCATACCGCCACTGATCGCTGTGAACGTAGTGCCAGCTCGGTGCGTTCTGTAGACGGGCCGCAGGGAACCAGTCCTTGCCCAGCGCGATTGCGCCCCAGGGCTCAGCCGGGGCGAGCTTCTCTTGTCCTACGTAGTGGGCCAATCCGCCGCCGTTGACGCCGACGCACCCACAGAACATCAACGAGTGAATCCCCGCCCGATACATCAAGTTGTTGTGATACCAGTGATTGATCCCGGCCCCGATGATGATCGTGCATCGCCCCTTGGTCAACTCAGCCGTCGTCCCCCACTCGCGGGCAAAGCGAAGCAGCATCTCACGACCCATGCCGGTGTACTTCTCCGCCCAGGCAGGCGTATAGGGCATGTCATCGTCATAGCTCGACGGATACTGACCGCCCAACCCCCGTGCAACGCCATACTGCGCCATCAACAGGTCGTAGACCGTCGCGACGAGCACGCTCTTGCCGTCGGCCGTTTCGATGCGCTTCACCGGCACCTCGCGACGAAGCGCCTTCCCCTCGCCGAAGTCGTCGAACTCGACCGAAACAACATCGTCCTTGTTGTCCAGGAACGTCAGCGCCGGGTCGATCTCGCTACCGTCCTGCGCGTCCTTCAGCTCGAGATTCCACTTCCCCTTCTCACTCCCCCACCGGTGCCCGACGCTGCCCAGCGGCATCTTGGGACGACCTTCCTTCATGTCCCACATCAGGAACTTCCAGTCGGGATGCTCCGTTTCCTTGTACGGCGTGATCCGCGACGCGCGGAGCATCTGCCCCGCCAGATGAACGCCGTCGCCTTCCTTGATCTCCACGAGCATCGGCGCGTCCGTGTACTTCTTCGTGTAGCTCAGGAAGTACGGGACCTTTTTATCGTGATGAAACTCCTTGAGCAGCACATGGTTGACCGCCATCCACCACGCGCCGTCCTGCCCAGCGTTGATGGCCACCCACTCATCCGCATACTTGGCCACCTGATTGAAGTCCGGCGCGAACACCCACATCTTGGAACCGTTGTGGCGCGCCTCCGCCGCAAAATGGCAGTCCGGCGTCCGCGTCATGTTCAGGTTCGACCCCGTCACCGCGAGCATCTTCGCGTTGTACCAGTCCGCAGATTCCTGAACGTCCGTCTGCTCGCCCCACGCCTCCGGCGATGCAGGCGGCAGATCGCAATACCAGTCGTAGAACGAAAGAGAGACCCCACCCATGAGCTGGAGCATGCGAGCGCCCGCCGCATAGCTGATCATCGACATGGCCGGTATCGGCGAGAACCCCGCCAACCGGTCGGGCCCATACTTCTTGATCGTGTAGATGTTCGCCGCCGCCATCAACTCGAGGACCGTGTCCCAGTCCGCCCGGCGAAAGCCGCCCTTACCGCGGGCCCGCTGCCATCGCCCGCGCGCCTGCGGATCCTCCACCAGCGATTTCCATGCATCGACGGCGTCCATATGACTCGCCCGCGCCTTTTTCCAGAGGTCGAGCAGCGCGCCGCGGATGTACGGATACTTCACCCGAAGCGGACTGTAGAGATACCACGAATACGAGATCCCGCGCTGACATCCGCGCGGTTCGTACGGAGGGATCCCATTCTCGAGCTTCGGATAGTCGGTCTGCTGCATCTCCCACGTGACGATGCCGTCCTTCACATGGATGTTCCAGGAGCAACCGCCCGTGCAATTCACACCGTGCGTGCTGCGCACGACTTTGTCGTACTGCCAGCGATTCCGGTAGAACTCCTCCCAACCGCGAACCTTCGGCTCGACCTCGTCCTTGATCCAGCTCTTTGCTGCACTGTGACTCATGCGGAAGTCCTCATCTCACCGCCCGCTACCAGCGGACGCCGTACGGCACGAAAGCGGTTCTTCCAGAGAACGTCGAACAGACCGAGCACCAGAACCATCCCGCCAAGCCCCATCAAAAAGAACGTCAGCGGAGCGACTGAATCGTCGTCGCCGACCTGTTTCGCCGCGCCCTCAAAATAAGCAACCAGCGGGAGGATCTCTTCAGCCTCCAGCGGATGATCTCGAAAGACAGGCTGCATGGTTGTCGTCGCCGGACTGACCAACCACGCCGACAACGGCTTGCGACCGCCGATTCGCTCGGACACCTTGGTCAGATCGAGCGCCAATCGCCCGCCGCCGAGCAGGCTCAACCCGCGAACCGTGTGACACGAAATGCACGAAGGCCCTCCGTTCGTGAGCGCCACGCGACCCGTGAACAACTGATGCCCCAACGCGACGTCCTCGTCCGTGAAAGGCCGATCGCTGAACTTCACGCCCTCGAACTGCGATTTCTCCAGTGCAGACTCCGCTTCGATCAAATCCAATAGCAGGTTGGCACGATCCCGGGTCAACCCCGCGATTTGCGACATGACCACCCCGCGCGCCTCCTCCAGAATCTGTTTGGCGTAGGGATCCCCACGGTCGATCATCGCCTGCGGATTCAACATGAAGCGCGCAAGCCAGTCCCGGTCCTTGCGCTGGGTAACGTCCTTTAGATCAGGCCCGACCAGACGCCCCCCCCCGATCGTGTGGCAGCTATAGCAGTTTTGTTTGAAGAATGTCGCCGTTTCCTGACCCAACGTGAAATGCGGATAAGCACCGACCGACACGACCACCGCCGCCAGCAACCGGATCGCCCCGCCCCGTCGCCTCACCAAGTTGTCACGCGATCGTTCCATCGATGTTGACCTCCTCAACTCCCAGCCAACCCCAGTCCAGCCGAATCAAGTCACGCCGCGCAAACGGCACGAGTCCATCAAACCAACCCGTCGCTTATGACTTCTTGCTCCTCTTCTTCCGTTTCGACGCCCGACCCGAAACGAGGTCCGGCATTCGCTCCGAAATGTCATGAACCGACGTCTTCATCAAGAACCGCTGCTGAGTCTCGACGACCTTCTTCCAACCCTCGTGCGCCTTGCACGGGTTCGCGTCACTGCATTCGTGGCTCCCGAACGGGCACCGACGATGCTCAAACGGCTCAAAAGGAGCCAACACCTCCAGCAGCGACACCCGTTTCGCCGGCCGGCTCAATCGAAAACCGCCCGTCTTCCCCGGCGAAGACTCCAGAATCCCGGCACGAACCAGATCGCCCAGGATCTTCGACAGATACTTGGCCGGAATGTCCGCCGCCGCCGCGATGCGCGATCCCGCGATAGGCCACTCGGCCTCGTGCTCAGCCAGGTGAATCAGCGCTCGCAAGGCATATTCGCTCGTCCGTGACAGCATTCCGCAATTCCCGCTATGCCTATATCAATATACGGATATGTTTTTATCGACATTGTCCGATCCTGTCAAGTTTTTTTTCGGAAAAATCGCGCCCACGTCATCATGACAAAACGCAAAACCCCAACGCACAACCGACGCCGCACTGACCACGCCGCGCATCCGCGGACCTTAACGATCCGTTAGATCTTGCCCCCAAACAGCTTACGACTTGCCCCAGCTACCGCCCGCCAGGGTGTTCGATCATGAATATGATGCCCCGTCGAACCTGTGAAATGCGTCGAAACGCCCGCCAGACGCCACCTCGCAAACCGCACCGTTCCTCACTTTCGAGAATCTCGCCGACGGCGTGGCGATCATCCGAGAAAGACTATCGTCAGCGAGAAGCGGACCGCGGCATCACCGCGAAGCGAGAAGGCGAAGCGTGGATTGCGCCAAACCCAGGAAGGTCTCCAGCTCAACACCGTCACTGCCCGGGTGGTTCCACCCCATCGACAGCGCCAGATGCTCGCCCTTCTTCGTCCGAAGCAACCAGGTGAAGTTCAGCACACCCGGCTCCGAACCGCCCTTGTACCCGACGTAATCAAATTCGCCCTTCATGAATGGGACAGCCGAATTGATCGCCAGAATACCGAGTGAGTTTTCGTCGTTTCGACGCCGGAACCAGTCCATGGCGCGGCATAGATCCGAAGCGGATGCGAACCACTCGACGGTGTCGATGGCCACCGGCGTCCCTTCGGAATAGGGGTTATCGATCTCGCGTGACATCTTCCGAACGCGCTGATCGAGCAAGGTCCTCCGTTTGGCGACATCCGCCTTGACGTATTCGCGCAGAAGTCGTCGGTCACTCTTGATCTTGAACATCTCCATCGTCGTGAGCAAAGGCCAAGTTCGCTCTGGTGCGCGGTGGCCCATGGCGGAAAGGTGCGATTCAACCGTCCGGCGACCCA
This sequence comes from Phycisphaerae bacterium, assembly GCA_029260135.1. Taxonomy (GTDB): domain Bacteria; phylum Planctomycetota; class Phycisphaerae; order UBA1845; family UBA1845; genus OFTM174. The sequence continues at coordinate 22,306 of JAJDDV010000002.1, read as the reverse complement.
GGTAATGCAATAGGTGGTCGGTCGCCGTGTTGTCACTGATCGAGATCATCTGCAACGCAAGCGTATGCACTGTAACGAGCGCACCATCGGGCCAATCCTGGAGAACGCCGGTCGGAATCGACTTGTGTTCGCTCCTCAACTCGACGACATCAGCCCAAGAGACGCCCTTCTCCACGATGGCACCGAGCAGGTACAGCTTGAACGCCGAACCGATCGCGAGCACCTTGTCCGCGTTCAGCTCGTGCAGCACTTCGATGTCGTCGCCCAGCCGCGCAACCTGGAAATTGACGCTGCCGGGCAGCTTCTTGATCGCTTGGATGACCGACGGGATGTCTTTGAAGGAGGGCGCCGCCGGTCCGAACCAGAGACCGATGACCTTCGGCGGCGACTGCTTGTCGATCGTCAGCGTCATTTGCATCTCAACGCCCTTCTCGTATGCGAGCGTGAATACTCCCGTCTCCGGCTGCGTGCGCTCTCGTGGCGATAGGCCTATGATGCGACCGTGCTGTGCGAAATACCCTTTGTACAACTGGATGAGTTGACCTTCAGGAACCTGTTGCAGGAAGCCCTTGGAATACGCGCCGGCGATCTGTTTCTCTTGTTCGTTGATCTGTTCGACAACTCGGTCGGCCATAGCGTCCAATGGAGTTTCGGTCGGCTGCAGCAGCAAGGGGAGAACGAACAGGAGTTTCGTCAGGACCATTTCTTATCTCCGATCTTCTGATTCCAGTGCCGATTCTGGAAAGGTTGTTCGAGTTCTTGCTCGGTCCGCATCGTACGGCGGCGATCTCTCAGAGCCGCGACCGTGAGGGAGCGGACAACGTGAAAGCACCACAACCTTACGGGAAATGGCACCGGTAGGCCGGACGGAACAGCGTAGCCCGATGTTTCGAACCAGCCAGCGCCCGCCACCAAACACCTTCCGTGACTGCCTCGGTCAGTGCCCAAACGACACCCACCGTGGACTCTCTAGGCGCGATCGTACCCGTAACGCCCGATCGCTCCAAGCGCACGCTGCGCGCCTTGCCCATACATTTGGGAATCCGGATGGTAACACATCGTCACCCCGCAGGCAGGTCAACAACACGGCAATGGTCCGCGCACGCTTCAGCCCCGATTCCACTGCAGCGCCTGATCCAGCGGCTTCTTCGGTATGCCGGGCACGGTGCAGTCGGGCGCGGGATAGCCCACAGGAATCAAAAGGTACGGCTTCTCGTTCACCGGTCGTCCAAGAAGCTCGCGAAGAAATGTCATCGGACTGGGCGTATGGGTAAGCGTGGCTAAGCCGACCTGGTGACACGCCATCAGAAACATCCCCGCGGCAATGCCAATCGACTCCGCCGGGTAGTAGTTCTGCACGCGATGACCGTCGATAGTTTCCCAATCGACACGAAACATCACCACAAGCCACGGTGCAATTTCCAGGAAAGGCTTCTCCGCGTCGGTCCCGATCGGCTCCAACGCGTCGAGCCACGCCTGGGGGAGCCGCCGCGTGTAATTCTCGCGCTCCTCCTCTTCGGCCGCAAGGCGGATTTGACGCTTGAGCGCCACGTCATCCACGGCGACAAAACGCCACGGCTTTCGATTCGCGCCGCTCGGCGCGGAATGAGCGACGCCGATCACACGCTCAATGAGAGACGCCGGAATCGGATCCGCGCTGAAGCGACGACAGCTTCGTCGCCCGGTCATCTGCTGCAACAGCCCGTCGGCCGTTGTGCACATCTCGGCGATGCTCCGCCTTTCAAAGTCATAGACAACCTCTTTTGCCGGCACGATCGATCCCCGATGAAGCATGTGTGAGCCCGTAAGACATCATAGCCGCGACGGTCGATCGTTCCAACTGACCGTGGTCCCGCTGCGAAAGGCGATCGTGAGGCGGCGCACGGTGACGCGAGCAAACGCGTGACTGCGCGATCCATTCCCTGCCACTACGGCGCGTTCGATAGACCTGATGCTCCGCCCTCCGCTTTCGCTCGCCAGATCGCGGCCTCATCCGGACGACCCCACGCGATGTACAAATCGTACAGCACGCTGCGCGTCGACTTGACCTCGATCTCCTTCGTTCCGTACGATTCTTGCGTCAACGTCAGGCACCCGAGCGCGAGTTCCTCGGCTTCGTCGAACCGCCGCAGCTTGATCAGCGCCGCCGACAATCCGCGCATCGACGAGCGCGTTCGAAGATGCCCCTTGCCGAGCGTCGCGTCTCTTGCCTCGTAGACCGCCCGATACAAAGGCTCCGACTCGGCGGCCCGATCGCGATCAAGATAAACCGCCGCCAGATTCTGCCGCGTCATCAACGTATCCTCATGCACCTCGCCGAGCACACGGACCTGCGCCGCAAGGGTCTCTTCCAGAAGCGGTTCCGCATCCGTCACCCGCCCCCCATCGCGATACAGCTTCGCGAGCGCGCTGATCGCGCGCAGCGTTCGCGGGTGCTCACCACCGAACAACCGCCGACACCGATCCAGCAACTCGTCATAGAGCGACTCCGCCTCCCCGCTCTTTCCCTGCCAGTAAAGCGCCCGCGCGAGGTTGCCGATCGCCACAAGCGTGTCGGTATGATTCTCGCCGCGCTTTTCTCGATGATCGATCAGCAAGCGACGGTATAGCGGAACCGCTTCACCGCTCCGCCCCGTCTCCATGAAAACCGCCGCAAGATTCTCCATCGAATACATCGCGTGCGGATGCGATTCACCGAGCACTCGACGATCGAGCGCAAACGATTCCCGAGCCAGCGACTCCGCCTCCTCCCATCGCCCCACACGCAACACCAGCCACACCCGTGTGCGAAGTGCGTACAGGCTCACTGGGTGCGCCTCGCCGAGCACGCGGAGGCATCGATCGTACGCCTCGCCCGAGAGACGCTCCCCTTCCCCCAGCTTCCCCATTTGCTGCTGCACGCCGGCCAGCGTGACCATCGATCGAATCGTCTCGAGATGATCCTCACCCGAAACACGCCGCCGCAAATTCAGCGACTCCTCGAGGAGCTTCGCCGCCTCCGAGTGTTCACCCCGCGCCCGAAGGAGCCAACCCAGGTTGGTGATCGCCAGAAGCGTGACGGGATGTTCGTTTCCAAGTAGCCGGCGCTGACCCTCCAGAGCACGCCGATACAGCGGTTCCGCCTCCGACAGCTTCCCCTGCTCCTGAAACGTCAGTGCAAGTTCGTTCATGGCCAGGTACGTCAGCGCATGATCGTCGCCGTCGAGCTTTCGTCGATCCGCCAGCGCCCGCTCGAGATGCTCCGCCGCCTCAGCATACAGCCCGAGCTTGCGATACGTCCTCCCCAACGTTCCTCGAATGGTCACCTCAACCTCGGGTTCCCCACCGAGTTCCGTTTCCATTCGCTGACCGACTTGCTCCAGAAAAGAACGGAACGAAACCTCACGCCCCAGCGTGTGCTCCGGATCCACCGACGCCAACATGCGCTGGAGGAAGTCATTCATCGCCTTGGACTTGCGCGCCTCACCCTCAGCCTCCACCCGGCGGGCATCCGCTTCCACCCGGCGCGATTCAGCAAGCCGTTCAGACGAAAACGCGCGATTCCGCTCACGGGCAAGCTGAATCAAACCGCCGACCAGCAGTGCAAACGCAACCACCAGACTGATCGCCAGCGGCTTGTTCCGGCGCGCGAACTTCCGCAGTTGATAACCCGTCGTCGCCGGCCGAGCCGTAATCGGTTGGTCCGTCAGGTATCGGCGGATGTCCATCGCCAGATCGCACGCCGACTGGTACCGCCGATCCTTGTCCTTCTCCAGCGCCTTCGCGACGATCGTCTCGACGTCCCCGCGATAAAGCCGATTGATGGAGCGAAGAGACGTCGGCTCCTCCTCCGCGATGCTCCGCGCCGCCTCGGGAATCGACTTACTCCCGACGTCGTGCGGCAACCGTCCCGTCAACAACTCGTAAAGAACCACACCGAGAGCATAAATGTCCGACCGCGTGTCGAGCTGACGCGTGTCGCCCGAAACCTGCTCCGGGCTCATATACGCGATCGTTCCGATGAGCTGACCGACGTTCGTCTGAAGCGTCGTGGTGCGAATGTCCGCATCGGTCGCCCGCGCGACGCCGAAGTCGAGCACCTTCGGTTGACCCTCCTTATCGACGAGAATATTCCCGGGTTTCAGATCGCGGTGAATAACGCCCTTCTGATGTGCGTGATGCACGGCGTCACACACCCGCGCCATCAGCTCCAGGCGGCGTGGAACGTCCAACGATTCCGCTTCCGCGTAAGCCGTCAGCGGCCTGCCTCGAACAAGCTCCATCGCAAAGTAAGGCTGACACCCGCCCTCCGTCGCCGCGCTCCCCGCCTCGAAAACCTGCGCGATACCCGGATGTTGAAGCCAACCAAGAACCTGCCCCTCATATTCAAAACGACGAAGCATCTCCTCCGACTCGACGCCGGGCTTGAGGACCTTCAGCGCCACCATACGACGGGGCTTCTCTTGCTCGGCCTCGTACACCACCCCCATGCCGCCCTGACCGATCGTCGCCACGATGCGATACGGACCGATACGCTCTGGAGGAGCCGGCGCTGCAGAAGAACCACCCCCCGTTCCCGACCCCACGCTCGATCCACGACGTCCCTTGGATCCCAGCGCGGACGACGCAGCCTCCCCCACCGCGAAGTCGCCGCCCAGCGCGGGAGTCGAAAGAAACGTCGACGCGCGATCGTCATTCGCCAGTAGTGACTCAACCTCCCCCAGAAGCGATGTGTCACCCGAGCAGGCCTCATCGAGGTAACCACGCCGGTCACCCGAGTCACGCTGACGCGCCTCCAGAAACAGCTCACGCACGCGAGCGTAGCGATCGGGATTCACGAGACAGGTTCCTCGAGAGCCCGGCGAAGCCACGCACGGGCCATGCTCCAGTCCCCGTCCACCGTTCGCGCCGAAACACCGACGATCTCAGCCACTTCCTTCAAGGTCAGGCCCCCGAAGAAACGCAGCTCCACGATGCGAGCCTGACGCTCGTTCAAGGCCGCCAAACGGTTTAACGCCTCATCCAGGGCGACCAGATCCAGATCCCGCTCCGAAACCAGCGCGACATCCTCCTCCAGGCGAACACGCTGGCGGCTTCCACCACGTTTGATCCGCTGATGACCACGGGCGTGATCCACCAGAATTCGACGGATGGCCTGCGCCGCGACCGCGAAGAAATGTGCACGATTCTGCCACTCCACCTCCTCTTGCTTGACCAATCGAACGTAGGCGTCATGGACCAGCGCGGTAGCCTGAAGCGTGTGATCCGGGCGTTCGTGCGCCAGGTAGCTCTCCGCCAACGCCCGAAGCTCATCGTAGACCAGGGGCATCAGGCGATCGATCGCCGAGTCCTTGCCGCGGCTGACCTCCTTCAGCAATCGCGTTACATCCGACCGATTCGTCACCACCCGACACCCCACAAACCAAGAAAAAGAGGAATTCTATTGCGAATGTCGGATTCCATTGTCGCGTCTCTGAACGTGCGGAACAAGGCATTCACAACGCCAACCGACAACCGAGGCCGGGATATCGAACAGACCGACGCTCACAAACGGTGACAACAACAAGTATCGGACCCGCCGCCGACTTGAAGCCCCAGCGGAGTATCCTCCGGCGGAAGCGGACCCTCCGGAAACGAGCAATAGGGCAGCGGAGGCGTCGAGATGATCGCCGGCAAACAAGAGAAGAAACGAACGGACGTATCACAATGAGCAAAACACTGGCAATTCTTGGGCTCTTGACCTGGCTGACGGGGCTGACCGCACCCGGCCCGGTCGTCGAACTCCATCGATCAACCGTCGACGGAGGTGGAACCATGTTCGCAACGGGCAGCGGATTTGAACTCTCCGGAACGGTCGGACAACCCGACGCCGGACCGCTCGAGGGCGGTGGGTTCACACTCACCGGTGGATTCTGGTTCGAGCAGGGTCCCCTCGACTGCAACTACGACGGCGGCGTCACCATCTGTGATTACGACGACTTCAACCAATGCGCCTGGGGACCCGACGGCACGCCGCCATCCGGACTCGACACGCCGTGTACCTGCTTTGATCTCGACGCCGATGGCGACGTCGATCTGCGCGACTTCGGCTCACTCCAGATGATGATGGGATTCTGAAGATACCGCCATCCAGGTCCGGGAAGCACTGGCCGTTGACCACGTTGCGGGAGAAGCGGATCAAGATCCGGGCGAAGGTTGCCCGCCACTCCAGGTACGTCACATCCCAGTGGGCCGAAATCGTTGTGCCAGGAGAGTTCTTCGCGTTGATCTTCGATCGCATTCAGTGGTTCGGCGTTCCGCCGCCGCTGGTACGACGGGGTTGAGCGGTCGCCGTGCCGGCAAGGCCCAAATGGGAAATGGCGGATGGAGAGTCCGCGTCCGAGGGGGGTGAGGGCGCGCGTATCAGCCGGGTGCTTCCGATGACCCAGTAGCCCTCTACAGACGCTACCAGGGCAATCGCATCTGATCCAAGACCCGCGTTTGCGACCCAAGAATGGACATCCGGTTTCGCTATTTGAAGTCGGCGCGACGAGGGAAATACCCTTTGTCGCACTGAGAATCACCTTCAGTGAGATTAGGTGCGTTTGCCCTGCAGACGCTGACCGGCCTCGTTTTGAACTTGGCGCCGGGACCGTGGATGGTCATAATATTCAGCATCTTCAGGATAGAGGTTTTTCTCGGATCACTGGAGAGAAGACCATGTCTGTGCGAACGAACGGTTGGATCGTGGCGCTGCTTGTACTCGGCGGAACGACATCCGGTGAAGTCAAGGTCGCGGTCGAGCTTGTCCCAGGCAATCCAGGACCTTACGTAAGTGGAGAGCGCGCAACCGTCGACCTCCGGCCCCACAGCCAGATCGCGGTTGATTGGACATGGATGTTCGATCAAGTCGACTTGTCGAACAAAGATCCCGCGATCGCCCTTGCCCCGACGCTTACGTTCGACTTCAACTCCGACGGGACGTCGATGGCGACACCGCACGTCACGGTTGTGGTCGCCCTGGTTCAGACCTCTTACCCCAGCAACTTGAGCCGGCAGAAGGCCCGGGAGCAAGTCATAAAGAGCACACGTTCTGTTGGTGTGCTTGTGGGGAACGTGGTTACCGGTGGCGTCGTGAACGCGTGTGGGCGATTAAGGCCTGCAACGACAACGGACGCAACGATGACGAGGATATCGTGTGCGGTGGCGGCAACACCTGCGACGGGGAACCCGGAAGTCACGAATGTAACACGAACAGTCTCTCTGATGATCGCGACGTAGACGAGCTTGGAACCAGTGAGGATGGCGATGACGACGGTGTACGCGACGAGTGGCATCCGCCGCAGTACGCCTGCAGCCGGTCGGGCACCGGCACAACAGAAACGCGCAGCGCCTGAAAGGCGACGGGCGGGACGTATACTTGCGGGTTGACCTGTGCGCGGGTTCGATGTCGCGGCGGCGAACCGGAATAGTCCTGTGCGAACAGTAGGAAGGAGCAGGAACCATGTCACCTATCACACGACTCGCGGCGGCTGGATTGTTCATCGTGCCGGTGCATCTGGCAGGAGCTGTGGCACCGTGTCCGGCACAATGCGAAATCGCAAAACTGGACCCCGCCGTCCCAGGTGGAGGCGACCAGTTCGGAGATTCCGTGGTCATGAGGGGGAACCGTGTCGTGGTGGGCGCCCCGCGCGACCGTGACCGGGGTTTCCGGGCGGGTTCAGTGTATGTTTTCCGGCACCGAGATAACGGAACGCCCTTGGACCCCTGGGATGACTTCTGGGAACCCAAGGTGGAGCTGTACGCTCCTGCACCTGCGAGCGGGGCTGAGTTCGGCACATCCGTCGGCATCGACGGCGTGTGGCTCGCCGTAGGCGCGCCCAGGATGGACTTCAACAACTTTACTGACTCGGGAGTAGCCTACGCCTATCGGTTCAGCGACAATGGAACACCGATGGACCCCAGCGATGACGCCTGGGTGTGGGACAGCCTCCTGCGACCGACGGTCTCGGGAGCGCACGACAAGTTCGGGTCGTCCATCGCGATCATCGCCGATCATCTGGTCGTGGGGGCAAGTGGAGACGACGACGCCGGGGCCGGTTCCGGCGCGGCGTACGTCTTTCGGCGCGACGACAACGGCACGCCGTCGGACCCCGCCGACGATGATTGGGTCCTCGACACGAAGCTGACCGCCCTGGACGGGGACGGCGGTGACAGTTTCGGCGGGGCCGTCTCCATCGACGGAGACCGGATCGTCGTGGGTGCCATGCTGGACGACAAGCCCGCGGGATGGGCCTCCGGTTCGGCCTACGTCTTCCGGCGCGATGACAACGCAACACCGTCGGATCCGACCGACGACTCCTGGGTGCAGGAGGTCAAGCTCTCTGCCTCGGATGCGAGCACGGGAAGCGATTTCGGTCGCTCTGTCGTTTTGAAAGGCGAGCACATCGTCGTAGGTTCCCCGACCCACGACGACGACGACGGCGTCAATGTCGGGGCAGCGTATGTGTTCCGACGAGACGACAAGGGTACGCCGTTGGATCCGAGCGATGACGTCTGGGTGCAGGAAGCGAAGCTCAGTCCGTCGAACGCCCCCGAATATGAATACTTCGGCGGCAGAGTCTCGATCAGCGGTGACCGAATCGTCGCCGGCGCCACTTCGCTCGAAGGCTATCCATACGGTCCCGGCGCGGCGTACCTCTTCGAGCGCGGGGACAACGGAACACCGTTGGACCCGAGCGATGACTCCTGGTCCGAGGTGGCGAGACTCCTGGCGTCGGACGGAGCACCGATGGACGGCTTCGGAGGCAGCGTCGCCGTCGAAGGCGATTGGATCCTATCGGGAGCGCCGTACCACGGTTACTGGGGGACGGTCTACGCGTTCGCCCTGGTCAGCGACGACTGCAACTGCAACGGCGTCCTCGACGCCGTTGACATCGCGAGCGGGACCAGTCTGGACTGCAACGGCAACGGCGTCCCCGACGAGTGTGAGGACGACTGCAACGCCAGCGGTGTTCCCGATGACTGCGACGTGGCCGGAGGTACGAGCGAGGACTGCAACGCCAACCTCATCCCCGATGAGTGCGAGCCGGACTGCAACGGCAGCGGGCTCCCCGATGACTGTGATATCGCCAACGGAACGAGCTTCGATTGCGGCGCTAACGGGATTCCCGACGAATGTGAGCCCGACTGCCAGGAGGACTGCAGCCCCGATGACTGCGACATCGCATCCGGGGGATCAAATGACGACGACGGCGACGGGGTACCGGACGAATGCGCCGTGGCGGTTCCCGGCGGCTTCCGCGTCGACTTCTCCCCGCGCGTCCCATTGGAGGGTGAGACCGTGACCGCTACGGTATCGGCGACGTTTGGACAATTGTGCTATCAGATTTGCCGCGCTGTGGGGTTTGCGACATCTTACAATGAGTTCCACTTCGACTTCTACGTGCGGTACTTCGGAGACGAACCCGGCAGCTTGTGCATTGATATGATCACGACGCAGTCCGCCTCGTTCACGCTGCCGGCGCTGGAGCCGAGGGGCTATCACGTCACGGCCACGCTCTACCAGCCGGACTGGGACGATCCGTGCGAGGCGGGACCGCCCGTCGATCAGACCGAGGCGGACCTGCGCGTTCTTGCGGACTGCAACGGCAACGGCCTCGCGGACAGTTGCGACCTTATCGGCGGAACGAGTAAGGACTGCAACGCCAACGCCGTGGCGGATGAGTGCGAGCCGGACTGCGACGCAAGCGGCGTTCCGGACGACTGTGAGTGCCTCGCGATGGACACCCCCGCGCCGGAACTCGCCGCGATCGTGAAGAGCCGGTACCTTTCGTTCGTGCCCGACCCGACCGGTTCCGGGTGCCAGATGGCATTACGGGTCACGCTGGGAGACCTTCCACCGCCGTTCGAGACGTTGAGTGGATCGGTTCTGTGGGTCGGCGAGCCGCGAAGGCACAGCGAAAACGCCGGCGCTCGACAGGCCTCCGCCGCGCCCGGTTTCCCGTCCTTCCACGCCGCCACGTTGCAGTGCGATCCGCACTACACCGATTGGAGCGATGTGCAGACCCTGCACGTCTACCACCCGGTGATCGTGCCCGGCGCGGTCGACACCTACGCCGTCCAGGCGATCGAAGAGGGCTGTGACGTGGGCATGACACAAAGCTACTCGCATCCCTGGTCGCTGACGACGTCGGGGTGGGCCGATGTGGGCGGGCCCTTCGACGGAACGGAGTGGGTAGTGCCCGACGGAACCGTGACCCTGGTGAGCGACGTGATGGCCATCCTGGAGAAATTCAGGAACCAGACGAGTGCGGTGACCAAGGCGCGGGCCGACATTCACCCGGACCTGCCGGACCAGATCGTCAGCATTCTGGACGTGACGGCGGGTCTCGATGCGTTCCGCGGATCCGTCTATCCATTTCCCCCGCCCGATCCGTGTCCGTGAGCCGCGGTGAGTGATCAACTTGGTTAGGTGCGTCCGCGTTCAACGGGCTTCTCGCCCGGGACATCACCCCGCGGAGCACGCGAAGAACGTAGCAGTTCCTCGTCTGCATTGAGGATGCACCTCGCACTCATGCACAGCGTCAAGTACACCGCGCTACCTCTCTGCCATAAACTCCCGGGGGAGGAACGGCTCCTATAGCGTGTAACGTCCAAGCGTAGCGGGGAAAGTGTCGTGTTTCCCGCGTGCGGAGTCGTTCAACACCCTACACTTGAATAGAGCTTGCTCTAGGGGCACGGCAAAGCATTACATGGGTCCGGATCGGACGGGCTGTAGGGATAGTCCGCTCCAAGAAACGCGTTGATGGTAGCCACATAATCGGAAACCGTGATCTTTCGGTCGACGCACCGCTCATTGGGAGGAACGCCGATGACGTCCGCCCGTGACTTCCGCAACGCACAAGCGACATTTCGGAACTTGTCGACGTCTGCGACGGTGTCAAACGGAATACCGACGACGCCATCCGGCGCGGTCCAATCGCACGACGGCGGATCGAACTGACCGACAAGGTCACCGAACGCGCTCGTGGTCAACGCCAGCGCCGACGAGAAGCTCAGATCGCTGTTCGTATCACAGCTGCAGTGCACGGCTTGAACGTCGTACTGGGCATCGGGAATCACCGCCTCGCCGTACACGGTGATGACACCGAGCGCGCCCCAGTCGCGACAGTCGATATCGCAAGACAGGTGCGCCGCCTTGAACGTGGGCGCCGGCGTGCCACCGCTGGCGCCACTGTTCTCCGTCACATCCGTCGGATCGGCCACCCACATGGTTCGACCGTTCCAGATGTCATAGGGCGCCGGCAAACCCGCCATCGTCACCCGCAACGCGGTGCGTTGACCGGTGTTCGTCGCTTCAAAGCTGAGGTATCGGTTCTTCGGCGTAGGGGTCGGCTCGTCCAGAGGCGGATCGGGCGCACTGCACTCGCAGGCGTCGTCGATACCGTTACTGTTCGCATCGCCCGTACAGAGATTACCGCCGTATTTGTAGACCCCGCCTAGTACGAGACACGAGCCGACCGTTTCGTCGGTACACACCGTACCGCCCAACTGACAGCACGCACCGATCGTGACATTGGAACCCGCACCGGTGAGGAGAAGGGAAAAGTCCTGCGACCCACCCGAGAGTGTGCCTTTGTGCGTGACGCGAACCGTGTAGTCCCCCGCCGCAGGGGCATTCACAAGAATCGATTCGACATTGTCACGAAAGTTGTCGCCGGTCGTCGCCGGACTCCAGGGGCTGCTCGGATCCAAAACCCAGGGAAACTCCGTCCCGCTCGGTCCGATGACGCGAAGGTCCAGATCATTCATCAGTTTCAAGATTGGCGAATCGACGACATAGGGCCCGGCGGTGCCCGGCGGGTCGGTCCAGCAGATCGTGGCCCTGAGGAGTCCGCCGCCGTTGTACGTCACGATCTGATCCAGCGTCTGCCCCTGCTGAATCGTCAACTCCTGAATCGTCTCCGGATTCGCAACGTCGTGTTCAATGTGCTGCGTCGCCTTCAGCACGTTGACCAGACCCCATCCGTAGGAGTAATCCGGACCCGGAGCGGAACCGGTCTCGTCCGCCGTATGGATCGCCAGCCCCTTGAGCGTGGCCGACCGCATATCGGCCCAACCGTGCGTCAAACGATAATGCTGAATCAGCAGGCCCATCGCCCCAGCCACCGACGGCGAGGACATCGACGTCCCACTCATCCTCACATAAGAGACATCACTACTGCTGGAACAGGAATAAAGGCTGTTCCCGTTCGCCACCAGGTCCGGTTTGACGCGGCCGTCATCAGTCGGCCCCCAACTGCTGAACCCGTTCAGAATCACACCGCCCGGCGTGAAGTAACCGCCCGGCACGTCCAGCGTCGACCCGACGGACAGAATGTTCTTGGCGTTCTTCTTGCTCGAAATCGTGTCGTAGCCTGTCCCGCCTCCGTCCGCCGGATGCGTGTCGGTCGCCCACTCCCAGGCACCGTTTCGAAAGTGGTAGTGCCCGCCACCCGCACCGGCTCCAACATCGTCCCGCTCATTACCCGCCGAACCGACGATCAGGTAGTACGGCGCGTTGAACGCGATCTGGTCCCAGTTGCGCGCCGCGTTGTCGTATCGCCCGAAGTCTGGGTCTTCCGTCGTACTGACCGTCACCTCGCCGTACCACCGCCAGGCACCGGCAAAACTATCCCACCGCCAACCGCTACTGATGCCATAGGAATGATTCGAGACCCGCGCACCGCCCGCACCCGCGAGCGCCATCTCACCTTCATCGTTGCCCCATTCGTAAGAATCAAGCATGGCCAGGTTGGACATTCCGTGGGCCTGGGGGTCGAGACCTGAGGCGATCATCGTTCCGCCCACATGCGTGCTGTGGTTGTAGAGGCCTGCCCCGTCTCGCACCGTCACTCGACCGAGCATCTCTTGATGCGTGGCGCGGACACCACCGCCATCCCACACGTGAAGCAGAACGCCCGTGCCATCGAGGTTGAGTCCACTGGAGCCGCCGAAATGAACTTCGTCGGCGGAAATCGTGTCGGTGGAATCGGCGTTGTCCGTAACATAGTAGACAGGGCGACCGTCGCGCATGTACATCAGCTCGATGACACCCCCGTCCGGATCTTCGATCCGCAAGGGTCCGCGCTGGTTCTGAACCGCCCACCGAATCGCCTCCGCGTGTTCTCGCTCATACTGCGCTTTCAGATCCTTTGCCAGACTGCTGAGCGCACCGACATCGGCCGCCCTGGGAACAGGCTGCTGCGCTCGCGCCGTGGCAAGGTTCACTGAGATCACACTCACAGCGAAAAGACAGAGTACGGATACACAGTGCTTCATCGTCGATCCCCAGGTGGTGATAAGCCAATAGCGAAAGGCCGAGGCCTACGGCGCCCCCGACCACAAACAGACCGCCCCCAAACAGTGGCGTGATTCCCGCCTCCCCGGCTTTGGAATGAGATGCTACCAGGAAGTCCCCAGCGCGACCAGGAAAATCCGGGTTCAAAGTAGAATCGATCCGGAGGCACCGATACCGATCGAACAACTCGTAAGGGTAAACAAGCGCGACCTCAGCAGGTCACTAGTCGTCGCGAGCCTCGAGATACCAGCCGGCGGCCCCAACGATGACGTCACACTGCTGGTTGAGCGGGCTCTCATCGAAACCAGGCCAGAAGTGCGGCTCGGTCAACTCATAGGCGGTCAGAAGATCGACGGTCGGCAGGAAGCTGTCGTCATCGAGCTGATCCCCAATGTAATAACCCGCACCGATATGCACAAACGTCCACCAGTCCAGACACGCAGGTTCGGCGTAGGTCTCGTCACCCGTCGTGAGCAGTTGCACCGGAACGGTCCCGCACCCCGTCGAAAACACGAGAAAGAGGAGAAGGAACTGAATCGAGCCTCGTCGCTGTCTCATGGGACGCTTCTTCTTCCACAGTGAACCACACAAGCAGCCACCAACGGCATCGACGCCATCATCGGGGCTTGCGGTCGTTTACATCCTCAGACGGAAGCTCTAACACGATCCCGCCGCATCCGCAACTTCTCCTTCCCCCGCCGTGAGGCGCTTGCCACCGGACGCGCAAGTCGCGTAGAATCGCGGCGTGGCGGATCGCCCGGCTCGACGGAGAACCCGGGCGTTGGTGCACGCCAACTACCTCGAATGTCAGAGCGGGAGGAAACATGCGGATCATGAATCATCGTCACGGTTGGCCGTTCGCCATCGCGCTCGTCGGCGCCACGCTGCTGGGCTGCAACCTCGACCCCACCTTGGTGGATCCCAACCAGCCCCCGGCAAACACCGGCGGCGACCCGGATTCCGGCGTTCCTGCCCCACCCGCCGCAGCCGATGACGCACTGCCCGACTTCGCCGTAGAAGACGTCAACGCCGCCTCATCGCAGTTCGGAAAGCTCGTCTCACCGCGCGACTACCTCGGGGAGGTCTCCGCCTGGTACTTCGGCCACTCGACGTGAGGCTACTGCCGAAGCCAGTTTGGCTTCCTCAACCAGATGCAGACCGAGATCGACGCCGAGCAGACCCTGCGCCCCGTCCACATTCTCGGGCTCAACGACATCGGACTCGAATCCGGCAATGAGAGCATGACCGCGGGACAGCATCTCTCGTGGCTTCAGCCCGGCGTCGGGCAGAATATCTGGATCGACTGGCAGGTGGGCTACCGGGATGTCATCATCCTCGGCCCAAAAAACGAGCACATCGACACGTTCAACCTGTCGACCTACAACCTGGCCGAAGCGGAAAACTACGCCGCACTGCGAGATCTCCTTCTCGCCACAGCCAACGAATAATTCACAGCGCCCCGGTGGCCACCGCGAAAATGACGCGGGAACCGCCGGATGATTGATCGACCGGACGACTTCCGGCAGAATGGCGAGCACCATGAAAGTACACGAATACCAAGCAAGAGCGTTGCTGGCCGAGGCCGGCGTTCCCGTTCCCCAGTCCTCCGTCGTCGAGTCCGTCGACGACGCCGTGGCGGCCTTCAACAAGATCGGCGGACGAGCTGTGGTCAAGGCACAGGTCTTCGCCGGTGGACGAGGCAAAGCCGGGTTCGTAAAGCTCTGCGACAATACGGACCAGGTACGCCAGGCCGCGGACTTCATGCTCTCCAACCGCATGGTCTCCGTGCAGACCGGTGCCGAGGGCATCGAGGTCAAGAAGCTGCTCGTGGCCTCCGCCGTCGACATCGAAAGCGAATACTACGTCGCCGTCGTGATGGACCGCGCCAAGCGATGCCCCGTCGTGATGGTCTCCACCGAGGGCGGCGTCGAGATCGAAGTCGTCGCGAAGGAGAAACCCGACGCGATCGTCAAGTGCTGGCTCCATCCGCACATGGGACTGCTCAACTTCCAGTGCGCGCAGCTCGTCACGAAGCTGGGCTTCACCGACAAGGCGCAGGCCAAGGCGGCGGCCAAGGTCATTCGAGGATTGGTCGACATCTTCCTCAAATACGATTGTGCCCTGGCCGAGATCAACCCGCTCGTGCGCACGACCGACGGCGAAGTGCTCGCGATCGACGCGAAGATGAACTTCGACGACAACGCTACGTTCCGCCACAAGAAGCTCCAGGAGATGTTCGACCCGACCGAGGAGAACGCCAACGAGCTGCGCGCCAAGGAATTCGACCTGTCTTACATCGCCCTGGACGGCAGCATTGGCTGCCTCGTCAACGGCGCCGGCCTGGCGATGGCCACCATGGACCTCATCAAACTGCACGGCGGTGAGCCGGCCAACTTCCTCGACGTCGGCGGATCCGTCACGACCGAAGCCGCCATCGAGGCCTTTCGCATCATCCTCTCCGACGAGAAGGTCAACGGCGTGCTCGTCAACATCTTCGGCGGCATCGCCAAGTGCGACACGATCGCCGAGGCTTTGATCGCCGCGGCCCAGGAGATCGGCTTCAAAATCCCCGTCGTCGTCCGACTCGAAGGCACAAACGTCGAACGCGCCCGCGAGCTGCTCGAAGCCGCCAAGATCCCCCAGCTCATCCCGGCTGAGGATCTCACCGACGCGGCCAAGAAAGTCTGCGCAAAGGTGGCGTGAGGGCGACCGACATCGGCGGTCTACCCTGAGCCGCGGGCGGAATCCGACCCCAACCACTGAGCCGCGGGCTTCAGCCCGCGCGAATGTGCGTAACGTAGCCAAACGTAGCCAGCCGCGAGCGGAATGAAACCCGCCACTGGCGGGGTCCGCGCGGTGCAACGACCGCCGTCGCAAACCGCAGGCGGAATGAGACCCCGACCCCTGAGCCGCGGGCTTCAGCCCGCGCGGTAAGACGCCCGGCATCACGACACCGATGGGCAGCCTGAAAGGCTGCGAGATCATAGCCGGTGGCCTGACCGCCGAAGGCGGGCGCCGCCACCGGGGCAGCCCACCCACGACCATCACACCCATGAATACGTCAAAGACGCTCGACGCGACGGGTGGCGCTCGCAAGAATCCCGCTCGCGGAATGACATCACGACGGATCGCGAATCGGCGCGTTCCCCATCCTCAACCTGAATCACACACGCGCACATACTCGCTGATCGCTGAAGCAAGTGCTTTTGCGCGTCGATGTGACTGCGGGAACGTAGTTGAAACAATGAAAAGCGGTTCTCGGTCAGTTCCCTCCAAGACAACCGATCCACTAACACCACTCCATCTGGCGCTGCGAATGTCGGCAGGGGAAACTGCTCCTCGACAACGCCGCGCTCAGTACCCGCACGCACTTTCCTGACACCAACACCGCATTCCTCGGCCGCCGCGCTCGCCAAAGGCCGGCAAGAAATGGCGTCAGAATCGCGAGATTCGCCAGCCAGGAACCGGGTAGTCCGCCAGACCACAACCACGAACTCCCAAAACAAGGATCGGAAAGCCGACAGACCCCGCGTGGTCCTTCCACGAGCACCTGCGTTTCTCAACAAGAACCGCATCCCGTTCGTACCGGAATCCGCATTCCGGGCAGACGCGCTCATCCGGAAGCCCCGTTGGCGAATAACGACACACCGCACACGAATCGATCATGACTGCACGACAATCTACAACATCACCACCATTTTATCCGCATAGATCTGCGCTATCGTACCTTCCCGCCGCGCAGGTGTCAGTGCAGCCGCCACGCTTGCCTGTCAAGACAGTTCCGGATACGGTCTGAGGATGCAGAATCGAGTTCGCCCCCCGTCGGAGACCGCACATGAACGACATGGAAAAGATGGACCTGTTCAAAGCCGCACTGGCGTTGGCCGTGGCGGACGGGGAAGTGAAACGCGCTGAGCTGGGTGTCGTCAAAGGGCTGGCCGATCGGCTGGGGATCGGGCAGACCACCTTCGAGACCATGCTCAAGTTCGCCGAATACGGCGACTCGATCGCCGATATGATTCTCATCAAGGACCAGGCCAAGGCCCATACCTCCTTTGAATTGCTCGTTGCGCTCGCGCGGCTCGACGGCGAGATCAGCGTCGAAGAGCGCGCGCTGCTGGTTCGCATCGCCAAGACGCTCAAGATCGACGACGCCGACTTCCCCGTCATCTATCAGGCTGGAATCAGTCGCGCGGATCAGCTACGCAAGTCTCGCCAAACGCCTGAGCCAACGTAGGGTGCGTCCCGGACGCACCACCGCCGGCTTTACAAGGCCCTCCCCTACTCGGGGAACGACGAACCTGCCGAGCATCAGATCCTCATCCGAATCGTCCGCGCGGAGGCGATGTTTCCGAGACGCGACCGTAAGGGAGCGGGCAACTCCAGTGCCGTCGCAGCGCGCCGCCACCCCTACTCCGGAACCACGAACCCGCCGAGCATCAAATCCTCACCAGGGTCGTCCGCGCGGTGGCGACATATCCGAGACGCGACCGTAAGGGAGCGGGCAACTCGAGTGCGGTCGCAGCGCGCCGCCCCCCCTACTCAGGAACCTCAAACCCGCTGAGCCTCAAGTCCCCACCGGGATCGTCTGCGCGCACATAGAAATCGTTGATCTTCTGGCGGTGGAACTTGCGATAGCCACGGTGCCGGAGGTAATCCTCGATCGGATCGCCCGACGGCCGATCATTCTCGATGACCAACACGCGAGGCTTGACGCGGTCGAGGTTGAATCCGTCGAGCACATCCAGCTCGCACCCTTCGGTGTCGATCGAAACGAGATCCACCCGCCAGCCCACGCCCGGTTGCCAAGGGCTACCCTGCACTGGTGCACTCTTTCGCTGTGCCAACAAGATGTCATCCAGCGTGCACAGCGGCACCTCGATCTCGACAAGCTCCGCGCCCTCGCGTAAGCATCGATCGATGTGTTCCCGGTCGGCGTCGAGGTAAGACAGCACGGGGACATTCTGCGTCACGGTGAACGTAGCCATTCCGCTGCTGCCGCGTTTGCTGCAGGCCGCGTTGATGACGCAACTGTTGGGTCGAGCAACCGCGGCATTTTGGCAGAGCGGTGCAATCGGCTCGACGAGAATCCCGCTCCAGCCCATCTGCTCCAGGAAGAACGTATTGGAGAGGGTCACGCCGTCATACGCGCCGACCTCGATGAAGTATCCGCGAGTTCGCCGGCGAAAGACCTGCCAGAGGATTCGATCTTCACCGAACTGGGCCTTGTAGAGATGGTCGACGGTGAGGGTCGTCATCGCGGCGGGCTCTACGCATCCGTGGGATCGATCACGCCCGCGACGTGAATCTTCGGAATGGACATCGGAGGACTCTCGCAAGCGTCCGCGTCCAAGGTGATCCCCGCCAAGGCCATGGCGGGCGCCGCTAAGGCTGATTCCGGCGCCGCAGCCGCCATCCCGATCTTGGGGAGCACGTTCGCCTTGCGCAGCAGTTCGACGAGCGTCGTGATCCGGTGGCTGTAGAGATGCTCCGCCAGCACGCGTCGCTGGCCGGCCGCGGCAATCTCGCGCCGCTCCTCGGGGTGCTGGAGGTAGAAATGGATCTTATCCAGCAGCTCTTCCTCGTTGTGGAAGACGTCGCACTCCTTGCCGATCTCGAAGTTCTTCGACAGCTCACCCGTCTCATAGGTCAGCATGAACCCGCCATGCGCCGGGACCTCGAAGTGGCGAACGATCAGCCCGGTCTCCCAGTTCCCCTTGATGAAGTTCAGATTGATGGGGACGGCGCGCATTCGTTCGTGCAGCTTCTTCATGTCCCAGATACGCGGCGTGTGCGGAAGTCCATACTGCGTTCCCCAGAAATCCCCGATCAGCTCGAACGAATCGCCCAGCTTGAGTTTGAGAAACCGAATGAATCGGTCGCGGTGTTTGAGCGCCAGGTAGGCTTGGTAAACGAACTTCTGCGCATAATACTCGGAACTGCGTGTGGCGCGCGTCATCCGATCGTCGCTGGGTTTGGGCGGCGTCGCGAACTCATACAGATCGTAGAAGATCTTGTGGAAGGGAAGATCGGGCATGTCCGCCCGAACGCCCGCCGCCATCAACCCGGCACAAAGCTGCCTCGGCATGATCTGCTGCTCGGACCCGAACCACGACGAAGCCGGATGCCCCATAAACGCCACCGGTGGACCGGACTCGGGCTGGGGGGGCGGGCTCGTATCATAGTCGTCATCCACGACCGCCATGGGCATGGTGACGATGCTACCCACGCCGAGCTTCATCAGTTCCTCGGCGTGCGTGGCTTCAGGAATCCACTTGATCCAAGTGTTGCTCTCGAGCAGATGCCAATGATCCGCCCATCCGACCTGCGCCATGGTCGACGTCACCGGATCCAGATAGCACGATACATAGGGAATCCCCAGCGAAGCCGTCGTCAGCGCCATCTCGCCGGGGTTCGACGGCGAAGCAACGAGCGTCAGCGCCTGCGTGTTGCAGTCCAGCACCAGATCGATGTCGTGCTCTTCCAAGAACGGACGGTAGACGGCACCGTCGCGCGTCCGCTCCTCGATCGATCGATTGAAGTCGAGGCTCACGGTGTCCGGAAGAAGGTACGCGTCAAACCCGGCCTCGCGGACGGAGCGTTCGAACATCGGCGTGGTGGCGATGCGCAAGGGACGGCGACTCATGAAGGCGACCTTTCGCGGTTGTTGACGTACAGGGCATCGCCCCAGTTCTGGGGTTGGTCGGAGGGATAGACGGCGCAGCGTCGAAATCCGCGCGCCGAGAGAAACGCGTCCACTTCTCCGAATAGCGGGCAGTCCTTGTAGATCGGCACGAACGAAACCTCGAGATAGACGACCCGGACATCCTGCAGCAGCTTCTTGGCCCCATACAGCGCTTGAAGCTCAGCGCCTTGGACGTCCAGTTTGAGGATATCGACCTGCCGGCCATCGATGTCTTCCTCGTGACACCAATGGTCGAGCGTACACACCTCCACAGCCTCCTCCCCCACCTCTTTCGTCCAGCGGGCGCAGGGATTGCCGGCCTCGAAGCCCAAGAGTGAGTGCGCTTCCGCCCCGGCCGTGAGATGAATCGTGGCGGTTCCGTTTCGGTCGAAGACGGCCTTCTTGACCGGAACTGCCACGACCCTGTCACACTCGGCGCGGAGTTCCTCGAAGACGGAGGACACCGGTTCGAAGCAGTAGATCTGTGCGTCAGGATAGGCTTGTCGGAAACCGCGTGCCATCTGTCCGACATTGGCGCCGCAATCGAGAATGACACGCGCTTTGGGCACGATCGCCTCGAGGTCGTCCCAGAGGTTGCTGGTCGAATAGTCCACGGGCAGCGGCGCAGGCAGCACCAGTTGCTTGAACGTCCTGAGGCGATGACTGTAGAGGTGTTGCGAGAGGGTGCGGCGTTGCCCGGCCAGGGCGATGTCGGCACGCTCCTGGGGACGGTCGAGGTAGTAGTTGATTTTGTCGAGGAGGTCGGCTTCGCTGGTGAAGACGGCGCATTCCTTTCCGATCTCGAAGAGTTCGCCGAGTTCGGGCTGCTGGTAGCAGAGCATGAAGCCGCCGGCGGCGGTGATCTCGAAATGGCGCATGTTCAAGCCGGTCTCGGCGTTTCCGTTGACGAAATTCAGGTTGATCGCCACGTTTCGGAAATGTTTCAGATAGTCGTCACGCGTTTCAAATCGCGGGGCGGTCGGTAAGCCGTACGCGCTGTCCCAACCCTTACCGGCGAGGTGGAACCGTTCACCGAATTGTCGCTTGAGGAAGATGACGAAACGATCTCGGTTTCTCAGGCACATTGTGGCGTTGAAGAAGAGTTTCGCGTTGAGGTAGGCCGTGACCTTGTGGATGCGCGCCGTCAGCTCTTCGCCGTCGACCGGTAGCGCCCCCAGACCATAGAAGTTGTGATAGAGGTCGTAGAAGCTCAGCCCGGGAAGATCGCTTCGCGCGGCGTGTGCCATCGCACCGGCCAGAAGGGTGGACGACGGGACGGCCGCGTTCGAGCTGAAGTACGTCGTGTTTTGCCCGCCGACGAACGAGACGATCGGCTGCGTGTTGCGCCCATCCAGCGGATTCGTGTCGTATGGATGATCGACGGCGGCCATCGGAAGGTACAGGACATGGGGGAGGCCGAACTGCTGGAGTTCGACGACGTGCGCGCGATCCCACACCGCTTTGAACCAGGTCTGACTTTGCAGGCATTGCCAGACGACCTGCCACTCCAGCCCCTGAAACGCGGTCGTAAGCGGATCGATGAAGTGCGAGAGCAGTGGTTTTCCAGCGACCTCATGCGCGATCTTCAGATCATCGCCCCCGCCGGGTCCGCGCGTGAAACCGAGCCCTGCACCGCCGTTGTCGAGGAACAGATCGACGGGCTTACCCTGCAATCTTGCGAGTGTGGCGGTCCCGTGATCGATTCGTGACGCCAGATCGGCGGTGTACGCGTTGTCGTCGGCGTGGCGCGCGATCGGCAGGTCGATCTTCTCTTGCGAGACGGCCTTACAGGCTTCGTCCCACCAGCCATATTTGAATACGCCGATCTTCATCGCCGCGATCGCCCCTGCGAGGCTCAGCCTCAGCCTATTGACGAGATCGCCCGCATTGCGCGCGCATCACGGGCGATGCCTCGACTTGTGGCTTATCGGAGATTCGAGAGGGAACGGGCGAGATTAAACAGTGCCGCCGATCGCGAAAGGTCTGAATGGACCGCGCCCCGCACAGCCCAGCGCCGTTACGGCCTGTACTGCGCAGATCAACAGCATCCGCCTGGCTTCTCAACGCCGAGAAATCGCTGGAAAGGCGTTAGTGCTTCGTTACACCTCAGAGGATGAACGCCATCCGGTGGAGGCTGCTGAAGCCCGACGAGGTCCGGGCACCGCCATGCCGTCACCGCGATCACATGACGGCGCTGCGCTTAGCCATCCATCATTTCACGTGTCAAAGAGCGCTAGCAGCCTGTTGAAGAAGTCGCTTTCGGTTGCCCAGGTGTAGCGCCACCCCTTGTGGGTGGCGTCTTACTGTGGTTTTCGTCGCCC
>JAJDDV010000001.1 GCA_029260135.1 Phycisphaerae bacterium | reverse complement strand
GCAATGAGACGTCGCGGGTTCCTTTGGTCTTTCTATCTCATTTCCGACGCGTTTTCACCGGCGGGGTGGCGCCACACGCCGCTACGACCGCGAATCTTGATCGTAGATCTTCTATTATGGGACATTGAGTCACCTTCACCTTCATCGCTTGGCTCGATATAACCAGAACTAACAAGTCTTTGCATTCTTAGCAGATTTCCTGCGTGCCCCAGATTACCTGTGCCTCCGTGTCTGAGATAAAGTGAGTTGAAATCCTCTCGGAAATCTGGCAGAATGCACTGGACTTTGAATTGCAGTGTTACCGTCGCGCACGTCGTCTCCTGAAGAAGCACGCTGCAATTGCGCCGAGGTTCGTTCGCGGCATCTTAGGCCTGTCGACGGCAAGTCGAACGGACTTTGACTCTCGAGATGGGCACGGGTGTGCTCGTCGCATCGATGGACTGACCTGTGAATTGGCCAGCCATAGAGCGCGGGCAGGATCTGGTTGCCGTTTGCTTTGGACGTTCGGGCGTCTTGAGGAGCCCTGTGGTTCGTGGGCCGTTTGGAGCAAACCGTTCCGTTCACTGGTACAAAGTGCGCCGGTCGATCTTCCGGGATGGGCGGGGTTTCGAACCCTGGGCCGCCCCGTTAGGTGAACGAAATGCTCCGTCCATGGGCTTTGAGCATGTGCTGAGACTGGTTTGCGAGTACCGGGAGCCGTAGAACCGACCTTGTTCTACGGTGGCACTGGAGAAGTTGTGGGCTGGGTACGGCAATTGCTCTTCATGGAGGGCAGGCGTGGAGACGCTCTGGTGTCGTTCGACCGTGGCCTTGCAGACAACGGGTTCGAAACGACAAGAGATGTTGGGGGTGTCGGGGGGGGAGGAGCGAGCGGTGATGAAGCCGCCGGCGGGAAGGTCCGCCCTTGTCAGGACCGCTGTGATCGGAGGGCCGTCCTCACGGACGTCCTCGCGCTCGCCGATGTACGGCGCCCACTCAGGGCACCGCGTCCACGGTGCCCGTCGTTCACTGTGTCGCACTCTGAGCCCGGCGGGGCTTGCCTGGTATTTCCAGAGATGCACTCCTCAGGTCGCGTTCACGTCATTTCGGTGGAGGGGATAGATGACGGAGCGAAGGAAGGAATCGCTACGACGTCTCGACTTGGTCGGGTGGAGCAGTGCGCTCTTGGCCATCATTATCGCGGTGATCATCGTCTCGAGCAATCGCCAGCAACACCGTGCGCAAGCGGAGCAGGCGCATACGCGCAATTCTCGCCGTTTGACGGCCACCAAAGACCAGGTTGAGGCCTACATGCACAATGTATGGTTGTGTACTCGCCTTATCAGTCTTGACAGGGATGTGGCGAACATGTCTGGCGGACCCTACGAACAGGTGCAAGCGGTCTACAAGGCAACCTATGCGCAGCATCACTTGACGGAGATCTACATCACGGAGCGAGCGTTCGACGGAACACGAAGGCCGTTTCTGACGCTCGTTGAAGACCACGGAGGATTGGTCGAATCAACGCGCTCGATGAAACGTGAAGAGGCGGAGTACTCGATTCTCCGACAACATATTCGTCGGTTTGAAGAGGATGTGACCCTGGATTTTCTCGTGAGCAACCCGGTCCGCTTGTGTGTCGGCAAGCCAGGAATTGCGTGTTCGGCTCCCATCTGGTCACGCGGCAATCTCGCGGGAATCGTCTCGGGGATGATTCCAAGTGAGGACCTCTCGAGGATCCTCGGTATCAACAGTACCGGCAACGAGGTTCTATTGACCAAAGGAGACGGAAGCACTTTCGCGTGCCCCGATGCCAGCAAAGTGACCGAGGGATGGTTTCAAGACCAGTACGCTCAGCACGGCGTGGCGGGGTTCTACGAAGACCGTCCGGCGAAGTTCAGTCACGACGGACGCGAGACGATTTGGACGACCGTGGACGTTCCAGGCGAGGAAAAGTGGTTCTTGGCGTACCTGTGCGAAGGGTCGCATTATCCGCCGCTGGGAAGCCTTCAGGGCTTCTTGATCGGTTGGGGTAGCGCCGGCATGGTATTGGTCCTGGGGGGTGCGGTCTTGTTCCTGTGCCGCGCAACACAAGCGCTGGGCACGGCAAGGGACCGAGCGGCCTCGCATGCGCACGACTTGGAAGACCGTGAAGCGCGCATGCGCGCGATTGTGGATACGGCCGCCGACGGCATCATCACCACGGATGAGCGAGGGCTGGTTGAGTCGTTCAACGCTGCAGCGGAGAGGATCTTCGGTTATCGCGACGCTGAGGTGATCCGCAAGAACATCAGCTTCCTGATTCCGAAGGGAACGGGTGGCCCACAAGTACATTCGAGCTCCAAACAACGACTGAATGGAAAGGTGGGGTCGGTGGGCCTCGGGGGAGAGATGGAGGGTCGGCGCAAGGGCGGTACACCGTTCCCGCTTCAGGCGGCGGTAAGCGAGGGGCATCCGCCTGGCGAGCGAGTATTCACCTGGATCGTGCGTGACACCAGCGAGCAAAAGCGGGGCGAAGAGGCCTTGCGAGAGAGCGAGGAACGGTATCGAACGCTCGTCGAGAATATCGATCTGGGCGTCACACTGATCGACGAAAACCACAATATCATCATGACGAATGCCGCACAGGCTCGGATGTTCAACAGAGCCAGTGGCGATTTCCTCAATAAGAAGTGTTTCTCGGAATTCGAGAAACGCGACGAGGTGTGTCCGCATTGCCCCGGTACACGCGCCATGGAGACGGGTGAGCCTGCGCAAGTCGAGACGGAAGGTGTGCTGGACAACGGGGGCCGATTTACGGCCCAGATTCGCGCGTTCCCAATACGGGGCTCCGCCGGAAATGTAAGAGGTTTCATCGAGGTGGTGGAGGACATCAGCGAACGCAAGCGGGTGGAGGCCCTATCTCGTGAGAGGCAAGCGGAACTGGCGCACGTGGCGCGATTGGGAACGATGGGAGAAATGGCCGCGGGGCTTGCCCACGAATTGAATCAGCCGCTATCAGCGATTGTGATGTACGCGGAGGCTTGCACAGAGCGTGGCCGGGCGGATGGTTCGGCGCCGGCGGAGCTTCTGGACGACTTGTCGCAGATCGCTGGGCAAGCGGAACGGGCGGGAGACATCATCGACCGCCTTCGCGGTTTTGTAGGGCATCCGAAGCGACGACAGACGACGGTCAACGTCAACGAACTGATTTCTGAGGTCGTCGATTTGATGGGCCCGGAACTCCGACAGCGCGGAGTCGACGTACGTCTGGAACTCGATGAATGGCTGCCCGAACTCGTAGCGGACGCGATTCAGATTCAACAGGTTCTGGTAAACCTGATCAAGAATGGCGTCGAAGCGATGGTGGAGGGCGACCGAGAAGCACATCAGTTGACCGTTCACACCTCGCGGTGCGGAAAGGAATTGATCGAATGCAGCGTCCGGGATACTGGCCCTGGACTACTCGAAGAACAAGTCGATCATCTTTTTCGGGCATTCTACAGTACAAAGTCCGACGGCATGGGGATGGGTTTGTCCATCAGCCGGAGGATCATTGAGGCACACGGGGGGAGTTTGTCGGCGATACCCAATTCGGGAGAGGGTGCCACATTCCGCTTCACGATGCCGATCGCCGGAGGAGTCTATCAAGATGCATGCTGACGAAACGGTATTTGTCGTGGACGACGACGAGGCCATACGAAAGTCTCTCCGTCGGATGATGGAAGCGGTCGGTCTGCGGGTCGAGACGTTTGAACACGCCCAAGCGTTTCTCGATGGTTTCGATCGTTCGAAACCGGGATGTCTGATTCTTGACATCAAGATGCCTGGAATGACCGGGCTGGACCTGCAGGAGAAACTCGCAGAAAACGGGCGCAATATTCCGGTGATCATTCTCTCGGCCCATGGGGACGTAGAGACGTCCGTCCGCGCGATGAAGACAGGAGCCGTCGACTTCCTCAGAAAGCCCTGCCGCGCAAAGAGGTTGTTGGAACGCGTTCGACAGGCTTTCGCTCAGGATGCCGAAATTCGCCAGGAGCGGGACGAACGCGCACAGCTACGTGCCAGGCTTGACGCGCTGAGCCCACGTGAACGTGAAGTGATGGGCCATCTCGTGCAGGGCAAGTCCACCAAGAAGATCGCCTTCGAACTCGGCGTGGCCCGCAAGACCATCGACGTTCACCGCGGACATATCATGACCAAGCTTCAAGCTGATTCGGTCGTGGATCTCGTGCGAATGTGGCCTGCATGAGCAGGAGCAGTTTGTTCCTTCGACGCTGGCAGGTACAAGACAGGCCAAGTGTCGTAAGTCCTTTCCCTTCTGTTGCTTACATTCCACTTCATACATCGTTGGTGCATGATGTTCCTTCCCCGTCGGTGAACGAGTAGATTCCCTAGCCTAGATCGCTACTAGGTTCGCTCCTTCATCACTGGCCGTAACCGCCTGCCACATAAGAAGTTATGCATCCCGGCTGCGGTGCGCCACACTGACATCCAAACTGTATGGCGCTTGCTAATCCTTTATTGCGAACGGGCGTCTGCACAGCGACTCAAGGAGCAAGTTAGGGTGGTTGGCACAAGTACAGCGGAGGGGATCGTCGTGGTGCTGGATGGGGAGGTCACTCCTGGTCTGCGCCGAATGGCGAGGAAGTGGTCTTTCACCGTGCTTGAGATAGAGGCCGCGGAACAGGCCTGTCGACACGTGCGCAGTGCACACCCTCGGGTCGTCGTCCTTCAGCTCGGAAAGACCGCCAGGGAGGCTTTCAAGTTCATTCGCTTGTCGTCAGCGCTCGCTCGCCGTGCTCCGCTGGTCGTGGTGGCACAAGAACACACGATCGACCTCGAGAGGAAAGCGCTGCGTGCTGGAGCGAAGTACTACGTTCCCGGCGTTGCATCAGGGCTCTTGGATTCCCTGTTGGAGGCCGTCCTGGCACCGGATGAGGAGAGGAAGAGGAGATAGGAAGGACTGCTGGAATCGTCCGCAAGGCGTGGCGAGTCAGTCGACGCGTGGTTCCTAGTGGGCTGCGGGTATCAATCCGTGAAATCGTGGCTGGTGAGTACGAAAGTGTGTGGAGCACTCTGTGATTCAGGCCCAGGACACCAAGGGTGGCGTCCCGGAGAGTGGTCCGAGAGAGAAGTCTGGGAGACATAGACATGAATGCGAAGACCAATCTGTCAGTTACATCAGTGGCATTACTTTTCTTGTGGGGATGTGGCGCGCCACCCGGGAGTATGACCTCCGGTGCGGACGCGGGATCGTCGAAGCCCGAATCACGGATGGCTGTGGGCGGTTGTGTCACCGTCGCCGGCGCGGTCTATGCCGGTACAGGGACGGTAACGTATACGCTTGACGCTTTGGGCGAACCGGTCGTTCATCGGAACGCAGTTCTCGCGCCGCTCGCGCCGGCCCTTTCGCCTGCGGCCAACAACGCACGGGTCATGATTCAGGACATGCACACGGGGGCGGTCGTGACGTACGGGACGTTTCCCGACCCTGCGGCCAATCTCTGGAGCGCGTGTCTTCCCGCGGGAGGCGTCTACATCGCCATGTACAGCGCGACGGATCACGACCTGACGAGCCGCGTGTTCGACCTGACTGGCGATGTGACGATCTATAGCACGCTGGTGACGGACGCGTACCTCCCCGCACTCTACCTGAACAAAGACACCGGCGTGGTGGATCCGGTCACAGAGCCGATCCAGCCACTGGGGAATCTTCTCGTGTACGCCTTCGAGGAGAACGAGGTCAACGGCGCGCCCGACTGGCCGACAGACCCAGGCCTGCCTGGTGTGCTCATGGAACTCTATGACCCGAGGACCGGCAACGTCGTGGCGAGCGGGTATACGGCCGCCGGCGGTCCGGGCGCGCCGACGATCAATACCAAGGACGGTCTTGCGTTCACCGGTGATGCGGTGTCCGGTCTGCTGTATTTGCAGGACATCCCTCCCGGTGCGTACGCCCTCCGGGCGACGCCGCCGGCGACCGACGCAGCAGGCAATGCCTGGGCGAACGGTTGGTACCACACGTACACCATGGAGGGCACGCGGGAATGGGAAATCCTGATCTATCCGGGTGATCCCGGCACGGAAGCGGGCGCGTTCCTCGCATGGTTCGGCTTCGTCAAGAAGCTGGGCCAGCTCCCTGTTGGAACCGGTGGTTCCACCATCAGCGGCACCGTTGAGGATGCCGACATACAGTGGGAACCCCCGATTGTGGGAGGCGAACCCGAGCCCCCCGAGGCGGGAGCCCCGCTGGACCCGATTTACATCAACCAGGGCGTGTCGACCCACCTCATCGTGCCCGATGCGTTTCTCGTTCTGTGGCGGCGCATCGGTGATGTTTCGACTGTCATCGCCACCACGGAGGCCGATCCGGTTGACGGCACGTTCAGCTTCGAGAACGTTCCCGCGGGTATTTACACCCTCCTCGTGTCCGACAAACCGCTCCAATGGGTCTTTGGGGAGGTGCAGGTTGCGGTCGACGGTGTCAATGATGTCGCGTTCCCTCTCTTTATCAACGAGACGGCGGGTATGCCGAAGATGGTCCTCCCGCGGTTCGCCGCCCGGCTAAATGGTTTCGTCGTGGATAACGCGACGGGCATTGGGATTCCCGGAGCGACCGTGAACCTCCAGTACCAGGGCGGCAACGTCCCGTTCTCGGTAGTTACGGACGCCACCGGCTGGTACGGCTTCGAGTTCCTGGGCGAGATCGAGACGATGGCGTTCTTCGACGTCGAGCCGCCGCCCGGGTACCGCGGGGCCATCGTGACGGACACGTACTGGCCGCAAGCCGGAGTACCGGTCGACCCTAACTGCACCGGTTTTGCGAACTGTCCCATCGTGTCCGACCCGTGCAATCCTTCGACCGACCAGGGATGTGTCATCTGTGGTTATGACGTGAATGGCACCCCAATTGCCTGCGATGCCGCCAATGGCACCGTCATTCAGCGCAATGGGATGAACCGCTGGGTCCAGTATTATACGGCGAACTACACGTCGAGCCTGTTCCTCGAGCCAATTCCCGCGGACGTCGGTCAGATCCAGGGGATGGTGTTCGGCGATTCGCTGGCCAGGGGTACCTGGGTCGGCGACGGCCTCTACGACAAGGTCGAGGACTCAGTCGTGGAGGACGCGACGATCGAGCTGCTGGATGCCGCGGGCGGAATCATTCCGTTGCTCGACGCGGGTACTGGGCTACCGGTCATCGACCCGGTCACACTCGAGCAGGTGCAGGATCCTGCGACCGTTACGGCGAGCGGAGCGTATGACGAGACCGTCGCCGTCGCCCAAGGCTACATCGCGATCGGTGTGCCGCCCGACGAGTGGGGTGGCTTCTTCTCCGGTCCCAAGCCAGGCTCTTACGAGTTCAGAGATGTGGCGCCGGGCACTTACACGCTTCGCCTGACACTTCCGTACGGCTTCCACGCTACGGGTGAGGTGGTGGTGCAGTGTGTTACGGCTCCCTGCCTCCCGGCGTATGTCGATCAAACCGTGATCGTCGCAGGTGGCGCACGCAATGATGTCGACTTTGGCATCCACACGCTCGTGCCACGGGCAGGCAAGATGGAAGGTGGGGTCTTCGACGACACATTCCTCGACCACAGATGGTACAGCGCGTTTTCCGAAGAGAAGCAGCTTCTCGTCGGGATAGGCGTGGTCACCCGGGACTACCTGGGCTACGTGCTCGACACAATGGTCCAGCCTTCAGCCGTGTGCTATGAGGGAACAACGCCGCTCGACCCGACCGTGGCGCCGCTGCCCTTCGGCGCGATCTGTGATCGGCCGGATCTCGGGGCCGACGTGGAGATCGACCGGCTGGTCGCTCCCGGCCTGCGCCTTTACTGGGGCAACGATCCGACGCTTCCGGAATGTACAGCGGGCAATCTAAACAGCCCGTGCCAGGATCCAACCCTATCCAACCTCGAACTGCCGTACACGATGGGGCAAGGTCTGGCAAAGTTCGAGGCGGACTGGTCGCTACCGGCGGCGCTACCCGGTGTCGGTCCTCCTCCCGTTTGCACCAATGCCGTGATGGTCACCACCTTGAGCGGTAGTAGCTTCTACACGGAGGGCACGAAGTGGCGAGCGGCGGTTAGTCTCACCGTGGAAGATGCGATTGGTCCGCTGCCGGGTTCCATGGTTACCGTTGCCTGGAGCAACGGCGAAGGATCGGAGGCAATTACCAATGGAAACGGCCAGGCGACGCTGGTTCTCGAAACAGTTGAAGATGAGAATCTTGACAGTGTAACTGCGACCGTGTCGATCACCCCCGGTGAGGGTGGATTCGGCGCATTCAATCCGGTGTGCGGCGCCGGGGACTGCTTGATCGTCAACCGCCCGGATATTGGTGGAACCGCCACCTGCGGTGGTCCGCCCGCCCCGTTCTGCGGCGACGGTACCTGTGATGCCGGTGAGGACCACTGCAACTGCACGGCTGATTGCGGCCTTCCGACGATCGAGATCTGCATCGACGGCGTGGACAACGACTGCAACGGGGCCATCGACTGTGCGGACACCGCATGTTGTGGTGTCGGTCCCTGCGGCGCCTGTGCCTTCTGTGGCGATGGGACCTGTGATCCCGGCGAGGACCTGTGTGGATGCCCGGTAGATTGCGGCCCAATTCCAGCCGAGAGCTGCACGGACGGAGCAGACAACGACTGCGACGGCCTCGCGGACTGCGATGATCTGGACTGCGCTGCCGATGTGGCTTGCATTGTCCCGGTCTGCGGTGACGGAATCTGTGACCCCGCCGAGGACTTGTGCGGTTGCCCGGTAGATTGCGGTCCAATTCCAGCTGAGAACTGCACAGACGGAGCGGACAACGACTGCGACGGTCTCGCCGATTGTGCGGACGCTGATTGTGCCGCCGACCCGGCGTGTGCACCGCCTCCCGCCGGTGCCGTGATCATCGCCGCAATGAATGGTGCGGGTATCGACAAGGGCGAGGGCAAGTGGTTTGCCCAGGTCACCTTTACGGTGGAAGGACCGGGTGGCCCGTTGGCAAACGTCCAGGTTCGATGCCGCTTCACAGGTGGTGAAGCCAAATGGAAGACGACGAACGGTAACGGGCAGATCTCCCGGAAGAGCGAGACGTTCGAGGGAGGTCCCAACTCGGTGACGTTTACAGTCACAAACGTGAATCACCCGGACTACGACGCAGGTGCTAGCTTGACCAGTATCACCATAAATCGTCCGTAGGACGGAGGAAGGAGAACGCCGGCCAGCTCCGGCTCGTCTTCGGGCGAGCCGGAGTGAGGCTTGGCGAGCTCTTCTTGGAATCCGGTTGAGATGTTGTTCGAAACAGCGAGAGACAAAAGACAACGCCGGCGGGCAAGTGCCTCGACGACACCCCCCCCAGCACGCCGCCAGAGCAGGCATCTGCTCCTCATTGTGAAGCTGCTGAATCCTCTACGTCAACCCCCTAGCCAAGAATCGTATTCAGCTGTCTGGTCGTTTTCTGTCATGATATGGAGTCATGAGTTCTTGCATCCTCGTTGTTTGCTTCGTCGCAGAGTCGAATCTGGCGGGCATCCCCGTCGAGGAAGCGACAGCGGAGACGT